>CAZLAN010000071.1:0-6701 GCA_964557485.1 uncultured Rhodobiaceae bacterium | reverse complement strand
TGCTGATATAATTGGAATAATGGGAGGATGGTTTATTGGAGTCCAAAGTTTAGAGTTTAATGGAAGTGTTTATATGCAGAACACTATAAATTTTCTTGAAATATCTGATGTGACTTCAGGTATTATAAAAGCTTCAGTATTTGGATTATTAATAACTTTAATGGGATGCTATCAAGGATTTCATTCTAAAGGAGGCGCACAAGGTGTAGGAAGGGCAACAACTAATGCAGTAGTGTCTTCATCAGTATTAATTCTCGCTTCAAATTATATAATGACTAACTTATTTTTTACTTAATATAATGATAAAAATCGTTAATCTTCATAAATCTTTTGACAAAAAAAATATTCTTAACGGAATTAACCTTGATATAGAAAAAGGAAGTTCTTCAGTAATAATTGGTAGATCAGGTACAGGTAAATCTGTACTAATAAAATGCGTTTTAGGTTTAATTACTCCTGATGAAGGAAGTATTGAAGTAGGTAGTAATGTTATTTTTAATAGAGGAAAATTTAAATCACTAAATAAAATAAAAATTGGGATGCTTTTTCAAGGAGGCGCTTTATTTGACAGTTTAAGAATATGGCAAAATGTAAGTTTCTATCATATTCAAAAAGGTAAAAATAAAAAAATTTGTTTAAATAATGCAATTAATAATTTAGAAAAGGTTGGTTTAGACGAAACCATTTCAAATCTATATCCATCAGAGTTATCTGGAGGAATGCAAAAAAGAGTAGCTCTAGCTAGAGCTATAGCAATAGAACCTGATATTATTTTTTTTGATGAACCAACGACTGGTCTTGATCCAATAAGTGCAGATGTAATAAATAAATTAATATTAGAGATAGTTAGAGATATTGGAGCAACATCTTTAACAATTACTCATGATATGGTAAGCGCAAGAACAATATCCGATAAAATACATATGTTACATGAAGGAAGAATTATTTGGGAAGGTGATAAATATTCAATAGAAAAAACTGATAACCCAAATGTTATTCAATTTATTCATGGTAATTCAAATAATAAAATAAATTTATAAAACAAATATGTAGAAATTTAATCATTTAAGCCTTATTTATAATATTCATCATATGGGATAGGCATGGACAACAATTTAATTGATCTCATTTTAATTTTTTCGATGGTAATTTCGGGATCTTTAGCTTTATTTCAGGGTTTCTTTAAAGAGTTTTTGGCTTTATTAGGTTGGGTTGTAGCATTCATAAATATAAAGGCATTTATGCCAATTTTTTCTAT
Organism: uncultured Rhodobiaceae bacterium; assembly: GCA_964557485.1. Classification (GTDB taxonomy): domain Bacteria; phylum Pseudomonadota; class Alphaproteobacteria; order MED-G09; family MED-G09; genus AG-430-B22. The sequence goes on along the minus strand of CAZLAN010000071.1, from coordinate 5,443 downwards.
ACCTTTAGAGAAAATAATAAATAATGATTCTTTAAGAGATATAGTGGCAATTTCTACAATATTTATTATAACTCTCTTAATTTGGAGAATAATATCAATCCCAATAATGAAAATATTTAAATCCTCCTCAATCAGCTACTTAGATAAAATACTAGGTTTTATTTTTGGAATTTTAAGAATTATTGCTCTTGCTTGTATATTGTATATTTATACTCTCCTTCCAAATGAAAAAAGTTCTTTTCCTGAGATAGCTAAAAATTCAAAACTACTACCTTTTATTGAAGATATATCATTAATAATAACTGAAAATTTCGATTTCTTTAATATCAATACATTAATAGAATCAAAAAAAATTGATAGTGTAGGCGAAACGGGTCAAATTGATGAACAATAAACCTCTTGACGATGATAAACTTCATGAAGAATGCGGTGTTTTTGGGGTGTATGGACATGAAGATGCCGCTGCTTTGACAGCCTTAGGTCTACATGCGCTACAACATAGAGGACAAGAAGCAGCAGGAATAGTTACATTTGATGGGGGTAAATTTATTTCTGAAAGACACTCAGGTCTTGTTAGCGATAATTTTACAAATCAAATCATTATGAAGAGACTAAATGGTAAGAGCGCTGTTGGGCATAACAGATATTCTACAACAGGAGCAACAATTCAAAGAAATATTCAACCTTTTTTTGCAGATTTATGGGGAGGAGGATTCGCAATAGCGCACAATGGAAATATCACAAATGCACTGTCGTTAAGAGATGAATTGATAAAAAAAGGTTCAATTTTTCAATCTACATCTGACACTGAAACAATCTTGCAACTTGTAGCTAGATCTGATGCAGATAGAACATTAAATCGTTTAGTTGATGCTTTATTAAAAATATCTGGCGCATGGGGCCTTGTTGTTCTTACTAATAAGAAACTAATCGGAGCACGCGATCCATTTGGAATAAGGCCACTTGTAATGGGTGAATTAGATGGGGCAAAAATTTTAGCTTCAGAAACTTGTGCATTGGACATAATTGGTGCAAAATTTATTAGAGAGATTGAACCTGGAGAGATTGTAGTTATAACTGAAGATGGCGAAGAAAGTATAAAACCTTTCCCAAACTCAAAATCCAGGCCATGTATTTTTGAATATATTTATTTTTCTAGACCAGATTCTATTCTTGGCGGTAAATCAGTTTACGAGTGTAGAAAATCTTTTGGAAAAGAGCTTGCTAAAGAATGTCCTGCTAATGCTGATATAATTGTCCCGGTTCCGGATTCTGGCGTACCTGCAGCACTAGGTTATTCGGAATCATCTGGAATACCTTTCGAACTTTCTATAATTAGAAATCATTATGTCGGAAGAACATTTATTTTACCTACACAATCCAATAGACAATCTTCAGTTAAATTAAAGCACAATCCAGATAGAGGGTCTATTAAGAATAAAAAAGTTGTTTTAATTGATGATAGTATTGTTAGAGGTACCACATCGGTAAAAATTGTTGAACTTATGAGAGAGGCTGGAGCAGCGGAAATTCATATGAGAATTGGTTGCCCGCCCATTAAATTTCCTGATTTTTATGGAATTGACACACCGGAAACTGAACAATTACTTGCATCTAGTAAAGACTTAGAAGAAATGTGTAAATATATTGGAGCGGATAGCTTAGGTTTTCTTTCTCTGGATGGCCTTTATAAAGCTATGGGATATAAAAATGGGAGGAATGAAAAGAATCCTGAATATACAGATCATTGTTTTACAGGTGATTATCCAACTCCATTAAACGATTATGAAAGTGAGAAAGTTCAAGAACAATTATCTTTATTGTCTGAAAATGAAAGTTAAATTTAATTTATGAAGAAAGAATTCATAAACAAAGTTGCTCTTATTACAGGAGCATCTAGAGGTTTAGGAAGATCTCTATCGCTAGAATTAGCTAAAAAAGGTATTGAAACAATTCTTGTTGCTAGAACTGTAGGAGCATTAGAGGAACTATATGACGAAATAAAAAAACTAGGAGTAGATTGTACTATTGTACCTCTCGATTTGAATGATTCTGACGCAATCGATAACTTAGGCTTTGAAATAAATAAGAAATGGGGGAAATTAGATTTTTTATTATCTAATGCAGCTATAACAAATGAATTAACGCCTATTTCTCATGTAAAACCAGATATTTGGGAAAAAATAATTAAAACAAATTTAACTACTAATTATAGACTCATAAGATCTTTTGAACAATTGCTTAAATTATCCAAAAATGGAAAAGCCTTATTTATTTTAGACAAAGAGACAAAAACTAATAAACCTTTTCATATTCCATATTCAGTTAGTAAAGAAGGTTTAAATAAATTAATTACGATATGGGCCCAAGAAGTATCCCTACATGAGATTGGGGTGTATGCTTGTTATCCGCCTAGAATGAATACATCATTAAGAAAAAAAATTATTCCTGGAGTAAAAAGCTCAAAATTAGAAAACCCACAAGTAATTGCTAAAAATATTATTAAGGGTTTTGTAAGTAAAAAAATTAAGTTCGGCAAAATTAACCAACTGCTCTAAGTTTTATTATGATATGGGTTTTCACTTTTTCTATACATAATTTTTATTGGAACTCCATCCAATCCAAATTCTTTTCTTAAATTATTGCTTATATATCTTTTATAAGAATCTAAAATTGAATTAGGTCTATTTGAAAATATAACAAATGTTAAGGGGCTTTTACTGACTTGAGTTATATATTTAAACCTTAAAGCTCTTCCATTAATATTTGGATGAGCATGAGAGGATATAATCTCTTCTAAAAATGAATTTAGATTATTTGTTGATAAAGATAACTTAGTTATATCAATCACCTCATTTACCTTTATGATTAACTCATCTAAACCTTTCCCATAATTTGAAGAAATAAAGACTGTATTAACTTCTCTAAATTGAGACAACGAACTGTTAATTTTTTCAACAATTTTGCTTTTTTTACTTCTTTTATTCTTTATTAAATCCCACTTATTAACAGCAATAATAAAGGGCTTTCCTTTATCTTCTATAAAGTTGGCAATATTAAGATCTTGTTTATCAAAACCAAGCAATGCGTCAACCATTAATATCGAAATGTCAGAATTTTCGACAGATTTCAAACTATTTTTAGTAGATTTTTTTTCTATTTTATCGTCAATTTTAGATTTTCTTCTTAAGCCAGGTGTATCAATTATAACATAATCCTTATTTAACCATCTGAAATCTAGAGATATTGCATCACGTGTAAGGCCTGATTCCTCTCCTACTAATTGTCGCCTCTCTTGGATAAAGAAATTAGTCAAAGTTGATTTCCCTGAGTTAGGGCGACCCAGAATAGATATTTTTTGAACCAAAATATCTTTTGCTTCTTCTGTCAAATCTAATTCTATTTTTTTTCCTAATTTATAAATTTCTGATTTTAGGTCACTTATTCCTCTATTATGTTCAGCAGATATAGGAATTGGAGTACCAAATCCTAATGAGTGTAACTCCAAGGCATCATCATCTTGTTTTGGAGTTTCACATTTATTTGCAACCAAAATAATTTCCTTTCCGCTTTTTCTTATAAGTTTGGAGAGGTATAAATCATCAGATGTAATACCTTCTCTAACATCCAAAAGAAATATTAAAATATCTGATCTTTCAATTGCCGCCTTAGAAGTTTCTCTTAAAATTTTAGATAATCCTTTTTTATTAGATTCATGAATTCCAGCTGTATCAATTAGCTTAAAATTAATTCCCTTATCCTCATAACCTTCAACTATAAAATCTCTAGTTACTCCAGGTTCATTACCCACAATAGCTATTTTTTTCTCTATTAATCTATTAAATAGAGTGGATTTGCCTACATTAGGCCTTCCAATAATTGCTATTGTTTTAGTCACGACATTTAAACTTTAGCTTATTTATAAGCTGTTAGATCTCCATTATCGTTCAAAACATAAATTGTTTCGTCTACTACTATAGGAGGTAAATAACTGGATCCAGAAATTTTTTCAGTTTTAATTAATTCGCCATCAGAAGGAGAGGCCCATATAGCTTTCCCATCTGAAGAAATTGAAAGAAGTTTGCCGGATACCATTACAGGTCCACTCCATTGTATAGGGTTTTTCTTCTTTTCTTCATTCTTATACATTTTTAGCTGAGTAACCCACCTTATCTTCCCTGAGCGTTTAGATATGCATACTAATTCTGCATTTGTAGTTAAAACAAATAACCAATCTCCTGAAATCCAAGGTGTTTCAGTGCTAGACATATCCATAGTCCAAACTCTTTCACCAGTTGAAATATCTATCGCTACCATTCTTCCTGCATGACTAACGCTGATTAATTTACCATCATCAATTATTGGTCTAGCAGTTATAGAATTTATTTCTGAAAGTGAAGTTGATGATCCAGTTCGAGATAGTGAATCATTCCAAATAACTGACCCATTAATAGGTCTTATTGCATATATCTCACCAGATGAGTATGGAACAAAAATTAAACCATCTTTAGCTGCTATCGATGTTGATGATAATATTGTAGCAGATTCGATAATTCCTCTATGCGTCCACATAACCTCCCCAGATTCTTTATCAATTGCAAAAAGTTGATTATCATGAGTCATTACAAAAACAAAAGTTTCATAAACTATTGGTGAAGATCTACTAGGAATACGAAGATTTCTTTCCCATAAAGTATCTCCTGAATCAGCGTTAAAAGCATAAACTTTACCGAATCCAGTAGATACATAAATAATTCCTTCAGAATAAGATAAACCGCCTCCAAATCCTTCTTTTTTATTCTCTTTCTTAATAGTTAAATTTTTATTCCATATTTTATTTTTTTTATTTAGATCAAAAACATTAACTCTGGCATCAGAGGATAATGAAAATATTTTTCCATCCGCGATAATGGGCATGGAAATTAAGTATGCTGTTTTAGTTGAACCTGATCCTAATTTTAAACTCCAATGCTTGTTCAAAGAATTTGGACCAGATATATTTTGTAATGCATTATCCAATGATCCTCCTGGATAAGACCAACTGGAATTATTATACGATTTTGGGAGCGCTATATTACTTTGTAAAGTTTGAGGATCAGAAACAAGATTTTTTCTTAGATTAAGAATGGATATTCTATCTCCTTTAATTCTATCTTTATCAATATCTTTTCCTCCAAAAAGACCATTTGAAGATTCACAAGAAATTAAGAAAGGAATAATTAATATAATAAGTAAAGATCTATACATTTTATTTAATCTTATTGTAACTCGATATTTGGTCAGCAAAAATCTTGGCTCTAGAAGCAACGCTTTTAGGTGAAGCTGCATCATTTGCTATTTCATTAAATTTTTTTGACGATTCAAAATAATTATTATCCCTGAAATATGCCAATGCAACAATTTCCTTAGCATAAAATGAAAAAGGTCCTGTTGATTCTATTAA
>CAZLAN010000070.1:0-6798 GCA_964557485.1 uncultured Rhodobiaceae bacterium | reverse complement strand
GGTCAAGAAAAGACTGAAGTTGAGAATGAAACTACTTTCTAGATTTTAAGATATATTTGAATAAATCTAAAAATTATTAACTTTAGGTAGTGGTTTCTTCTTATTAACGAATTTATTTTTCCTCTTTCTATTTTCTAAAGGTTGGTATGCAACTTTAGTATGCTCAGTGCAATAGGGTGATCCGCTAATTTTATTATTCCCGCAAAACCGAAAATCATCTTCGCCTGGTTCTCCTATTGGCCATTTGCAAACTTTCTCATTTAATGAAAGAATATTTATAGGTTCACCGTCAGCTGTTACAGCTGGCTCCGGCATAACCAATGGTTCAATAGCATCATTTAATCTTGACCTTGAACTTCCTGGGTATGATGAATCTGAATAAGAGTCATGATCTCTATGACGAAGTCTACTTTTTGGTTTTGTTGGACTCGCTCTTCCTGCTAATCCAAGTCTATGAACTTTACCTATGACAGCATTTCTAGTTACATCTCCAAGTTCTCTTGCAATTTGACTTGCGCTTAAACCTTCTGCCCATAATTTTTTTAACACTTCAACTCTGTCATCTGTCCATGCCATATCTAAAATCCCTCACTTTATGTATATATGGTATGTCAAAAATCTATGTGATACAAGATATAGTTATAAAAATTTGTGAATAATTTATTTTATTTTAAACAAAGACTCTTATTATAGACTTAATACGAAAGCTTTTAATATGAATGAAGATGAGAATTACCAATGGAGACGACCGCGAGTTCCAGGAAAGATTAATTGGTATGGAATGTGGACATTATATAAAAAAGAAGTGAATCGTTTCTTGAAAATTTTTTTTCAAACCATTGCCGCTCCTATTGCTACTTCATTATTATTTATGACTATATTTATAGTTGCTTTAGGGGATTTAAGGCCGGATATTAACGGAGCTCCTTTCATTGAATTCTTAGCGCCAGGATTAATAATGATGTCGGTACTCCAACAAGCATTTGCTCATACTTCTTCATCACTTCTAATATCAAAGATACAAGGAAACATTGTAGATATTTTAATGCCACCAATTGCAGAGGTAGAATTAAATATTGCTATTTCTTTAGGAGGAATAACGAGAGGTATTGTTGTTGCTGCGGGAGCGATACTTTGTATGGATTTTTTTGTCAATTTCAGGTTTGAGAATATTTGGGCTATCTTTTTTTATGGTATTTCTGGCTCTCTATTGCTTTCATCAATAGGAATAATAACTGGTATATGGGCTGAAAAATTTGATCATTTAGGCACTATTACTAATTTTATTATTGTTCCTCTTTCTTTCTTATCGGGAACATTTTATTCGGTTAAACGTATGCCTGATTTTGCTTTTTTTCTTATAGAATACAACCCTTTTTTCTATGTAATCGATGGCTTTCGATATGGCTTTGTTGGCGTAGCTGACGGAGATTTATTTTATGGTGCAATATTTTTAACAGCTCTAAATTTAATATTAATTATTATTAACCATTACTTATTTAAAAGCGGTTGGAGGTTGAAGACTTAATAAATACAGAGTAAGAGAGAGTATTGTCTATGTCTTTTTAACTTTTTGAGGCTAAAATGAGTAATTATCTTATGGATACATATAAAAGATACCCAGTATCTTTTTCTAACGGCGAAGGTGCTTGGCTAGTTGATAAAGATGGGAAAAGGTATCTAGATTTTTCTGCAGGAATAGCAGTAAATATTTTGGGCCATAATCATCCCAAAATAAATGCTGCATTAAAAGATAATGTTGAAAAGATATGGCATGTGTCGAATCTTTACTCAATTCCTGAACAAGAAGAGCTAGCAAAAAAATTATGTGAATTAAGTTTTGCTGATAAAGCTTTCTTTTGTAATTCAGGTGCTGAGGCAGTAGAGGGGGCTATTAAAATTGCCAGAAGATTTCATTATGCAAATAATTCAGAAAGAAATGAAATAATAACCTTTAAAGATTCATTTCACGGAAGGACATTAGCAACAATTGCGGCAAGCTCCAACCCAAAACACATCGAAGGGTTTGGTCCTATACCTAAAGGATTTATTAAAATTGAAGTTGATGAAGCTGAACTTAAAAAAAATATAACAAACAAAACTGCTGCTATTCTTATTGAGCCAATTCAAGGTGAAGGCGGAATAAATATAATTCCTGAAGATTTTTTATTAAAGATTAGAGAGCTATGTGACGAAAATAATCTTCTTATGATATTAGATGAAGTTCAGTGTGGTCTCGGGAGAACAGGAAAATTATTTGCTTATGAATGGTCGGGAGTCTCTCCTGATATTGTTACAATTGCTAAGGCCTTGGGCGCTGGACTTCCAATTGGAGCTATCTTAACTACAAATAATGTTTCAGAAGCAATGAGTAACGGAAGTCACGGATCAACTTTTGGAGGAAATCCTTTATGTAGTTCAATAGCTAGTAAGGTTTTGGAAGTTTTATATGAAGAAAATCTGTTATCTAATGTTGAGAATCTCTCAGACCTTCTTATCGAAGGTATTAATGATCTAATAAAGAAGCATGGTAATAAAATAGCTTCGATAAAAGGCCAGGGTTTCATGATAGGTATTGAATGTTTGGCTGATAATGGAAAGATTTCTGAAGAAGCATTAAAAAACGGATTACTACTTGTTCCTGCCGGAAACAATGTATTAAGAATTTTACCACCATTAAATATAGGAAAATCTGAAATTGAAGAGTTTTTTAATCTGTTAAATATCACTCTAGAAAATTTAGATGATTAGAAATATAATAAGAAATGACACAAACAAAAAAAGATTTTATTGACTTAAGTCAGTTTAATAAGGATGGGCTTAATTCCTTAATTAAAGATTGTCTTGAAAGAAAAAATTCTTCTAAAGATCTCGGAAAAGGATCTGTGGATTCTGATAATTGCGGAGAAAATAAAATTTTAGCCACAATTTTTGAAAAACCTTCTACCAGAACACGATTTTCTTTTGAAACCGCCATGTATCAGCTAGGAGGCAATACAATTTATGCAAGCATGTCTGATATGCAGTTAGGCAGAGGGGAGACAATTGAAGATACTGCTCGGGTGATCTCTAGATATGTTGATATTGTTATGCTGAGAACAAATAAACATTCAACTCTTGAAAAGTTTTCGGAAAATTCTTCAATTCCAGTAATCAATGGTTTAACTGATAAGTCTCATCCTTGTCAGGTTTTAGCAGATTTAATTACCGTTCAAGAAAAGAGTGGTTCAATTGAAGATAAAATTTTTACTTGGTTTGGCCCTGCAAATAACATGCTTAATAGTTGGATAGATGCTGCCAAAATTCTAGATTTTGAATTAAGAATAAGTTCTCCAAAAGAATATTCTGTAGATGATGAAGTTACTGATAGTTTTGCAAATATTATTTCAATTTCTAATCCAGATGAAGCATCAAAAAACAGTAATTGCTTAATTACTGATACATGGTTCTCGATGGGAGATAATGATAATAATGATGATGAGAAAAGAAAAATATTAAGTCCATACAAAGTTGATAAAAATAAAATATCTAATGCTTCTTCAGATGTCATTTTCTTGCATTGTCTTCCTGCACATAGAGGCGAAGAAGTTGATAAAGATGTAATTGATGGTAATCATTCTGTCGTTTGGGATGAGGCTGAAAATAGAGTCCACGCACAAAAAGGTATTATTTCATGGTGTCTAAATTAATTTTATTTCCAGAAGGCTCTACTGAAAATTACTAAAAATGTAAGGAACTCTAGTCTTCCTGCCAACATACCAAATGATAACACCCATTTAGCTAACTCTGGTATTTCCGAAAAACTATAAGATGGGCCAATAATATTACCTAATCCTGGGCCAACATTAGAAATAGAGGTAGCTGAAGCAGAAATTGCTGTAATTATATCTAAACCAGTGAAAGTCAATATTAGTGAAATTACGGCAAATGTAACAAAGAATATAAATAAGAATGTCATTACTGACTCAACGATTTCTAATGTTAAATTTTCACCATTATATTTATGATTACTTACTCTATTAGGGCTTATAAGTTTATTCATAACCTGCTTAGAATTTTTAAGTATGACTTGAAGTCTAAAAACTTTTAAACCGCATGTTGTAGATCCAGCACAACCACCAATAAATGTTATGGAAAGAAAAACTATAATTGCTGGAGTTCCCCATTCATCATAAGCTACCGTTGAGTAACCCGTTCCTGTTAGAATTGAAGTAACATTAAAGACAATATTCCTAAAGCTAGACAGTAAATCAAAATTATCATTCAAGGATAGGAAGATAGTAATAATTAATATTGATAAAATAAGTGTTTTAAAGAATCCAGTAACTTGCTCATCAATGAATAAAGCTTTTGGCTTACCTCTTATTGCTTTTAAATAAAGAACAAAAGGAAGGCTTGAGAGTATCATAAATAGGATACAAACATTTTCTAGAGAGGCATTATTAAATCCCCCAATAGAATTTGAATTGGATGAAAATCCCCCTGTAGCAATTGTAGTCATTGAATGCGTGATAGAGTCAAATACTGATAACCCGCATAACCAATACATAAAAGCACAAATAGAAGATAAAATTATATAAAGAACAGAAATTTGTGTGGCTAAACTTGCAGTTCTGGGTAAGAGTTTCTCTGCAGAATCTGAGCCTTCTAATTTAAATAATTGCATGCCACCAACGCCAAGATTAGGCAAAATGGAGACTGCGCTAACAATTATACCAATTCCTCCAAGCCATTGAAGAAGGCTTCTCCAAATAATTAATCCTTCAGAAGTAGCATCAAGATTATTAATAATTGTTGAACCAGTTGTTGTTAAACCTGATACTGATTCAAAAAAAGCATCAGTTAGTCCTTGAACATTTTGAGAAATTAAAAAGGGTATAGAAGAAAAAATAGACAAGACTATCCAACTTAATGTGACAAGTAAAAATGCACCTTTTGTAGTAAGCTCTTTTTCTCCTCCTCGAGATATTAGGATTAATAATAATCCAACAAAAGCAGTAATAAGTGAACTAAAAATGAAGTCGCTCCATCCATTATTTCCATATATTAAATCCACTATTGGAGGTATAAGCATAGTTACAGATAAACCTGTAAGGAAAATTCCAAGGATTGAAAAAACTGGTCTTAGATTAATTGTAATTAATTTCATTATAATTATTATAAAAATTCTGTTTTATACCTTTAAACTAAATTAATATAGTTTTTTAGAAAATAGATAATAACGATTATAATGATCGTATTGAAGTGAAAGAATAAAATGGCCGAAAGAAAAATACCAGATCTATTTCCTGATACTAAAAAAACTGTCGATGCTTTTGATGGTGCCCCAGGACAAAAGGTTCAGATATCAGGAGTTTTGCCTGGGCAAATGATTAGAACAATGATTGAAAATGGAGAGATTTGGTCTCAAGGCGAAATTAATGATGAACAAATACAGCCTGCTAGCCTAGATTTAAGACTTGGAGATACTGCTTATAGAATTAGAGCAAGTTTTTTGCCATCAGGGGGATCTGTAAATCGTAAACTTAAAGATTTTGCTTTACATAGAATTGATATTTCAGAAGGAGCCGTTTTAGAAACAGGTTGTGTATATTTAGTGCCGTTAATGGAAGCCTTATCTCTTCCAGAAAGGATTATAGCTGTTGCGAATCCTAAAAGCTCTACAGGCAGAATAGATGTTTTTACTAGATTAATTTGTGATGGAAGTCATGAATTTGACAAGATTCCTAATGGTTATAAAGGGCATTTGTGGTTAGAAATCTCGCCACGTACTTTTCCTGTCGTTGTGAGGAAAGGCTCAAGGTTAAGTCAAATGAGGTTTAGAAGAGGAAGACCAACAAATTCTGATACAGAATTAAAAAGACTGCATTCGGAAGATAATATTATTTATGACGGAAAGGCTAATATTTCTGAAGGCTTAGCTGTTTCAGTTGATCTTAAAGGTGAAATTGAAGGAGATATTGTTGGTTGGAAAGCAAAAAGACATGCAGGACTAATAGATATAGATAAAAAAGATTCCTATGAAATGGAAAAGTTTTGGGAACCTGTTAAAGCAGCTGAGGAGAAAAGGATTATTCTTGATCCAGGAGAATTTTATATTTTATCATCTTCAGAATCTATAGCTATACCACCGAGTCATGCAGCAGAAATGGTACCTTTCAAGCCTTCTGTTGGAGAATTTCGTGTTCATTATGCAGGTTTCTTTGATCCTGGGTTTGGTCATAATTCAACAGATGGAAAAGGATCAAAGGCTGTTTTAGAGATTAGAAGTTGGGAGGTCCCATTCATATTAGAGGATTCCCAAATAGTTGGAAGATTAATTTATGAGAAGCTTCTAGAATTACCTGAAAAATCATATGGCGAATCTATAGGTTCAAATTATCAGAAACAAGGTCTGAAATTATCAAAACATTTTAAGCAAAATTAATTATCCTGAATATATCGATATTTCTACAGCATCTTCAGCACTAGAATATTCTAATGAAGTCTTAATGTTTCTACTTTCAAATTTTGGATGATTTCTTACATAATTTAGATAATTATTAGAATTTCCTCTTTCACCTACAAGTGCGGATATCAAATTTCCAACATTGTCCGCAAAAATTACTGACCCTTTTTTTAAAATCCCTCTTTTTTCTATGGCGATAAGATCGCGTTTATACAGGTCTTTCCAATGATCTACAAAGACCAAATCAAATTGATGCCTTAAAGTTGGTATTATTTTCTCTGAAGGTCCTTCAATAATAACAACCTTTTCTTTAAGGCCTGCAAAATCAATTATTTCGCTGGCAATTTTTG
>CAZLAN010000069.1:4175-6808 GCA_964557485.1 uncultured Rhodobiaceae bacterium | reverse complement strand
AATGGAAATTTTTAACTCTATATTTTTATATTTTTTTATAATCTTATTTTCTTATTTAATAGGATCTGTGCCTTTTGGCTTTTTATTAGCGAAATATTTTAAAAATAGTGACATTAGAGAAATAGGTTCTGGCAACATAGGTACCACCAATGTTTTACGCTCGGGTAACAAGGGTTTAGCTCTTTTAACTTTAATTTTTGATACCTTAAAAGGATTCTTACCTGTTTACATACTAATTGAATACACTTCCTTTCTAGTTTCTTTAGCCGCTATATCAGTTTTTATAGGCCATATATTTCCTGTTTGGCTTAAATTTAAAGGTGGTAAAGGGGTTGCTACCTTTATCGGTATACTTCTTGCCTTATCGATAAATTCAGCAATTATATTTATCGTTTCCTGGTTGTTAGTTGCTCTTATATCAAAAAAGTCATCTGTAAGCTCACTTTCTGCAACTTCCATATCATCAATTTATATTTATATTTTTGATAATATTTACGGTTTTATAATTCTTATTTTGTTAATTTTTATCTTTATTAGGCATTACGAAAATATAAAAAGAATATTAAATAAAACAGAACCAAATATTAAATTTGGACAAGAATAAGTTTATAAAAAAAATTAGTTATTTGACTTATTGGTAAAAAAATGAAATTTCTGTTTTTTTAAGTGGAGAATATTATGCACTTGGTTGTTGTTGAATCACCTGCGAAAGCTAAAACTATAGAAAGCTATTTAGGTTCAGAATATAAAGTGATCGCCTCATTAGGTCATATAAGAGATTTACCCTCAAGTGAAGGCTCTGTTAAACCAGATCAAGACTTTGAAATGGTTTGGGAGCTTGGAGAAAAAGGTAAAAAGCAAGCTAAAACAATAAATGAAGCTGTTAAAAACTCAGATAGTTTAATTTTAGCAACTGATCCAGATAGAGAGGGCGAAGCTATCGCATGGCACGTTCTTGATTTTTTACAAAAAAAAGGAAGTCTAAAAGATAAAAAGATTTCTAGAGTTACTTTTAATGCAATAACAAAAAATGAAATAAATGAAGCTATAAATAATCCTAGAGAGATAGATAATGAAATGGTTGAGGCTTATTTAGCAAGAAGAGCCTTGGATTACCTTGTTGGCTTTACTTTATCACCTGTTTTATGGAGAAAACTACCTGGTGCAAGATCCGCTGGTAGAGTTCAATCGGTAGCGCTAAGGCTTATCTGTGAACGAGAAATAGAAATTGAATCTTTCAAACCACAAGAATACTGGTCTATAGAAGGGATGTTTTCATATGAAGACTTAGAACCTTTTGAAGCTAAATTAACTCATTTTAATAATGAAAAATTAGATCAATTCGACATCAGCAATGAAAAAAGATCACTAGAAATTAAAGAAACAATAGAATCGAACTCCTATAAAGTTAGTGAAATCAAAGAAAATGAAGTAACAAGAAAACCTTCTCCACCATTTATAACTTCAACATTGCAAATGGAATCATCACGTAAATTAGGTATGACTGCAAAGAATACAATGATGACTGCTCAAAAATTATATGAGGCAGGTTTAATTACATATATGAGAACTGATGGAGTTCAAATTGGGAAAGAAAGTATTAAAGAAGTAAGGAGTAGTATAAGCGCTATTTATGGAGAGAAATTTCTTCCAAAGGAATTAAATGAATACAAAGGTAAAGTTGCGAATGCACAAGAGGCACATGAGGCAATAAGGCCAACTGACCCAAAAAAGACTCCCGACATACTAAAAAATGACCTTAGCTCCGATCAATTAGAATTGTATTCTCTCATTTGGAAGAGGACTCTAGCAAGTCAAATGGAAAACTGGAAAGGGTTAAGAACAACTATAATAATTAATAATGAGAATAAAGATATTTCCTTTAGAGCATCAGGAACTGTTACTATCTTTGAAGGATTTAGGGCATTATACGAAGAAGGACGGAAGGAAGAAAAAGAAAGATCTCAAGATCTACCAAGACTTAATGAAGGGAAAAACCTAAGTAATATAAAAACAAATACAAACCAGCATTTTACAAAAGCTCCCCCAAGATATTCAGAGGCATCTTTGGTTAAATCTTTAGAAGAGAAAGGAATTGGGAGGCCGTCAACATACGCATCTATAATATCAGTATTGCAAGATAGAAATTATGTTCGACTTGAAAAAAGATATTTCTTTCCTGAGGATAAAGGAAGACTCGTAACATCCTTTTTAGAGGGTTTCTTTCGTCAATATGTTGGTTATGATTTTACTGCTGAACTTGAAAAGAATTTAGATAAGGTTTCTAATGGCGAAATTAATTGGAAAGATTTTTTAAATAATTTTTGGGGAGAATTTAATGATTGTTCTCAAAAAGCTCTTGAGCTAAGAACTAGAGATATTCTTGATAAACTTAACGAAAGCTTAGGCAATCATATTTTTAAAGATGATAATGACGAAATCAATAGAAAATGCCCTAAATGTGAAGGAACATTAAGTTTAAAAACTAGTAAAAACGGTGCATTTATTGGATGCTCTTCTTATCCAGAATGTAAATATACTAGAACATTTGGTTCAAATGGGAATATTGAACCAAAACTTATAGGATTGCATCCAGAAACAAATAAAGAAATTAATCTTTTAATTGGAAGATA
>CAZLAN010000069.1:2276-4075 GCA_964557485.1 uncultured Rhodobiaceae bacterium | reverse complement strand
AGGGCTGTAGATTTAATTGAAGAAAAAAAAGCAAACCCTGGAAGAGGAAGAGGAAGTAAAAAAATTAAGGATCTTGGAAAAAACCCTGAAAATAATGATGATTTAGTATTGATGGAAGGAAGATATGGTCCATATGTAAAATCTGGTAAAGTTAATGCATCAATCCCTAAAGATAATAATATTGATGATATTAATTTGGAAATTGCGATAGAGCTCATTAAGAATCAAAAAAAGAAAAAGAAAAAGAAAAAATGAGTAACCCTGTGAAGCCAAAGGCTGCAGCTAGTCTGGTGATAATACGAAATATCAACAATAAAGCTGAAGTTCTTATGGGCCAAAGGCCAAAAACCGCTAAATTTGCACCAAATGTTTGGGTTTTTCCTGGCGGAAGAGTAGAGGAATCAGACTGTAATAATAAAAAAATATTAATTAATAAAAAAGCTTTAAAAGATCTTAAAAAATTAAATTCTTCTTCTAGCCTTTCAAGAGGGCTTGTTTCAGCGGCCATAAGAGAAACTGAAGAAGAAACAAGTCTTAGACTAATTAATAATAAGTTAGATGACTTATGGGTTTTAGCTAGAGCAATTACACCGGCGAATCAAAAATTAAGATTCGATACAAAATTCTTTGTTTTAAATTCAAATAATTTTACCGAGAAAATTATAGGCAATGGCGAATTAAATAATCTTAACTTTATTGATCTATATAAAGCTATAGAACTGCCTTTGTTTGATATTACAGAATTTCTTATTGAAGATTTAATTAAGAAGCATGAAAATCAAATAAATAATCAACATTTTCCTTTTTTTTGGAGATATAAAGGGCCTAAGAGAATTATTTCAAGACCTAATAATACTTGACTAAAAAATATTTTTACCTATTTTGCATACAAAAGGTAGACTATGGCAAAACAAACTACAGTTAAAATTAAGCTAGAAAGCACTGCTGGTACAGGCTACTACTATGTTGCTAAGAAGAATTCTAGAACTATGACAGATAAAATGGTTGTTAAGAAATATGATCCTGTTGTTAGAAAGCATGTAGAGTTTAAAGAAGGAAAAATAAAATAAGCCTAGAAGAAGAAACCTTAAATCAAATTAATTCCTTATCATTAAATAAAGAAAGACCTATTCTAATTATTGATGCGGATGAAGTTATCTTTCTATTTTTAAAAGGTCTAGAAAATTATCTTAAGACAAAAGGTCTTTTTTTAGATTTGAATGAACCAAAAATTACCGGGAATATAAAAGAATTAAGCACTGGCCTAGCTGCTAAAGATACTGATATGAATAAAATAATGCCTAATTTTTTTAGTTCTGAAACTGAAAAACTTCAATTAGTTATTAACGCAAAAAAAGTACTAAAAAGACTTTCAAAATTTATGCAAATAGTAATTCTTACAAACCTTCCTCATAAAGATAAATACAAAAGAGAGAAGGCTTTGAAGAATAATAATATAGCATTTCCGGTAATAACTAATAGTGGATTAAAGGGACCTGCTGTAAAAAAAATTCTAGAAAATAAGAATCAAAAATCTTTTTTTATTGATGATATGCCTATGAACATAGAATCTGTATCAAAAGATTCTCCAAAAACAATTTGTATTCATTTTATTCAAGATAAGAGAATTAATAAATTGATGCCTACCCCTAAAAGTGCCAAGATAAAATCAACTAATTGGTTTGATGTAGAAAATTTTATACTAGATAACCTCAAAGATGATAAAATCAGAAATACCTAATTATAATATTAATCAAATCTGCAGAGATTGCTTTGATGTGTCTATGGAAATTTCTGAA
>CAZLAN010000069.1:0-2176 GCA_964557485.1 uncultured Rhodobiaceae bacterium | reverse complement strand
AATTATGTCCTGAAGCAGTCGTTATTAAGCCAAATATGAAAAAGTATAAAGATGTTAGTCGAGAAATCAGAGAAATTATGAAAAAATTAACTCCAATAATCGAGCCTATATCTCTAGATGAAGCCTTTTTAGATCTCAAAGGTACCTATAGATTGCATAAAAAGGTTCCTGCATTAATTTTAGTTGAATTAGTAAAAGAAATTAAAATAAAAACAGGTATCAATGTTTCAGTGGGCCTTTCGTTTAATAAATATCTAGCAAAAGTATGTTCTGATCTTGATAAACCTAAAGGATTTTCAATTATTGGAAATAGTGAAGCAATTGCTTTCTTAAAGGATAAACCTGTAAATTTATTATGGGGTGTAGGTAATAAATTTAAAAAAAGACTTAATTCTGAAGGAATTATAAATATTGGACAAATTCAAAAAATGCAAGATAAAGAACTCGTAAAAAGATATGGCGCTATTGGGTATCATATTTATCAATTATCTAGAGGTCAAGATACTAGAAAAATAAAACCTAATAGAAAGATAAAAAGCGTAAGCCACGAAACTACTTTCCAGAAAGATACTAATAATAAAAGAGAGTTAGAGAGAGTATTAAATAATTTATCTAGAAAGGTTTCTGATAGGTCAAAATTATTAGGTATTGGTGGAAAAACAGTAAATCTAAAACTTAAAACAAAAGATTTTAAACTTATCACGAGATCAAAAACATTTTCTGATCCCACTCAACTTCATGTTAGAATTTATAAAACTGCAAAAGAACTTTTATACAATCATCTTAATAGTTCTAAGTATAGACTTATTGGTGTTGGAATATCAGAATTAACTGAAGAAAAATTATGCGATTTAGATAGCTTAATAGATTTAAAATCAAATAATGATAAGAAAATTGAAGTTGCATTAAGTAAATTAAGAAATAAGTTTGGAGATAACATTATAACTAAAGGAAATAACAATGAGTATAATTGATGAAAATCTAAAAAACCTTAATATAAAAATTCCAGAACCCGCTTCACCCGTAGCAACATATGTACCATATAATATATCAGGCAACCTACTATTTATTTCTGGTCAGGGTCCTTTTGATGGGTCAAATCTAATTACCGGTAAAGTTGGTGAAGATTTATCTATTGAAGAAGGTCAAGAGGCAGCAAAATTATGTGGATTAATGGTCCTGGCTCAGGCAAAAAAAGCATGTGGTGATCTAAATAAAATTACCAAGTGTATAAAAATAGGTGGCTTTATTAATTCAGGTAATAATTTTTCTGATCATGCTCTCATTTTAGATGGCGCATCTAAATTACTAATTTCCATACTCGATGAGAAAGGTTGGCATTCTAGGTTTGCTGTTGGCGCTTCTTCTTTACCTCTTAATATGGCCGTAGAAATTGATGCTATATTCGAAATTAAAAATTAATGAATAAAGACCTTAAAATATCTATTTCTATAGAAAAAAGCCTTAGTAATATCAAAAAAAATGAATGGGATAGATGTGCAAATCCTAATCCTAATGACTACAATCCATTTATTAGCTATGATTTCTTAAATGCCCTAGAAAAAAGTAGGTCTATTAATGGTAACAGCGGTTGGTACTCATCATATTTTATAGCAACGAATAAAAATAATAAACTAATTGGTTGCGTACCATCATATTTAAAAAATAATTCTTCAGGTGAATATGTTTTTGATTATTCATGGGCAGAAGCTTATCAAAAAATTGGGAGGCCATACTATCCTAAATTACAAATTTCAATTCCATTTACTCCAGTAACATCTTCAAAGTTACTTACTTTGGATAACAAAAAGAAGACAAAAGAAGCATTATTAAATGGTATTAAAGAATTTTGTTTAATGAATTCTTTATCTTCATCTCATTTGACTTTCATAAATGAAAAAGAAATGGAATTCTTAAAAAATAAAGGGTGGTTAATCAGAACCGATCAACAGTTCCACTGGAATAATAATAATTATCGTGATTTTGATGATTTTCTTAGTGCACTTTCTTCTAGGAAAAGAAAAAATATAAAAAAAGAGCGTAAAGAATTTAATAAAAAAAATATGGAAATAGAAACATTAAATGGAAGTGATATTAAAGAATATCATTGGGATCATTTCTATGAATTTTATCTAGACACAAGCATGAGAAAATGGGGTCATCCTTATCTTGAAAG
>CAZLAN010000068.1:0-6897 GCA_964557485.1 uncultured Rhodobiaceae bacterium | reverse complement strand
AATATTATCTTTATCTAGTATAATTAGCCGCTTGTTGTTTATTTTTAAGTTCCAATATTGATGAAAGGCCGAAGATAAATCTCTTAAGTAAAAAGACAATCTATGCGGTTCCATAAATAAAGCAGCTTGTTCAATAATTTTTGGATAATTTGCCAACAACATAATAATATTTCTTTCATTAATATTATTTAAAAGAGTTAAATCTGAAGTTGATGCATCTATTTTATCTATGCCTAATTTTTTATAGGCATTATTAATTAATGACGAAATTCTAGCATGCGCATATTGAATATAAAAAATTGGGTTATCATTGTTTTCATTTTTAAATACTTCAAAATCAAAGTCTAATTGAGCATCGTTCTTTCTAGAAACCATCATAAATCTAACAGCATCACTTCCGACTTCATCAATAATCTCAGAAAGTGTAATAAAGCTTCCAGATCTTTTAGACATTTTTATTGGATTTCCTGATCTAGATAATCTTACTAATTGACATGTTTTAACTTCAAAATCTGCTTTTTCATCTGAAATTGCTTTAACAGCTGCTTTCATACGGGTGATATAACCAGAATGATCTGCTCCAAAAATATTAATAATTTTTTTATATCCTCTTTGATATTTATCTAAATGATAAGCTATGTCAGACATAAAATATGTCCATTCACCGTTATGTTTCTTAACAACCATATCTTCGTCATCCCCAAATTTTTTTGATTTAAATAAAGTATGGTTAACCTCGCTCCATTCTTCTTTTTTACTTCCTTTTGGCGGGGCCGTAATACCCTCATAAAGAAGATTCTTATTTTTCAAGAGATTGAAAGTTTTATCAACCTTATCATCGGTAAGGAGGTATTTTTCTGAGGTAAATACATCATGCTCAATATTCAATGAACTTAAATCTTTTCTAATTAAATCCATTACGAAATCTATTGCCTCTTTTTTAAATAATTCCAACCAATCATCTTCATTAGAATCTTTATATTTAGAACCAAACTTATTTTTTAATCTTTCCCCAAGTTCAATTAAATATTCACCAGGATAAAGCCCTTCATGAATTTTTTCTTTTGTTTCTCCTAAAGATTCTAAATATCTTATATAAACAGATTTAGCTAATTGGGTTATTTGCTCGCCAGAGTCATTTATATAATATTCTCTACAAACATCATACCCTACAAATTCAAGTATATTTGATAAGGTATCGCCTAATACAGCACCCCTAGTATGACCAACATGCAAAGGACCTGTGGGATTAGCAGAAACATATTCCACATTTACTTTTTGATTTTTTCCTATATTTTTTTTACCAAATTCTTCTTTTTCTCTTATTATTGAAGATAAGAATTCATGCAAGATCTCATCTTTTATAAAAAAATTAATGAATCCAGATTTTGCTATTTCGATATTATTAAAATCATGAGTTTTAGAAAAAATTTTACTCACATTATCAAATATAACTTTAGTATCTAAATTATATTTTTTAGATAAAACCATAGCCGCATTTGTTGAGAAATCCCCATGATTCCTGTCCCTTGGAAATTCAAAAGAAATATTGTCAAAATTATCATCTGGGTAAGAAACCTTTAACCCATTAATTAAAATTTCTTTATATTTTCTTAAAATATCCACTATTTTTCAACATTATAATTTTTGATTATTAATAATCTTTGCATGATTCGCCGTGGCAGATCGATCAGTCATAGAAGCTATATAATCACAAATAATATATGCATTGTTAGATTCTGAATTTTTTTGGCATAAAATACTCAGATGATCAGGAAGTAAATCAATATTGTCTAACAATGAATTAAATAATTCTTTAATAACCTTTCTAGATAAAGCTCTATCATTTTCCATAGATGAATGTGTATATACTCTTTCAATTAAAAACTTTTTTAGTTCTTTATCTTGTTTTTTCATCGTGTCTGAAAACATTGCTAAAGGCCTATCATGGTTTCTAATATCTGATACCTTTTGAGGTTTTAAATTTTCTATATTTTTTTGAGTCTCTGAAATTAAATCATTTACCATAAATCCTATTAGCCTTCTTACAATCTCCTGAACAATCATAAATTCCTCTAGATTTTTATATTCAGAAATAATATCGCGATAAATGCTATCAAGTATCTCTATTTCACATAGATCTTTAACTTTAAATTTTTTAGCCCTAAATCCATCATCTATATCATGATTATTGTAAGCAATGTCATCTGAAAGGGATGCAATTTGAGCTTCTAATCCTGGAAATGTTTGTATTTCCAAATCGTGTTCCTTGATATAGCTATTGATAAAAAATCCTTTGGAGGATTTTGATTTATATTCTTTTATTGGTCCATTATGCTTTAATATACCTTCTAATGTTTCCCAAGATAAATTCAAACCATTAAAATTAGGATATCTTTTTTCTAAACTTGTTACAATTTTTAGAGTTTGAATATTATGATCAAATCCACCAAAACTTTTCATACATTCATCTAAGACTTCTTCACCTGAATGCGCAAAAGGTGGGTGGCCAAGATCATGTGAAAGAGCTAAAACCTCTGCCAAATCCTCATCAATATTCAAAATCCTAGCTATAGTCCTTGCAATTTGGCTAACCTCTAAAGAATGCGTTAACCTTGTTCTATAGTAATCTTCTGTGTGGGCTATAAAAACTTGTGTTTTATGTTTAAGAAGCCTGAAATGCTCAGAATGAATTATTCTATCTTTATCCCTTTGAAAAGGATTTCTATGCTCGCTCTCAGATTCAAGATAGAGCCTGCCCTTCGTTTTACCATAATCAGTTGCGTATTTAGCTTTTTCCATAACAAAAATATCCATTAATAATAAGATTATTACTAACAGATATATCTAGTATATTTGCAAAAATTATTAAATTATTTTAGTGCGCTAATATAGCTAATAATAATAATGCAACAATATTAGTGATTTTAATCATAGGATTTACAGCTGGTCCAGCTGTATCTTTATATGGATCACCAACTGTATCACCAGTTATAGCTGCTTTATGAGCTTCAGAACCTTTTCCTCCATGATTTCCATCTTCAATATATTTCTTTGCATTATCCCAAGCACCACCACCAGCAGTCATGGATAAGGCAACAAAAAGACCTGTTACTATAACACCCAAGAGCATAGCCCCTAAAGCTGAAAAAGCATCACTTTTGGTTGCAATGAAATTAACAAAATAAAAAAGAATGATGGGTGAAAGAAGAGGTAATAAAGAAGGAACAATCATTTCTTTAATAGCAGACTTTGTTAGCAAATCAACAGCAGCAGAATAATCTGGTTTATCATTACCTTCCATAATTCCTGGTTTTTCTTTAAATTGTCTTCTAACTTCTTCAACTATAGCCGATCCAGCTCTACCAACTGCAGTCATACCTAATGCCGCAAATAAATAAGGAAGCATTCCTCCAACTAAAAGCCCTACAACCACATAAGGATTAGACAAAGAAAAATCTGGATTCACACCAAAGAAATAACTTGTTTGATCTGCATTGGAAATAAAATATTCTAAATCGGCAGTATAAGCGCCAAAAAGAACTAAAGCACCCAGTCCAGCCGATCCAATTGCATACCCTTTCGTTACAGCTTTTGTTGTGTTTCCCACTGCATCTAAAGCATCTGTAGTATTTCTTACTTCTTCTGGTAACTTAGACATTTCTGCGATACCGCCTGCATTATCTGTGACTGGTCCAAAAGCATCTAAGGCAACAACCATTCCTGCCAAGGCAAGCATTGTAGTAACAGCAATTGCAATTCCAAATAATCCTGCAAGGGAATATGTGATGATAATTCCAAAAACAATTACGAGTGCAGGCAACGCAGTTGATTCCATAGAAATAGCTAAGCCCTGAATAACATTTGTGCCATGTCCTGTTTCTGAAGATTTTGCAATTGATTTAACCGGCCTATAATCAACGCCAGTATAATACTCAGTTATCCAGATAATTAATCCTGTTATAGCTAACCCTACAACACCACAAATATATAAAGACATACCGTTAAAGGTATTTCCATCAACTGTCATCGAGGTATCAAATCCAATAACATAACTAGTAACAAAATAAAGAACAATTAATGACAAAATAGCTGTAGCTATAAACCCTTTATACAACGCGCCCATAATTGAATTACTTTTACCTAGTTTAACAAAATATGTTCCCAAGATAGAAGTGACCACGCAAGCGCCACAAATAGCCATTGGATAAATCATCATTATTTCATTGCCTGCAAAAAAAATGGATGCAAGTACCATTGTAGCAACAACAGTTACGGCATATGTTTCAAATAAGTCAGCCGCCATTCCAGCGCAGTCTCCAACATTATCTCCAACATTATCAGCTATAGTAGCAGGATTTCTTGGGTCGTCTTCCGGGATACCGGCTTCAACTTTGCCGACTAAATCACCACCAACATCTGCTCCTTTAGTAAAAATGCCCCCACCAAGTCTTGCAAAAATAGATATTAAAGAAGATCCAAATCCCAAAGCAACAAGAGCATCAATAACCACCCTTTCATTTTGAGGAATCCAAATATTTGTCAGCACATAATAATAAACAGAAACAGCTAACAGGGCTAGTCCAGCAACCAACATACCAGTAACTGCTCCTGACTTAAAGGCAATGCTAAGACCATTTGCTAAACCTATAGAAGATGCATGAGCTGTTCTTACATTAGCCCTAACTGAAACCAACATTCCTATATAGCCAGCTAATCCCGACATTACTGAACCAATTAAGAAACCAATAGAGACCTCTAGCCCAAGAAGGAAATATGAAATAATAAGTATTGCTATACCTACAATTGAAATAGTAGAATATTGTCTAGACAAATAAGCGCTGGCACCTTCTTGAATTGCCTTAGCAATTTCTTGCATTTTTTCATTGCCCGTGTCTGATGACAGCACTGAAATTGAAGTTATCACTCCATAAATAACAGCTAATATACCAGATGCGATAATTAAGTGAATTATTTCCATTTATTCCTCCGAACCGTAAACAAATAATGTGCGAACATGCCAAATGTTATTATAAATATCAAGTTAAAGGTTAGATTATTGAATGATTATAACCTTTTAACAAATTCTTAAAACTTTTATCAATAATCTTTATTCCTTTATTTTTTGTCATTCTACCTATTTTTGTTACATTTCTATGTGAATCCAAGCAATCGGGGCCTGTAAAAAGTAATTGATAATCATCTCCTCCATTTAAAATTAATTTTTCATAATTTTTAAACTTCTTAAGAAATTTCTTAACTTCTTTAGACTTAGGAATTAAGGAGAATTCAATTTCGGCCCCTAATTTACTAAATTCACAAATATTATTTAAATCACTAATTAGTCCATCAGATACATCTGTAGAAGCGTTTGCTTTTTTATCTATTAATTTAACTAAATTAACTTGAGGTTTAGGTAAGTGAAATCGAGAGATTAAAATTTCTTCACTCTTCTTATTAAACTTTAATTTCTTATTTAAGATTTTAAGCCCAATTGATGAATCACCAATTGTTCCTGAAACATATATAAAATCAGAAACTTTTGCTGCAGAACGTAACTTAATTTTTTTAGAATTAATTTTACCAAAAATAGTTATGCTTAAGACAGTTTTACTTCTAGTAACAACTGTATCCCCGCCAATTAAAGATAAATTATATTTTTCTAAGTCTTCACCAAAAGAATTAGTAAAATTTTTAATCCATCCATTGTTAATAGATTTTCCTGAAGAAAAATTTAACAAACAAAATTCTGGTTTAACACCTTTAGCAATTAGATCACTTACATTAACTCTTATTAGTTTCTTTGCGATAAATTTAGGATCGTCATTTTTAAAAAAATGTATGCCTTCAACAATTGTATCAGTTGAGTATGCATAATTATTAACTACCGCAACATCATCATTAAAGCCGAAAGAGTTTTTATTACTTTTACCAAGAGGCTTAATAAATTTATTTATAAAATCCTTTTCAGATAACATTACTTTAAAGCTATAATCCCTTGTAATTTTTTGAAACCGAATCCAAAACAGCATTGATAAATGAAGGCTCATCTCCATCAAAGAAAAACTTTGCTATTTCAATATACTCATTAAATACAACTTTATTAGGAACATCGTTAATATCAAGTAATTCAAAAACAGATGCACGTAAGATTGCTCTAGCTAAAGAATCTATCCTTGATAATGACCAGTTAACTAAATTATCTTTAATAATATTATCAATCTTATCTTGATGTTTAGATACACCTTTTACCAACTTCACAATATAATTTTTATTGGGTGAACCAAGATTGTTAATTTTTTCAATCTCAAAAAAAGAATCTCCATCAAAACGTTTTTGAATTACTTCAAATGATTTTCCATTTATTTCCATTTCATAAAGGATTTGAACAGAAAACAAACGTGAAGAACTTTTTTTAGATTTTCCCATTTTGTATATCTATAAGTCTACTGCAAGCTTCAGCTGCACGGTAACCCTTATTACTTTCATCATCTTTACTTCTTTCAATGGCCTGTTCATGATTGTCTACAGTAAGAATTGAATTACTAAGGATTATATTTTTTGAGATTGACAACTCTGTTAAGCCGTAAGCAGATTCATATACAACGACATCATAATGAGAGGTTTCTCCTTTAATTATGCAACCCAATGCAATGTATCCAATACTAATATCTTGTTTTTCAAATTTAACCTTTATTTGATCTCCATATAACTCTTTACTCTCTTTAACCTCTCTTTTTTCCCATAAAACTCTCTCTCTTTCTTCATCATTGAATCGTGTATTAATAATATTAATAGCTGAAGGTATCTCTAACGCTCCAGGTACTTCAACTATGTAATATTCAATTTTATTATTTTCACAATAGCTAATAGCACCTTTTAAAAGCCTAGAGCTAA
>CAZLAN010000067.1:0-6976 GCA_964557485.1 uncultured Rhodobiaceae bacterium | reverse complement strand
AATTGGATAAAAATTAAAGGAAGAAGAAAAGTTCCAGGTAACCCGCTTGCATACGGAACAACTGAAGAATTCCTTGTTCATTTTGATCTTGAGAGTATTAAAGATTTACCGGATATGCATGAATTGAAATCTATGGGATTATTGGATAGTAATTTACCACCTGATCTTTATCCTGAAAATTCAACAAATGATGATAATATTGATCAAAATGATGCTATAAATATTAATGAAGAATCTGGAGAAGTATAATGTTTCCTAGTTGGTTACAAATTTTATTAGTTGTTTTATTGGCGCTTATTTTTTTTGGTAGGGGTAAGATTTCAGATTTTATGACAGATTTGGCTAGTGGAATTAAAAGTTTTAGAAAAGGCATTTCTGAAGAAGAAAATACACCAATCGAAAAAGACGATCTTGATGACTAAATTTTAAATGTTTGATTTTAGTTTTAATGAGTTATTACTTTTAAGTATCTTAATAATTATTTTTATAGGACCTAAAGAACTACCAGGTGCATTGCGTTCAATTCATCGTTTCTTTTCTAATTTATGGATGTATTCAAAAGAAATTATAACATCAATTGAATCATTAGCAAATGATGTTGATATAGAAAATTACGATGAAATAAAATCAATTAAAAATGAACTTGATAATATTTCTAACGAAACAAAAGGTCCTAATAAAGAAATTTAATAAGATTTATGAGTGAAGATAACATAGAAAGTTCCAAAGCTCCTTTAATTGAACACTTTATTGAACTTAGGAAAAGAGTTTTAAGATCAATAATAGTTTTAGCGATTTCTTTTACTGCATCATTTATCTTTTCTCAAGATATCTACTTATTTCTTGTAAGCCCTTATATTGATGTTATGGGCTCAGAAAGCCAGATGATTTTTACTGCTCCACAAGAGTTTCTATTAGTTAAATTAAAGATTGCACTATTTGGTGCCTTATTAATATGTTTTCCGTATTTTTCTTTGGAGCTATATTCATTTATATCTCCTGGATTATATAAAGATGAAAAAATTGCCATGGCACCTTATTTTATTTTTTCACCTATATTGTTTTTTATAGGTAGCTTACTCGTTCATTATATAATTATGCCTCTTGCACTTAATTTCTTTGCTAATATGCAGATTACTAATAATTCCTCAAATATAACGGTTTTAATGCTTCCAAAAGTAAGTGAGTATTTAAATTTAATTACATCTTTAATTATTGCATTTGGACTTTGCTTTCAGTTACCCGTTTTACTTTCTTTATTAGCTAGAGTTGGTTTCGTTAATTCTGATTATTTAAAGAAAGGAAGGAAGTATGCAATTGTCATTGTTTTTTTAATCTCTGCCTTTTTAACTCCACCTGACCTCATAAGCCAAATAGGTCTTGCTATTCCAACATTAATTTTATATGAGATTTCTATTTTAATTGTTTCTATAATAGAAAAGAAAAGGGATAATAATTAGTAAAAGTAATTTTTAATTAAATAAATGCACAATATAAATAAAATAAGAGAGAATCCTAAAGCCTTTTCTGAAGGTTGGAAGCGCAGAGGCCTTAATATTAATATTGATGAGATTTTATCTATTGATAAAGAATTAAGACAAAACATTACTAAGATTCAAGAGCTTCAGCAGAAAAGAAACAGCCTTTCTGAAGAAGCAGGAAAAGCTAAATCACAAAATGATGAAAAAACCTTTTCTAAACTAAATAAGGAAGCGCAGGATATTAAAAAATCTATATCTGATGTAGAGGATATTAAATCTAAAATTAGCACTAAGTTGAACGATTTTTTATCTTCCTTACCTAATTTACCTGCTGATGATCTTCCAGTAGGTACTGACGAAAGCTCAAATATAGAATTAAAAAAATTAGGAAAAATTGTTGTTACTGATAATATTCCTCACTATGAAATAGCTGAAAACCTAGAAGGCTTAGATCTTGAAACTGCAGCAGAATTATCAGGTTCAAGATTCGCAATAACTTCAGGTAGTATTGCTAAATTAGAAAGAGCTTTATCTAATTTTATGCTTGATATTCATGTAAATGAACATGGCTACCAAGAGATCAATGTTCCTTATTTAGTAAAAGAAGATGCTATGTATGGTACTGGGCAACTACCAAAATTTATTGAGGATCAATATAAGACGGATGATGATTTGTGGTTAATACCAACTGCTGAAGTTCCTTTGACTAATTTGATAAGGCAGAAAGTGCTTAATGAAGAATCTTTGCCTCTTCGTTATACGGCTTTTACTCAATGTTTTCGAAAGGAGGCGGGTGCTGCCGGTAAGGATACAAAGGGCTTAATAAGGTTACATCAATTTCCTAAAGTGGAATTAGTTAGTATTACAAAACCAGAAGATTCAAATAAAGAACTTGAACGGATGTTAGAATGCGCAGAAAAAATACTAAAATTACTAGAGCTTCCTTACAGAGTAGTCCTTCTTTCAACGGGAGATATTGGTTTTTCTTCATATAAGACATACGATTTAGAGGTATGGTTTCCTTCTGAAAAAAAATATAGAGAAATTTCATCTTGCTCAAATTGCTTGGATTTTCAAGCACGTAGAATGAATTCTAAATTTAAAAACAAACTTACTAAAAAGAATGAATTTCCTCATACTTTGAATGGTTCGGGCGTTGCGGTGGGAAGGGCGTTAGCAACTATTTTAGAAAATTATTATGATTCATCTGGCACTTTGAGTATTCCAAAAGTTCTTCAAATATATATGGGTAATAAAAAATCAATTAAACTGTGAGTATTTTTATATTTGATCTTTTCTTCTAACAAGACTATTGATCTGTAATACTGACTAAGAGGAAAAAATGGAAAATACATTCGTACTAGCACAATCATCAGGCGGTTTTTTTGTTCAAATTATTCCACTGATATTAATTTTTGCAATTTTTTGGTTTTTAATTATTCGCCCTCAGCAAAAGAAAATCAAAGAGCATAATAACATGGTAGCTAATGTAAAAAAGAGTGATCATGTAGTTACAGGAGGAGGCTTAATTGGAACTGTAACAGATGTTCATGAAAACGAGGTTGATATAGATTTTGGTAATAATATAAAAATAAGATCATTAAAGTCTACTTTAGCTGATGTAAGGTCAAAAGATAAATAAACAAGAATGCTTTACTTCTCTTTAACAAAAAAAATATTAATAGGGGTTTTTTGTTTATTTTTAACTTTATTGGCTCTTCCTAATTTCTATAATTTAAGTTCTAATATTACTTTTCTGCCTAAGAATACCCTTAATTTAGGTTTAGACTTAAGAGGTGGTTCTTACCTACTTTTAGAGGTAGATACAGAGACCATAAAAAAAGAAAAATTAGAGTTCTTGCTTGATGATGTACGTTCAAATTTTAGAAAAAATAATATCAAATATTCTAATTTAAAGATTAAAGATAATGGCGTAAATGTTACAATTCTAGAGGAAGAGGATTTAAACGAAGCTAAAAATATAGTTAACACGCTAGATCAAGGAAAAAATAGTAATAACATCTTTATGAATCAGGGTATGGCTGAGCTATCAGTTCAGGAAAATAATAATAACTTAAGCATTGTTTTTACTGAAGATGGCTTAAGAAGTAAATATAGATCAGCTGTAAACCAATCTATTGAAATTGTAAGAAGAAGAATTGATGGTCTGGGTGTAACTGAACCTTCAATTCAAAGGCAGGGAAATAATAGAATTCTTCTTGAAGTTCCAGGTTTAGATGATCCTCAGAGATTAAAAGATTTATTAGGTCAAACAGCAAAGTTAAATTTTAGAATGGTAGACACATCAGTTTCAGTTTCTGAAGCTTTAAGAAATAAACCACCTAGTCGATCAGAGATTATATATGACAATGATATGGTTCCATGGTTAGTTAGTAAAAGAGTCTTAGTTTCTGGTGAAAAATTAGCTGATGCTCAAGCTGGTTTTGATCAAACAACTAACTCACCTGTTGTTAATTTTCGATTTGATGTTTCTGGCGGTAAAGCATTTGCAAGAGCCACATCAGAAAATGTAGGAAGACCTTTTGCAATTGTCCTTGATAATCAAGTAATATCTGCGCCAACAATTAGACAGCCTATTCTTGGAGGATCAGGACAAATTGAGGGTGGTTTCTCTGTTGAAAGTGCTAATGATCTAGCAGTTTTACTTAGAGCTGGAGCGCTTCCTGCTCCTTTAAATATACTTGAAGAAAGAACTATTGGGCCAGGTTTAGGAGCGGATTCAGTAAATTCAGGTAAAATTGCAACTATTGTTGGCATGATTTTAGTTTTAGTTTTTATATTTATTAGTTATGGAAGATTTGGACTTTACGCAAATATTGCGCTGACTTTGAATATTATTTTTATAATAGGGGTACTATCTTTAATTCAGGCTACTCTAACTTTACCTGGCATAGCAGGAATAGTTTTAACTATCGGTATGGCGGTAGATGCAAATGTTATAATCTTTGAAAGAATTCGAGAAGAATATGACAATGGTAAGTCGCCTTTTTCAGCCGTTGAATCAGGATATAATATTGCATTAAGAACAATCTTAGACGCAAATATAACAACACTTATAGCAACAATAATACTTATTTTCTTAGGAACAGGTCCTGTAAAAGGATTTGCTGTTACTTTATCGATAGGAGTTTTAACTTCATTTTTTACTGCTTTTGTAGTTACACGGTTAATAATATCTCAATGGATTCTAAAAAGAAAACCTGAGGAGTTACCAATATGAGTTCAATTAGGTGGGTTAAAAGGGATTTAAAGATTAATTTTCTTAGTGTTAGAAATATAGCAACTTTTTTGTCAATATTATTAATAACTTTATCTTTATTCTTCATCATTTATCAAAATTTGAATTTTGGAATTGATTTTAAAGGTGGCACCTTAATTGAAATAAAGAAGAGTAGCGAAAAGTCTTTATCTGATATTAGGGGAGATTTATCATCATTAAATCTTGGAGATATACAAATCCAAACATTTGGCTCTGATGATAATATTCTAATTAGAATCGAAAACTTAACATCTAGTCAGGGTAATGCAAATTTAACCCCATCAAAACTGATTACAGAAAAATTAGGTAGTGGATTTGAGATTCAAAGAACAGAAATTGTAGGACCTAAAGTGAGTTCAGAGCTTATTCAAAAGGGTCTTTTAGCAATAGTTATAGCTGTTTTTCTTATGCTTTTTTATATTTGGATAAGATTTGAATGGCAGTTCTCAATAGGTGCAGTAGCAGCGTTAATCCATGATATAATTATTACCATAGGCTTATTTTCTTTTCTGAAGATTGAATTTAATTTATCAATAATTGCAGCCCTATTAACCATTATAGGATACTCAATGAATGATACAGTTGTTGTTTATGATAGAATCCGAGAAAACTTAAGGAAATATAAACAAATAGAGTTATTTGATTTAATTAATAAATCGTTAAATGAAACTATGTCTAGAACCTTATTAACTTCGGTAACAACTCTACTAGCTCTTTTTTCATTATATTTTTTAGGTGGTGAAGTTTTAAAAGGTTTTACCTTTGCAATGATATTAGGTGTCTTTATAGGAACATATTCGTCAGTATTTATAGCTTCTCAAATTATTCTTTATTTAAATGTAAAAAGAGATTGGTCAAAAAATTAATTTATTAATCTTTTAATATTTCTAGAATAATATTATTATATATTCTCATATTTCTGGGGGATTTTATGAGCTCTATATTAACATCATTAAGAAACACTGTAATTACCGGTTTTATCATTGCCTTATTGCTTATGTTTATTTCGTTTATCCTTACTTCAGGATCAATTGAAATAGGGGAAGGTTTTAAATATAACCCTTTCTGGGCGTTTGTATTTAGATGGCTACATGTGATATCCGGAGTTATGTGGATAGGTTTATTGTGGTACTTTAATTTTGTCCAAATCCCTAATATGGGAAATATACCTGATGAGCAAAAGCCAGCTATTTCAAAAGTAATTGCTCCTGAAGCTCTTTGGTGGTTTAGATATGGCGCTATGGCAACAATTATAACAGGACTTATTCTGGCTTATATCAATGGATATATACATGAAGCTATGACGCTTACCTTAATGGAAGATGAAATTATTCCTAATTACTTATTTATAGGAATTGGTATGTGGTTAGGTATAATAATGTGGTTTAATGTTTGGTTTATTATTTGGCCAAATCAAAAGAAGGCATTAGGGATTGTGGATTCTGATCCAGATGTTAAAGCTG
Source organism: uncultured Rhodobiaceae bacterium (assembly GCA_964557485.1). Classification (GTDB taxonomy): domain Bacteria; phylum Pseudomonadota; class Alphaproteobacteria; order MED-G09; family MED-G09; genus AG-430-B22. The sequence continues at coordinate 752 of CAZLAN010000067.1, read as the reverse complement.
CTTCAGCAAGGACAGCAATGCTTTTTTCCAGAACCAATACTTTACTTAGTATACCAATGTTATTTTGTATGGTTGTTGCACAAAATATCTATTAAAATTTTAAGAAAATAAATCTTTAAGGAATTCACCTGTATAACTCTTTTTTACCTTAATTATTTCCTCTGGAGGACCTTGCGCAACTACTTTTCCACCATTATCCCCGCCATCTGGTCCAATATCTATAATCCAGTCAGAAGTTTTTATAACATCTAAATTATGCTCAATTACAGCAACTGTATTACCCTGATCAACTAATTCATGTAAAACGCTTAATAATTTTTTTACATCATGAAAATGTAGTCCTGTTGTTGGTTCATCAAGAACATAAAAAGTTCTTCCTGTAGCCCTTTTAGCTAATTCTTTTGCTAATTTAATTCTTTGAGCTTCTCCGCCTGATAAAGTTGTAGCTTGTTGTCCAACTTTAATATAACCAAGACCAACCCTCTTAAGTGTTTCCATTTTTTCTCTTATGCTAGGCACAGCCTTAAAGAGCTCGAAAGCTTCATCTACAGTCATATCTAATACATCTGAAATAGAATTTTCTTTATACTTAATTTCTAATGTTTCTCTATTGTATCTTTTCCCATTGCATTGATCGCATTGCACATAAACATCAGGGAGGAAGTGCATCTCAATTTTTATTAAGCCGTCACCCTGACAAGATTCGCATCTTCCGCCTTTTACATTAAATGAAAATCTTCCTGGTTTATAAC
>CAZLAN010000066.1:0-7001 GCA_964557485.1 uncultured Rhodobiaceae bacterium | reverse complement strand
ACCCCCGCAACCAAATAGAAAAATCAAATAAAACTAAACCAAATTTACATCAGCAATAATTTCAACGGTATATGTCGTTGCCGTCCAAGTGTCTGAAAAAGATTCCTCAATATTTGGTAATACTAATTTTGCACTTTGCATATTACTATCTGGGGCAAAAAATATTTGCGTTCCACTTATTCCATCTGAAGTTACTTCGACATTATTAATCGCATCAAATTCTTGAGTTGTTAAATTAGATGTTGCTCCAACCAAAACAAGAGTTAATTTATCATTGGATTTATCAAATCCATCAATGGTGATGTTATAAGCACCTTCTTTTGAAACACCATCTGTACCAACTTCAAAACGAAAATCTTCTGCAGAATTTGTGGCTATAATGGTTTCATCTGCCGATACATTTATATTTACTACAGTATAAGTTGTAGTTGAATTATCTGTACTTGTGTCTTCAGGAACTTCAAAAGAATTACTTATTACAAAACTTTCTGTTCCATTTTTAGACCCTGAACTAGGAGGTCCATCTGTTACTCCCATTCCTTTTACGAAATCAGAATATGTCCATTGAGAGCCAATATCACCTGAAGTTGAATTACCACTAGTTTCATAGGTAAATTTATCAGCACCATTAATTGTTATTTCAGTTCCATTTGAAAGTGTGAGTCTAGCTGCATTTTTAGTAAAAAGTGAGGTACTAATAGTTATTCCATCAACTAGTTGAATTATGTTTGTACCTTCAGTATCAGTAATTTTAATTATTGCATTACTTTCCGTTGCTTTAGAGATGATATACACATCATTTCCTTGCTGGCCTCTGTAGTTCATATTATCTTCTGTTGGAATTATATAATTATTGCCTGAATTAAAATTTAAAGTTGCCATTTTTGAAACCTCAATTGATGATTATTTATTTTCTTCAATGAATTTATCAATATTTTGGTGGAAATGTCTAATACGTATTTCTTGTTCACAAAGAATTCCGCCTTTAAAGCTATCAGACTTATTTCCCCACTGCATAGTTTCCATATTAGAGCCATCTTGAGCTAGGACATTACAGAAAACTGGAGGGAAAGTTCCTTTAAAGGCTTCTTTATAAATTTCAGGTCCATTACCTCTGTATATTTTATGTTCTGGTCTTGGAGGAAACTCTTTTCCTTCTGGATTATTTAATAATATAAAGAAATCATAATAGCATTTATCTGGATCAGTAGCGTGAGGTCTATATCTAAAGACATTTGCAGCTTCAGGTTTATTAGTGAAAACAGCGCTTGGGAAGAAAAAATAATGGTATTGATGAATAAGTTGTTCGTCGTTTAAATCTTTGTAATATTCAATTTCATTTTCTTCTTCTCTTCGTTTTTTTATATAAAAGAGATGCAAATCTTTTGCTGGACCCTCATAATTAGTATCGACATCATCCATTTTACCTTTTTTACGATCACCCATCATTTGTTCTCTAAGGTCTGTAAAGCTTTCTCTATCTTCAACGACCTGACTTACGGTGTCATTAAAATTAATCATTCTAGAATGTGGACCGGATAACTCTATTGGTATGTCGTGACCTTCACCAAATTCTATCATGTCAGGGTGAAGTGCAGTAAAATGATAACTTTCATTAAAAGCATCTACAGCATGTTTCCAATTTCCATTCCATTCAAAAGTTTGATAATCGATTAGTTCAAAATTTTCAAAGTTATAACTTTCAAGATGTTCACCATATTCACCAAGCCACTCTTTAAGTGGAGCACTATCTTCGTCCATATTTAACCAAAGCCAGCCACCCCAACTATCTAACTTTACTTCAGATAATCCTAACTCATCTTTAGGAACGCCATTTTCAAATTGTTTATAAAGTTCTGGGGCAAATACCGAATTTAATGTTCCATCATTATTCCATTTCCATCCGTGAAAAGGGCAAGAGAAAGTATCTAGCTCACCTTCTTCAATTTGACAGAGTTTATTACCTCTATGCTGGCAAACATTATAAAAACCCCTTATTTTTCCATCATTACCTTTAACAATGAGGAAGGATTCTTTACCAATTTCATGTGTAATAAATGATCCCTCATATTTAAGGTCATCTTCTCTACAAACGATTTGCCATGTTTTTGTCCAGATAGATTCCCATTCTTTTTGCATAAATTCTTGGGAATAAAACCTTTCGCCATCAAGCATTTCTTGCCCAATATCAGGAATAGGCTTTCTTGGTATAAATTCTTTAGCTTTAAAATCCCTTTTTGTAGGATTTTCCCTTTTCTCTAAGTCTTGTTCTATTTCTGCCATATTATATTTCTCACAATTCTTATAACCGAATTATCATTTATAACATTTATATTATATCAACTGTCAATATAACTTTAAAAATTGAAACTCACTTTAGCGGATATTTTTTTTATTCTCACTAGTGCGGATGATTATTTATAGGTAATTAATATTTTAATGTATTTCATTAAAAACAAGACTATTGTTTATATGCTTCTTATTTAGGTTTTTATTCCCCGCAAAACCGGAATATGAAGAACTTTATAGGGTTTTCAAATGCAATTTATTAAGTTAAAAAATAATTAAAATGTTTAAAAAATTTATATTAATAATCTTAGTATCGTTCTTAACTAAAAATTTAGCTGCTGAAACCGATGATTGGACGGCCTATGGAAAGGATTCAGGTGGCGGTCATTATTCAAAAGCTGATGAGATAACGCCAGAAAATGTTCACTTACTAAAGCAAGCATGGGTCCATCGTTCTGGTGATTTTCAAGACGGCGCTAATACACGAGGAACAATCTCAAATGAAATACAGACTTCTTTTCAGGCTACTCCCTTATTAGTTGATGAAACACTTTATTATTGCACTCCTTTCAATAGGGTTTTTGCTTTAAATCCAGAAACAGGAGAAGAAAAATGGATTTTTGATCCTGAAGTTGATCCCTCAGGAAGACCTCTTAAAACTTGTAGAGGTTTAAGTAGTTGGAAAGATTCAAGTAAAAGCCAATCTGATATTTGTTTCCATCGTATTATTGGAGTAACGATGGATGTTGAACTTTTTTCAATTGACGGGAAGACTGGAAAGTTATGCGATGATTTTGGTGATAAAGGAATAGTTAATTTAAGAAAAGGCTTAGGCGATCATCCAGATACTTATTATTGGAGTTCTTCCCCACCAGCAATAATTGGAGAGAAATTGATAGTAGGGGGAAGTGTAATCGATAATCTTTCTATAAATATACCGGGCGGAGTTGTTAGGGCTTATGATATTAGAACAGGTGAATTAATATGGTATTGGGATCCTATTCCTCCAGGAAAAGAAGCAGTCCTAGATGATGATGGAACTCATCTTTACCAAAGAGGAACAGCAAATGTATGGTCAATAATTTCTACTGATCCTGATCTGAATTTAATTTATCTTCCAACTGGAAATGCATCACCTGATTACTATGGAGGTCATAGAGATGGTTTAGATTATTATAATAGTTCCGTTGTCGCTTTGAATGCTGATACAGGAGAAGTGGCTTGGCATTTTAAAACTGTTTATCATGATGTTTGGGATTATGATGTTCCATCGCAACCAACTTTTTATGATGTAGAAAAAGATGGAAAAACAATTAAGGCATTAGCTCAAACCACAAAAATGGGATTAGTTTTCTTGCTAAACCGTGAGACCGGTGAACCTGTTTTCCTTATAGAAGAGAGAGAGGTTCCACAAGGTTCCTTAGAAGGTGAAAATTTATCAAAAACACAACCCTTTCCAACTAAACCCGCGCCATTAAATCCAACCTATTTTGATTCTGAAAAAGCTTATGGTTTTACTTTTTGGGATAGAGGGTATTGTAAAAGAACAACTGAAAAACTAAGGAATGAAGGTCTTTATACGCCCCCTTCACTTGAAGGTTCAATTCATTATCCAAGCGCAATTGGTGGAAATAATTGGGGAGGTCCAGCAGTGGATCATTCAAGGAATGTGATGGTTGTTAATACAATGAATCTAGCGAGTCTAATTGTTATGATTCCACGTGAGGATTGTAACAAGACTCTTGAAGAGCTTGCTATAAATGATACACAAGCAAGATTTACAAGTATTGAGCAGAATGAAGGGATTCCTTATTGTAATTTAAGATCTATGGGATTCTTTTCTCCGTTAGGTGTGCCTTGTACAGAACCTCCTTGGGGAACTTTGACAGGTATTGACTTAAATACAGGAGAGCATTTGTGGAATGTTCCTCTTGGAACCTCTAAAGATATAGCGCCATTTCCTTTTTGGTGGATTAAGGGTGCGCCAAATATGGGAGGTCCAACTGTCACTGCATCAGGTGTTACTTTTATAGCCGCAACAAGTGATTATTATTTACGAGCTTTTAATACCGAAACAGGTGAAGAATTAGCAAAGTTTAGACTTCCAACAGGTGGTCACGCAACGCCAATGACATATACAAATAAAGATGGCCGCCAATTTGTCGTTATTGCTGCTGGCGGTCATTGGGCTATTGGTACACCGGCTTCAGATCATCTAATTTCTTATGCTCTTCCAGAAAATAAATAGAAACCTTATGCATAAATTCTTTTTAATTTTTTGTATCTTTATATTTTCTTCTACATCCTTTGCGCAAGACGATGATTGGTCAGCCTATGGAAAAGATTCTGGTGGCGGACACTATTCTAAAGCAACAGAGATAACAATTGATAATGTAAAAAATTTGAAAAAAATTTGGACGCATCGATCTGGTGATTTTCATGACGGATTAAACTGGACAGAGGATGTTACACCAAATAGTAGTCAACAAACATCTTTTCAAGCTACACCAATTTTAGTCAATGAAACCTTATATTATTGTACGCCATATAATAGGGTTTTTGCATTAGATTCAGAAACAGGTAAAGAGAAATGGATGTTTGATCCAAAGGTTGAAATAGAAGAAAAAGCTCTTCTACATTGTAGAGGTGTTGGAAGTTGGATAGATAAAAATAAATCTGAAACAAATGAATGTTATCATCGAATTATTACTGGAACTATTGATGCAGAACTTTTTGCTATAGATGGAAGAACTGGAGAACTTTGCACTGATTTTGGAACTGGAGGCCGTGTTGATTTAAGGGTAGGGCTTGGCACTCATAATCCAGAATATTATTATAGTGTTTCACCGCCAGCTATTATAAATAATTTGATAATTGTTGGAGGAGGTATTGCTGATAATGTAAGCACTTCTGTTCCTGGAGGTGTAGTACGTGCTTATGATGTTAGGACAGGTGAATTAGTTTGGTATTGGGATCCTATTCCTCCTAACCAAGAACCTATTTTAGATGAATCAGTTAATCAACTTTATCAAAGAGGAACTACGAATGTTTGGTCAATTATATCGACAGACCCAGAACTTAACTTAGTTTATCTTCCAACAGGTAATACTGCTGCAGATAATTATGGCGGACATCGTAAAGGTTTGGATTATTACTCAAGTTCTGTCGTAGCTTTGAATGCCTCAACAGGAGAAGTTGTTTGGCATTTTCAAACTGTGTACCATGATATTTGGGATTATGATGTTCCTTCACAACCAACTTTTTACGATTTTAAAGAAGATGGCAAAATAATTAAAGCTTTGGCACAAACTACAAAAATGGGTTTTGTATTTTTATTAAATCGAGAAACTGGAGAACCTATTTTTCCTATTGAAGAACGAGCTGTGCCCCAAGGAGCTGTCGAAGGAGATTATGTAACTAAAACGCAACCTTTTCCAACTAAACCAGCACCATTAACACCAACATATCTTGATCCTGATGATGTTTTTGGCTTTACACCCTGGGATAGAGGTTATTGTAAAAAGGCTGCTCAGGATTTAAGAAATGAAGGTTTATATACGCCACCTTCACTTGAAGGAAGCGTTCATTATCCAAGCGCTATTGGCGGTGCAAATTGGGGTGGTCCAGCCATAGATTCTTCCAGAAATATCCTAATAGCGAATACAATGAATTTATCTAGTACAATAGTTATGATACCTAGAGATAACTGCGATAAAGCTCTTAAGGATTTAGCAAGAGATACTGTTCAATCAAGGTTTTCGGCACTACAACAAAATGAAGGGACGCCATATTGTACAATTAGGGCTTACGGCTTTATGTCGCAATTAGGAGTTCCTTGCACGAAACCTCCATGGGGAAATTTAACTGCGATTGATTTGAATACTGGAGAGCATTTATGGCAGATACCATTAGGAACCTCAAAAGATCTTGCACCTTTTCCTTTTTGGTGGATCAAAGGAGCTCCAAATATCGGAGGACCAACTGTTACTGCATCGGGAGTTACTTTTATAGCCGCAACAAGTGATTACTATTTACGTGCTTTTAATACTGAAACAGGTGAAGAATTGGCAAAGTTCAGACTTCCAACTGGAGGGCATGCTACGCCAATGACTTATAAAAATAAGGATGGCCGTCAATATGTTGTAATAGCAGCTGGAGGCCATTGGGCTGTAGGATCTCCAGCGTCTGATCATCTAATAGCCTATGCTCTGCCAGAAAAATAATTTCTAAGAAATTAAAAAGAATATGTTATGTTTTTTAGGGGGAAAATATGAATAAAGAATTAAAACCTTATAGTGTTCATCTTATTTGTAACGCTAAATATCATGATAGTGATTTCGCTCGTTTAGAAATTCTAAAACTTTTATCAGAACATGATGACATTTCTATAACAGTTTCTGATACATACGATAATTTTGAAAGCCATGTAGGAAAAAATCTTTTGATAACCTATACCTGTGATCTAAAACCTAAAGATAAAGATGTTAAACATATGGAAGAATTTCTTAGAACTGGTGGAAATTGGTTTGCCCTTCATGGAACTAACGCAATCTTAGAATTTGCTGGCGGAAAAGCTGATACACCAAATACTTGTCCAGAATATATGGAGCTTCTTGGAAGTCGCTTTATTTCCCATCCTCCTAACATGGATTTCTTAGTAAGAGTTAAGGATAAAGAACATCAATTAACAAAAGGTATTGATGATTTTGAGG
>CAZLAN010000065.1:0-7022 GCA_964557485.1 uncultured Rhodobiaceae bacterium | reverse complement strand
GTTGAAGTGTTAAAGTTAAGTTAGGAACTAATGTTGAAAGAGCTCTCGGATCATTTGCAAATGTGTTTTGGAAAGCTTGTTCCGTAATAGCAGAAACAGCAATAGCTGCATCCTGTTGACCAATATCACGCTTAGTACCTGTTACAACAATTTCTTCAATAGCCACTCTACTACTTACACTACTTGCCTCTTCTTGGGCAAAGGAAGTGTCGTAAATAAAGATACCAGTTAGAAGTGTAAAAATTACACCAATCTTTGTAATTTTTTTCATAAAATTTTCTCCTTAGTTAAAATTAATAATTAAATCTTGCTCTTATACCCATAGACATAGGAGCTCCATATCTTGTAAAATTCCATAAGGCTGCAACTGGATTAGCTGAAACCCTATAAGTTTCATCTGTTAAATTTCTACCCCAAAGAGTCAGAGATATATTGTCAGTTGCTTCCCAAGTAACATGAGCATTCACAAGAGTTCTTTCTTCTGCTTGTGTATTTGCTTTTTGTTTTATTACTGGATTATCAGCTGTTCCGCCAGCTGCATTAGCTGGTAATGGACTTAATTCAAACTCATCCATATGGCTAAATCCTAAATTATAAATTAATGAACCGCCTGAATCTAAATCTTGATAATAAGTAACTGATAAACCTGCAGTTGTCTCAGGAGAAAACGGAACACTTAAGCCTGATAAATCAGGATTAATAGTCACACCTGAAGGAGCTCCAGCAACTAATGTTCCAGCATCAAGACCAGGAGCATATTCATCATATTCATGATCTAATATTCCAAGGAAACCATCAAAACGTAGATTTTCTGATGCAAGATAAGTTGCTTCAATCTCAAAACCTGTTGCAGTTGTCTCGCCTTCATTAACCGCGGCAGTTTCTTGGAATTGAGTGTCACCAACTAAACGTACTTTTACAGAATCTCTTTGTAAACTTTCATATTCAGTTTGGAAAACCGCAGCATTTAATCTTAATCGTCCTTCCATTAAGTCTGCTTTAAGACCAATTTCTATATTAGTATTTTCTTCATCATTATAAGGTTGGCATGTAAATGTTGAACCGCATGTTTCTGTAAAGCCACCTGCTACATAACCAGTTGCAATGCTTCCATAAACCATTGTGTTAGCATCAATATTATAATCAAGAACAATACGCCATGTATCAGCCTCAAAATCTCTGCTATCATTAATTCTCACACCAAATGAGTCATCTGGTAACGGGTTTGTCCATGGACCTAAATACTGGTCTGGAGTAAATATAAGCGCAAAACTGGCGCCATCAGCTGCGTATTGACGACGATAGAAATCTTTTTCATCTTCAGTATGACGTGCACCGACAGTTAGTCTAAATTGATCATTAATGTCATAACTTGCATCAAAATAATATGCTTTAGTTGTTCGATCCTGACCTGAAGCTTGAATTTCAGCAACATTAGCAAATTGTAATGCGCCAGATGTTCCTGCAGGTGAAACAAGATCAACAAAACCAAGATTACCAAAAACCACAAAATCCAAATTATCTTCATAATAAGCTGCGCCAGCTACAAAATTAAAAGGACCTTCAAAATTAGAAGTTAATCGGAATTCTTGTTGCATTTGTTCACGCGCAGTATTTCGAGAGGCATCATATAAGGATGTATAAGCTTCACCAGTATAAGTACTGTTCATAATCTCGTCTTGATCTCTCATACCTGTTATTGATTTAAGGGTATAATTATCGAAATTAAATGTTTGAGTTAAATACCAACCTTCTACCTCGATTCGATGACCTCTTCCAATACAGGTAAAAGTATTACAAGTTGCTGATTCACCTGTGATAAAAGGATCATTTGGATAAGGTCCTTGTTTATAACCTGGAAATCCAAGATTTGGAAAAAGATAAGCCTCTACACCTTTTGGAGTATCGTTAGCAGTTGCAGGAGCATCACTCTTGTCATCAACTATTTCATAAGTAAAATCTGCTCTATAAAAATCATTAGGCTCATATCTAACTTTAAATTTAGCAGCTAAAACATCTTTACCGCCAATTTTTCCACCATCACCTACAGAAGTATAAGTTCCATCTGCATTCTTAGTTGTTCCAACATCATTAATTTGACCGCCTTCAGAATATAGTGCTATTGATCCTGGTCCACCGAATGAAATGATGCTTTGAGAAGGCTTGCTGTTAGTCCAGTAACCTTCTTCTTCATCTTGAATAACAGAAATACGAACAGCTAATTTATCACCAATAGGGAAGTTTGCAGCTAAATTTAATTTTTCAATTGTTGCATCATTAGAATCATATTGACCATATGTGACTTCAGCATCAAAAGATGTTTCGCCAAGAACTGGTTTCTTTGTAGTAAAACTTATTGCACCACCAGTTGTATTCTTACCAAATAATGTGCCTTGGGGACCACGATAAATTTCCACTTGCTCCATATCAAACATCTCAATGGCCTGTGCTTGAACATGGTTAAAAGCAAAATCATCAACTACTATGCCAACAGAAGGGTCTTTAGTAACAAGAATTGAAATAAAACCTGTTCCACGCATTCCGCCTGCAATAGCGTTAAATCCATTCTGAGGCGTTAATGTTACATTCGGCGCTAGTTCACCTAAAGCAAATACATCATTTCTGAATGTATTTTCAAGCTGAGTATCTGTTATAGTCGAAACAGCTATAGGTACATCTTGCTGAGAAATATCCCTTTTGGTACCAGTAACAATAATCTCTTCGATACTTAATCTGCTTTCTGCTTCAGCTTCTTGAGCTTTCAAAGAATGATTTGAAAAACCTAGCAATGCAATTGCTAAACCAATAAAAATAGATGAAAGATACTTCATGAATTTAACTCCCCATAATTCATTTAAATAAAATCATGTTATACATATATATATGTACTAAAATATAATCGGATTCTCTATTATTGAAGACATAATATCAACAAATAATTTGTATAAATTCTATATAACAATATATAGATTTAGGACTTACTTTTTCACAATATCTAGTGGTAAGTTGAGGTATTAATCTTTTAAAAAAGTAAAAAAATGAGATTTACTTGATTAAAATATAAACATGATATTTATTGGATATTTTTAAAGGAATTAAAATGATTATTCTACTTTCACCGGCCAAGACCCTAGATTTTGCAGAAAATAATTCTAACAATTTTGACTTTTCTTCACCAATTTTCTTAAAAAAGTCTAAAAAACTCATAAATGGGCTAAAAAAAATGCATCCTGGGCAAATATCAAGCCTCATGAATCTAAGTGATAAACTTACTAATTTAAATGTAGAAAGATATAATTCTTGGAAAGCTCAAACTAAACCATCTGATAATGCCAGACAATCAGTCTTTGTGTTTAAAGGTGATGTTTATCAGGGCTTGTCTGTTGATACACTATCAAAAAAAGATATCAATTATGCTCAAAAGCATTTAAGAATTCTTTCCGGCTTATATGGGATACTCAAACCTTTGGATTTAATTGAGCCTTATCGTCTTGAAATGGGAACTAAGTTAAAAAATGAAAAAGGGCATAACCTTTATGATTTTTGGGGAAAACAAATTTCTAAAAACATTGAAGAGGATTTAAAAAATCAAAAATCCAATATTTTAATAAATCTGGCTTCAAACGAGTATTATGATTCCGTTCAGTCATTATCTGAAAATGTAAATGTAATTTCACCTGTCTTTAAAGATAAAGGAAAAGACGGAAGGTATAAAATAATTAGCTTTTATGCAAAAAAAGCTAGGGGCTTTATGACTTCATGGTTAATAAAAAATAAATTAAAAAATACTAAAGATATTATTTCATTTTCTGATCATGGTTATAATTATTCCCCAGAAGAATCTAAAGATGGTTTCCCTACATTTATAAGGGGATAATTTTTTATTGAGCTAATATGTTAGTTGATCTATAAACACATATCGCCTATGGGGCCATAGCTCAGTTGGGAGAGCGCCTGCTTTGCAAGCAGGAGGTCGTCGGTTCGATCCCGTCTGGCTCCACCACGCTAAAAGGAAAGTAAAAGGGTATGCACGGCGGACACCAACATCATCATGAAGACGATAGCGATCAAAAGATAATTTTTGCTATATCAATTAATTTCTTACTAACATTAGTACAAATTATTGGAGGAGTTATCTCAGGCAGTCTTGCTCTTATCGCTGACGCCCTACATAATTTGAGTGATGCTGCATCACTAGTACTTGCTTTATTTGCAAGAAAGATAGGAAGAAAATCAGCAGATGAGTTTAAAACTTTTGGTTATAAAAGGGCTGAAATCATAGCCTCTTTAATAAACCTTACTTTATTAATCGTTTTGAGCCTTTACCTAATTTACGAAGCCATTTGGAGATTTATCGAACCTGTAATGATATCAGGATGGATAATTATTATTATTGCGGGAGTAGCTTTTTTAATCGATTTATATACATCAATTATTACCTACAAAATATCTCATAATAATATGAATATGAGAGCAGCATTTCTTCATAATCTTTCTGATGCATTGGCATCAATAGGAGTGATTATTGCAGGTGTTCTTATTGTTCTTTACAATGTTATTTGGGTAGATGCCGTTATAACAATGATGATCGGTGGTTATATTCTTTGGCAGGGCATTAAAATGTTGCCTGATAGTATAAATTTTCTTATGGATGGAACACCTAAAGAAATATCAGTTGCACAAGTAAAAGATAATTTATCCCAATTTGAAGAAGTTCTTGATATTCATCATATGCATATTTGGAATCTTGATGAAAAAAGAATAGCTCTTGAGGCGCATGTCGTCGTAGATTCAAATAATTTGATGGAAACAGCAGAAATTAAGAAAAAGCTTAAGAGTAATCTTGAAAAATATTTTGGCATTGTTCATTCAACTCTAGAATTTGAACATGCAGATGAAAACTGTGATGATTAATCTCTAAAACTTGACTTAATAGATCTAAAGATAGAATAAAGAGGCATGAAAATAGAAAGAAATTTTCCAGATACACGTTTACGAAGATTGCGTAAAAATGCAAGCTTAAGATCAATGCTTGCTGAAACAAACTTATCAAAAGCAGATTTAATACAACCTATTTTTATAAAAGAAGATTTATCGGGCAAGGAACCAATCAATACTATGCCCGGAATAGATCGACTTGGTATTGATATCTTAAATAAGGAAGTAGGAAATATAGTAGATTTAGGAATTAAAGCTATAGCAGTATTCCCGGTAATAAATGAAGATAAGAAAGATCCTATGGGATCACAAGCCACTATTGAAGATAACTTTATTTGCAAAGCAATAACTCAAATCAAAAAGGAATATCCCGAATTGATAATTATTGCTGATGTAGCTCTAGACCCTTATACCGATCATGGTCATGATGGATTATTGGATGATAAAGGGGATGTAGACAATGATCTTACCCTACCCGCCCTTAGAGAACAGGCACTTGTTCTTGCTAAAGCTGGTACAGATATGGTTGCTCCATCTGATATGATGGATGGAAGAATTAAAATAATCAGAGATGCTTTAGAGCAAAATGATCTTGTTGATACTGTTATCCTTTCTTATTCTGCTAAATACAGCTCTAAATTTTATGGTCCTTTTAAAGATGCAGTAGAATCTGCAAAATTCTTTGGGAACAAGACTAAAGATACCTATCAAATGCCAATTCAAAATATAAATGAGGCCTTACATGAAGTTGCGATGGATATCCAAGAAGGTGCAGATATTGTTATGGTAAAACCTGGAATGCCTTATCTTGATGTAATCAAAGCAGTTAAAGATGAATTTAAAATCCCTACTTTTGCGTATCAAGTCAGTGGAGAATATTCAATGCTTAAGACTGCAATCAATGAAGGCTTACTAAGTAATGATGTCATTAAAGAATCTCTTATATCCTTTAAACGCGCAGGTGCAGATTGTATTCTTACTTACTTTGCAACAGAAATAGCTGAAACACTATAATCATAAAATTCTTCGCTCTTCCTGGCGGAATTTTTGTTTAGACCTTAGCCTCAAGAATAATATTCGATTCAATCTCTAAACATCTTCTTTCTATATTAGAAAAACCTGCTTCATCTAGAACGGATCTTAATCTTTTTTCTCCAGCTTGAGCGCCTAGTTGCAAACCTACTTCTTGTGATCTTGAAGTTGGCACACAAATCAGTGTTGAAAAAGAATAAAAAAGACCCGATTGAGAATTTAAATTATCCTTTAGCTCATCATTTGCAAAAGGTTCAACAAGCATAAAAGTTCCATCATCGTTAAGAGTATTTAAAATTGATTTTGAAACACCGACCGGATCACCCATGTCATGAAGAGCATCAAAGATACAAGCTAAATCATATCCCTTTTGAGGTATATTTTTTGCATCAGAAACTTCAAATTCTATATTTGAAATTCCTTCATCACTTGCTTTCTTTCTTGCTTCTATTATTGAAGGCTCATGAAAATCATATCCATATATTTTCGAATTAGGAAAAGTTTTAGCCATTAAAATCGATGATGACCCTAAACCACAACCAATATCAGCCACAGATGCTCCAGCTTCAAGTTTTTCTTTAACACCATTTAATGATGGTATCCAATGTTCTAAAAGATTCGTTACATAAACAGGCCTAAAAAACCTATCTGTACCACAAAAACAGCAATCATGATGCTCTTCCCAAGGCCGACCTCTGCCAGATTTAAATACATCTAAAGCAACATCGTGCGTAGCATATTGAGCCACTATTCCTTGAAACAAACCCTGCATACATGTGGGCTCACCTTCATGGGCAAAAATAGCTGCTTGTTCAGGAGATAAACTAAATTCATGGCTATCTTGATGATAGGTAATATATCCCATTGCAGCATTTGATGATAACCATTCGAGAAGATATCTTTCGTCAAGATTAGTCTTTGAAGCTAACACTTCTGCTGAACATGGTCCATGCTCGTCAATAGCTGTATATACTCCAGCCTGATCTCCTAGATAAGCAATAAGAAGACTTCCTGCAGCAGAAACATTTTCAAATACCTTTCCAGTTAATTCC
>CAZLAN010000064.1:0-7099 GCA_964557485.1 uncultured Rhodobiaceae bacterium | reverse complement strand
AAAGCATGTGAAGGCTCTAAGGCGGGTATAATTCCTTCGTACTTTGAGCAAATATTAAAAGCATTGAGAGCCTCATCATCAGTTGCTGAAACATAATTAACTCTCCCTTGCTCTTTAAGCCATGAATGTTCAGGACCAATGCCTGGATAATCTAACCCTGCTGAAATTGAATGCCCTTCTTCAATTTGACCTTCATTGTCTTGTAATAAATAAGTTCTATTACCATGCAGGACTCCTGGCAAACCTTTTGATAATGAAGCTGCATGATCCTTACCGTCTAAACCTAAGCCTGCTGCCTCCACCCCATACATATCAACATCATCATCTAAAAAAGGATAAAAAAGTCCAAGAGCATTTGAGCCCCCTCCAATGCAAGCTACTAATGCATCAGGAAGAGTATTTTCTTTCTCTAGTATTTGTTTCTTCGTTTCTTCGCCAATTATTGATTGAAAATCTCTAACCATTGCAGGATAAGGGTGGGGGCCAGCTGCTGTTCCTATTAAATAATATGTGTTTTCAACATTTGCAACCCAGTCTCTCAAGGCTTCATTCATTGCATCTTTTAATGTACCACTTCCAGAATCAACAGGAATAATATTACCGCCAAGCAATTTAATCTTAAAAACATTTGTTTTTTGGCGTTCAATATCTTTTTTACCCATATAAATTACACAATCAAATCCAAATCTTGCACAAACAGTTGCTACAGCAACGCCATGCTGACCAGCGCCTGTTTCAGCGATAATTCTATTTTTTTTCATTCTCTTAGCCAATAAAATCTGCCCTAGACAATTATTTATTTTATGACTTCCTGTATGATTTAATTCATCCCTTTTAAAATAAATCTTTGCGCCACTAATATATTCTGTAAGTCTTTCGGCAAAATAAAGGGGGCTTTCTCTGCCTATATAATCTTTTGAAAATTTATTATATTCATTAACAAAATTAGAATCTTTCTTTGCAGAATTATAAGACTCTTCAAGATCAAGAATAAGTGGCATGAGAGTTTCAGCAACAAATCGCCCACCGAATATGCCAAAATTACCATCTGAATCGGGACCTAATCTATATGAGTTTTTTTTCATACTTTATGCTATTAATTTAAATTTTCTAATTAATTCCTCTATCATACTAATATCCTTAATGCCTAACTCTTTTTCTACCCCTGACGCAAGATCAAGGCAGAATGCATTAGTATTATTAATGGCATCAGAAATATTATTTATATTAATTCCACCTGCTAAGAAGTAATCTTTACCTTTCCAACTTTCTAATATTTTCCAATCAAATACCTTATTTAATCCACCCATCTGGCTATTTGGTGAGTTTGGAGGCTTAGCATCAAATAAAAAATAATCTACAACATCATTATATCCTTCTGCAAACTCAAGGTCACTTTCATTTTCTATACCAAAAGATTTTATGATCGGTAGATTAAATAAATCTTTTACCTCACCACATCTATCAATACTTTCAGACCCATGAAGCTGGATCAATGTAGCCTCAATAGATTTAATAGCATCAGAAATATAATCATCAGAAGCATCCACAAATACTGCCACTCTCTCAATTTTCTTACAGGACTCTGATAATTTTTTTTTAATAGCATCTTCTGGGTTAATTTTTCTTGGACTTTTATTAGCAAAATTAAACCCTACGAAATCTGATCCAGAAATTTCACAAATCAAAGCATCATGAGGTTCACTTATTCCGCATATTTTAATTTTTTTTTTCATTGAATACTTTTCAAAATTTCTTTTACTTTACGAAGAGGATCTTTTGATTGAGTAATAGGCCTTCCTATAACCAAATAATCAGCACCAAGGGATATTGCTTGTTTTGGCGTCATTATTCTTTTTTGATCATCTTCTTGATATCCTTCAGGTCTTATACCTGGGACAATAATCATAAAATCTTTGCCACATTCCTTCCTAACTAAGACTATTTCTTCTGCTGAACATACTACTCCCGCTAATCCACTATCCTTTGTAAGTTTTGCTAGTTTTTGAACTAAATCCTTTACGGGATAATCTATTCCAAGAGCAGCCATATCATCATCATTCAAGCTAGTTAAAACAGTTACTGCTACCAAAGACGTATTTTTTGAGCCCTTAGCAAGCCCTTCAAGAGCATATTTCATCATTTGCTGACCACCAAAGGCATGGACATTTATAATCGAAGGACTAATATCAGAAAGGGTTTGAATAGTTTTCTTAACAGTCATTGGTATATCATGTAATTTTAAATCCAAAAAAACTGGAATCCCAATTTTCTGAATTTTTCTTACTCCTTTTGGACCGTAAGTATCAAAATACTCTAATCCTAACTTTATAGCACCTACATAGCCGGAAACTTCTTGAGCCATCTCATATGCCTCAAGATCTGATTTAGTATCTATCGCTAAAATTATTGGGTTTAAAAAAACCTGTTTCATAATGTTATTAATATATTATGATTTGTAATTTAATCTATCCCTTAAACCTTTTCCAGATTTAAAAATTGGTACCTTTTTTTCAGGAACAAAAACGCTTTCACCTGTCTTCGGATTCCTTCCTTTCTTAGCATTCCTTTTGCGAACAGATAAAGATCCAAATCCTCTAATCTCAATTCGACCTTTATCTTCAAGAGTTGATGTAACTTTTTCTAAAATTAAAGAAGTTATTTTTTCTACATCTTTTTGAATTAAATGAGGATTTTTATTGAGTAATCTTTTAATTAACTGTGATTTAATCATTTGTATTTTTTTCTTTAGCTTCTTTTTCTGTTTCTGATGATACTACATTTTTATCAAAAGCTTCACCTAAAATATCACCTAGAGATGCGCCCGAATCTTTTGAACCATATTGTTCAATCGCTTCTTTTTCATCAGAAATTTGGAGAGCTTTAATTGATAATGAAACCTTTCGTGATTTCTTATCAAAATTAAATACTTTTGCATCAACTTTCTGACCTACTTCAAATCTATTAGGATCTTGTTCAGATTTATCCATTGAAAGATCGTTTCTTTTTATAAATGCTGGAAAACCTTCTCCAATTTCAACATCAATACCACCTTTCATGGCATTAACAACAGTACAAGTTACTACTGAACCCTTTTTAATATCAATATTAGCTATAGGGTCACCTACCAGTTGTTTAATACCTAAAGAAATTCTTTCTTTCTCAACTTCGAAATCAAGGATCTGTGCCTCAATCTCTTGGCCAGTGCTATAATTCTGAATTGCAATTTCACCAGGAACCTTCCAATCAATATCGGAAAGGTGCACTAATCCGTCTAAACCTTCTTCCACCTGAACAAATATTCCAAAATCAGTTATATTTTGAATTTTGCCCTTTAAAACAGTTCCTATAGGATTATCTTGAGCAAAATTTTCCCAAGGATTATCTATACATTGTTTAATACCTAGTGATAATCTTTTCTTCTCAACATCCACTTCTAGAACCATAATCTCAACTTCATCACCAATTGAAACATACTCACTAGGTTTTTGAATCTTAGAAACCCAACTCATTTCAGATACATGAACTAATCCTTCTAAACCACCTTCAACTTCAACAAAAGCTCCATAATCTGCCATATTTGTTACAATACCTTTATATTTACTTCCTATAACATATTTACTTTTAGCATCTACCCATGGGTCATCCATCAATTGTTTCATTCCAAGAGATATCCTCATATCATCTTTAGATATCTTAATTATTTTAACTTTAACTTTGTCTCCAATATTTATAACTTCAGAAGGTTTGTTAATTCTTTTCCATGATATATCTGTAACATGCAGCAATCCATCAACTCCACCAAGATCGACAAAAGCTCCATAATCTGTGATATTTTTAACAATGCCATCAACTTCTTGTCCTTCAGAAAAATTCTCTATAATTTCTGACTTATCAACTAAATGATTATCTGATAGAACTGATTTCCTTGAAACGACTATATTCCCTCTTTTCTTATCCATCTTCAAGATATGAAATGATTGGAGTATATTCATAAACGGTCGAATATCTTTGACTGGTCTTACATCTACTTGGCTACCAGGGAGAAAGGCTTGAGTTCCATTTATATCAACTGTAAACCCTCCTCTTACTTTTCCATTAATTAAACCTTCAACGATGACATTATTTTTTTGGTCTTCTACTAATTGAATCCAATTTTCTTCTCTTTTTGCTCTTTCTCTTGATAAAACTGCATCA
Source organism: uncultured Rhodobiaceae bacterium (assembly GCA_964557485.1). Taxonomy (GTDB): domain Bacteria; phylum Pseudomonadota; class Alphaproteobacteria; order MED-G09; family MED-G09; genus AG-430-B22. Next base: position 2,902 of record CAZLAN010000064.1, on the reverse strand, counting down.
CCTAAGGCATTTTCAATTCTTTCAAGATAAACATCTACCTCTGACCCTACTTCCAAATTATGATTACCATCATTAGATGAAAATTCATCGAGAGAAATTCTACCTTCAGTCTTTAATCCTACATCAACAATTACAATATCAGATTCAATCGAAACTACTGTTCCTTTAATTACCTTACCCTCATTTATTTGATTTTCTTTAAAGCTTTTCTCTAAAAGCTCTACAAACTCTTTAGTTACATTATCCTGTTTTGTTTCGGCTATATTAGACAAAAACCACTCCTCACTTATTTTAATATCTTATCAATTTCAAAACACACTTTACCCATTACCTTATCTATTGTTAGGCCAGAAGTATCAATAACAATAGCATCTTTAGCAACTTTTAAAGGTGCAGTGCTCCTTTCCATATCTCTTTGATCCCTTTTTTGCAATTCTTTTATTATAAGTTTTTTTTCTATTTTATTATTGTTCTCTAAAAACTCCTTAAAACGCCTGTTTGCTCTCTCTTCTAAGGATGCAGTAATATAAAATTTTACCTCAGCATCTGGAAAAATAACAGTCGTTATATCCCTGCCATCAATAACAATTCCCTTATTATTAGCGTTTATTTTTTTAAAATTTAATTGAAATGCTTTTAAACTTTCTCTAACTAATACCAATGAAGATATTCTAGAGGAAATCTCATCAATTTCTTTACTTCTAATTTTATTTAAATCTATATCATCTAAATTAAGAGAATTCGCTAACTCTAAAACTTTACTTTCTTCTAAATTTTTTAATCCTTTTTTATGACATAAAAAAGCTACAGATCTATATAATATACCACTATCAAGATGTGGAAAATTATAAAAAGAAGAAATCCTCTTGGCTATAGTCCCTTTTCCAGAACCTGCTGGTCCATCTATTGCTACAACTACAGTCATTTACTTTCTCTTAACTTTTGCACCAATTTTAGCCATAATATTAAAGAAACTAGGAAAGCTTGTGTTAATTGTATCTGAATTATCAATTGTTATTTCTTTCTTTGATATTATACCCATTATTAGTGCTGACATAGCCATTCTATGATCTAAATTTGTCTTAAAGATAAAGCCTCCTGATTTAACACTCTCTTTACCAAATATTATAATATCATCCTTTTTAAATTCTACCTTAACACCACTATTAATTAATAAATCTATGATACCTTGAAATCTATCGCTTTCCTTATGTCGTAATTCAGAAAGACCCTTCATAATAGTCTTTCCTTTTGCCTTTGAAGCTGCAACAGCAATAATTGGGTAATCATCTATCATTGTTGGTGCTAGTTTTTTAGGAATAATAATAGCTTTTAATTTACTTGACCTTACTCTTATATCATAAACATCCTCACCAGAAAGAATTCTATGATTTACAAAGTCAAGTTTTGCACCCATTTTCTGTAAAACTTTAAATGCTCCATCTCTTGTTGGATTGATCAAGATATTTTTAACAAGAATATCTGAATCTGTACAAATTAACGCTGCAATTATTGGAAAGATTGCTGAAGACGGGTCTCCAGGAATATCTAGATCAATTGCTTTTAGATCCTTGATGCCATTTACTAATATCTCTTTTTTAGAACCTTTCTTATTTACTTTTATATCTGCACCATACAATTTTAATAACCTTTCGGTATGATCCCTTGTATTGAATTTATCTATAACCTTTGTTATTCCAGGAGTATTTAATGCGCCTAATAAAATTGCTGATTTTATTTGTGCTGAAGGCTCTTTAAGTTCAAAATTAAAAGGAATAGGCAATTTAGATCCCTTTACAATTGCTGGTAAATAATTGTTATCTCTTAATGAAAAATTTGAACCAAAATTTTCCAAAGGTTTTAAAACTCTTTTCATTGGTCTATTAGATAATGAATCATCGCCAGTGAAAATTGTAGTAATTTGATGTGTAGAAACAAGTCCCATTATAAGTCTTGCAGATGTACCTGAATTACCAAAATCCAAAGGTTTTTTAGGCTCGGAAATACCACCCAGACCAATACCATTAATACAACAAATGCCATTATTTTTAAATTTTATTTCCGCGCCAAATTTCTTCATTGCTTCAATTGTTTTGATTATATCGTCGCTTTTAAGTAAACCTGTTATTTTACTCTTACCTATTGATAAAGCAGAAAGAATAACCGCTCTGTGTGAAACTGATTTATCACCAGGAATTAAAATATTGCCTTTTAATTTTTTACTACTTATAGATTTCATTTGTATAAGTTATATAACATAATATTAATTTTTATTGTTTATTTGATTTATTATTAATAAATAAATATTTAGTTTTGACAGTAAGATTTGTACATGGCAAATCATGTTTAATTTTAAAGGGGTAAAAATTGGATAAAAATAAACTTGGAAAGAAACTTTTATGTCCTGAATGTGAAGTTAAATTTTATGATTTAGGTAAACCTGAAATTATATGCCCAAGTTGTGGATTTAATATCTCCAACTTAATTAAAGAGCATCTTAAAGTTGAGGAAGAAAGTAATAAAGCAGAAGTAACTCCTCCAACTGAAAATCAGGAAATATCAGATTCAAGTAATGATGAAGATAGTTCTGAAGAAAGTTCTATTGTTGAATTAAATGATGACGAAAATGTTATTGATGAAGAAGATGGTAATGATAAAATAACTGCAGATTCTAATGAAGAAGAAGTTGATAACGCAAGTGTCGAAGAAATTGATGAATTAGAAGAATTTGATATCGATGAAGATATTGATGATGATATTGATGATGATGAATTTCTTGAAGATAGCGATGATGAATCAGTTGAGGAAGTAATAAGTTCAGTTAAATCAAAAAATGAAGAAGAGTAATAGGGGCTATAGCTCAGCTGGGAGAGCGCTTGCATGGCATGCAAGAGGTCGGCGG
>CAZLAN010000063.1:0-7262 GCA_964557485.1 uncultured Rhodobiaceae bacterium | reverse complement strand
AGCCAGCTAGTGTTACAAATTGATATTTGAAACCCATTTTTCCAATTTCTTCTCTAAAGGTCTCAATAGTTTCAACATCAAGATTAGCTTCCCAATTAAAACTTGGAGAACAGTTATAAGCTAACATTTGATTAGGAAATTCTTTTTTAACCGCATCAGAAAATTGTTTAGCCACTTCAAGACTAGGTATAGATGTTTCCATCCAAATTAGATCAGCATAAGGTGCATAAGCTAATGCCCGTTTGATACAATTATCAACACCACTTCCTTCTTTTAATCTATAGAAACCTTCAGGTGTTCTATCAGATGAATCTATAAATTCTAGATCTCTTTCATCCGCATCGGAAGTTATTAATTTAGCGCTTTCAGCATCAGTTCTGGCAACTATCAATGTTGGAACTCCACATACATCTGCAGCTAGTCTTGCGGCATTTAAGTTTCTTACATGTTGTTTCGTTGGAATTAAAACTTTACCACCCATATGACCACATTTTTTTTCTGAAGCTAATTGATCTTCGTAATGAACACCAGAAGCACCAGCTTCAATATATGCTCTCATTATTTCAAAACAATTTAAAGGACCGCCAAATCCAGCTTCGGCATCAGCAACAATTGGAGCAAACCATTCTCTTTGTGCTCCTCCTTCAGAATGTTCAATTTGATCAGCTCTTTGAAGAGTACGATTAATTTTTCTAGCAAGTTCTGGCCCAGAGTTTGCAGGATATAGACTTTGGTCAGGATATGTTGATCCAGCAGTATTATTATCTGCTGCAACTTGCCATCCTGATAGATAAATTGCTTTTAAGCCAGCTCTCACCATTTGCATTGCTTGGTTACCTGATAAAGCACCAAGCGAAGATACTTGATCTTCACTGTGCAAAAGTTCCCATAGACGATTTGAACCTCTTGTTGCAAGAGTATATTCAATAGGAAATGAACCTCTTAATTTTTCAACATCTTCTACAGAATAAGGTCTTTCAATATTATCATACCTTCCTTTTGGTGCCGAAGGTACTAAATCATAGAAACTCTTTGTCATGCTCTATCCTTTCTAATTCAAATGGCTATGAGGTGATTATTTCTTCATAAGCCGGTAGTGTTAAGAATTCTTCACAAACAGGAGATATAGACATTTTTTCAAATATTTCAACAGCTTTTTCATAATTGCTGTTGTTCCAATTATCTTCTCCAATTATTTCTTTAAGATTATCGATTTCGCTAATTAATATTTCTTTAAAAAGCTCTTCATTGACAATTCTTCCATCATCTAAAGGTGTTGAATGTTTAAGCCATTGCCAGATTTGTGCACGGGAAATTTCTGCAGTTGCAGCATCTTCCATTAAATTGTAAAGAGGAACAGCTCCTCTTCCACCCAACCAAGCTTCAATATATTGAACACCAACTCTAATACATTCACGCATACCATCTTCAGTTCTTTTACCTTCGTGAACTTTTAAAAGATCCTCTTGATTTATAGAAATATTATCTAGAGAAATATTTAATTGATTATCGCCAGATACTTTATCATCAAATATTTCCATTGCTATTGGTACCAAGCCAGGATGAGCAACCCAAGTTCCGTCGTGACCATTGCTAGCTTCTCTTTCTTTGTCGTTTCTTACTTTATCAAAAGCTTTTTGATTTTCTTCGTCGTTATTTTTAACAGGAATTTGAGCCGCCATGCCTCCCATAGCAAAAGCACCTCGTTTATGACATGTTTTTATTAGCAATAAAGAATAAGCGTTTAAAAAAGCATCACCCATAACAACTTGCGATCTATCGGGAAGAATATAATCTGGATTCAATGCTAACCTTTTAATATAACTGAAGATATAATCCCATCTTCCGCAGTTTAATCCTACTATATGTTCTTTTAATTCATATAAAATTTCATCCATTTGAAATGCAGCTGGAAGTGTCTCAATTAAGATAGTAGCCTTGCATGTTCCTAATGGAATTCCGAGATTTTCTTGGGCTCTAACAAATACTTGATTCCATAATCTTGCTTCTAAATAAGTTTCCATTTTCGGGAGATAAAAATAAGGTCCGGTACTTTTATTTTTAAGTTTTTTATAATTATGAAATAGATAAACTGCAAAATCAAAAATACCAGCAGAAATTCTTTTACCGTTAATTTCAATGTGAGCTTCTTCAAGATGCCAACCTCTTGGCCGAACTATTAAGACCGCTGGGTTATCATTTAGTTTATATTCTTTGCCATTTTTAGCATCAGTAAAATCAATTTCATCATTCCATAAATCATAAAGATTTATTTGTCCTTGAATAATATTATTCCATGTAGGGGACATTGAATCCTCAAAGTCTGTCATAAATGTCTTTGCCCCCGAATTAAGCGCATTTATTACCATTTTTCTGTCTACAGGACCTGTAATTTCAACTTTTCTATCCTGTAAGTCTTTAGGAATAGGAGAGACTTTCCAATCTGAATTTCTTATTTCCTCTGTTTCACTTGGAAAATCAGGTAAACTTCCTGCATCATATTCTTTTTGCTTTTTTGTTCTTTCCTCTAAGAGTTCTTTTCGTTTATCACCAAATTTATTTTCGAGATCAAGAATAAATTCAAGACAATCTTCAGTTAGAATTTTTTCAATACCCGGAATTCCTTCACCAAGAATTTTCATGCCTTCAGGAGTTTTAATTTGAGTATTTTCCATAATTTTCCTACAGAAATTATAACATAGATATTTTGATGATGTTATAATAATGAATCTATTTATAAAGGTATAGTTGTGACTTCAGAAAAAAAGAAAAAGATTAAACCAGAGAGACCTAGGGGTTTTGAAGATATTTCTGGTGATGATTTATTTTCTCTACAAGATTTAATATCAAAAATAGAAGATACATATAAATTTTATGGTTTCGATAAATTAGAAACAAGCTCAATCGAGCTTTCAGATGTTATTGGCTCTTATCTTCCTGATCAAGAAAGGCCAAATGAAGGTGTTTTCTCTTTTGAAGATGAAGATGGTAGGTGGCTATCATTAAGATACGATCTTACCTCAGGATTAGCGAGATATGTTGCTGAAAACTTCGATAGCCTTCCTAAACCTTTTAGAAGATATCAAAGCGGCTGGGTTTTTAGGAACGAAAAGCCAGGACCGGGAAGATTTCGTCAATTTATGCAAGTAGATGCAGATACTGTTGGGAGTGCAAATCCTTTAACAGATGCGGAAATGTGTATGATGTTCTCTGATATATTTGAAAATATTGGTATAAAGAAAAAAAATTATATTATTAGATTAAATAACCGTAATTTATTAGATGCATTACTTAATCAAGCTAAAATATCTAACATAGAAAATAGCGATCAATATTTAACAGTAATGCGCTCTATAGATAAGCTTGACCGTTTAGGAATAAAAGGAGTAAGAGAACTTCTAGGAAAAGGAAGAAAAGATAAGTCTGGTGATTTTACTAAAGGAGCTGACTTAAGTGACGAACAAATAGATTTAGTTATTAATTTTTTGAATCAAGGTGAGGAATGCAAAAAGTTGAGCAGAGAGGATGCTCTTTCAAATCTAAATAAAACTTTTTGCGAAGGCGATAAATTTAAAGAAGCTATTGATGAATTAAATTCTATATCATCTTTATTAAATGACTTAGGTTATAATGAGGAAAAGGTTGCTATAGATCCTTCTGTAGTTCGTGGTCTTAGTTATTATACTGGACCAATTTATGAAGCCGATTTAGTTTTTCCTAAAAATGAAAAACTTAATAATTTTGGATCCGTAGGCGGTGGAGGCCGATACGATAATTTGGTTGATAGATTGAAGGGTGTTAAAGTTCCGGCAACAGGAATTTCTATCGGAGTAAGCAGACTTTTATCAGCGATAAAAATTTTAAATGAGAATAATAATAATTCTACTTCAGTAGAAGCTGTAGTTTTAATTATGGATCATTCAGATAAATCTTTTTATTTTAATTTAGCAACTCAATTAAGAAGCGAAGGAATCATTACAGATCTTTATATGGGTGATAGTAATATGAAGGCTCAATTAAAGTATGCCGATAAAAAAGGAGCAAGGGTAGCAATTATTGTTGGTGAAGATGAAAAAGCTAATAATTCAGTTACCATAAAGGATTTATTTAAAGGTAAAGAAGTTTCTTCAGAGATATCTGAAAACGAAGAGTGGCGTTCAGGAAAAGGTTCCCAGATAACGGTTTCGGTAGATAAAATGGTTAAAAGTACTAAAGACATCTTAAAAAATAGTTCATAAAATGTGAATAAATATATTGATATTTAAAAATATTCATATTATATGAATATTTCTTATGGATAAGTCAGTTAATGATATAATAAATGCTCTTGGTGGGACTGGAAATTTAGCCAATTTACTTGGAGTTAATCCTTCTGCTGTATCAAATTATAGAAGGAAGGGTTTTCCTGCTAGAGTACACTTAAAGATAATTGCCTTATGTGAAGAATATTCTATTCCTATAAAGGATAATTTATTTAGTGACGCTAAGATATCTTTAAGAAAAATTAAAAAAAATACATCCGAATCCTTAACTAAAACATCACATTCTATTCTTAATAATTTATCTTTAAATAATTATGAAATGATAGACCCTCCTATACTGGTTTCGGCTGATAAGGTTTTAGATAGATTGGGTGAATCAATTGCTGATAAATTATATATTTTTTCTCAACATGATGGAGTTCGTGTATGTCTAAGACCGGACCTAACTATACCTACATGTTTATATTATCTTGATCAGGGTTACACAGGAGAGAAAAAACTCTTTTCCTATTTTGGTAAAGTTTTTCAATTTCATGGCGAGGATAGTAATGAGGCATTCGAATACTCGCAAGCAGGAATCGAGTCAATTGGTGATAAAGATAAGATTAATTCTGATGTTGAGGTCTTTTACAAAATTTCTAACGCTCTTCAAGAGGAAGGATTAAAAAATTACAATACTTACTTTGGCGATGTTTCTCTTTTTAGAGAATTTATTAAGGTATTGGACATAGCCGATTTATGGAAAGATAAACTATTAGAAAAATTTTGGAATGATAATGAGTTTAAGGAGCTATTAATCAAATTAAGTAAGAAGAAAAAACTTAGTGATGATTTTTCTAGGAAGATTTTTTCCATAGATAAGAAATCCGCGGAAGAGTTAGTTAGAGGAACTATAAATGTTGCCGATAAGAGTTCTTATGCAGGAAGAAGTGTTGAAGAAATTACCGATCGATTAAGACAAAAAGGTGAAGAATTTTCTATTGAGCCTCTTTCAAGCGCTTCAGAGAAACTTATTAGAGAATTTCTATCAATTTCTGATCAGCCGCTAAAAGCTTTAGATAAACTCAAAAAACTATGCAAATCATTGGATAGATCCTTATTGGAAAAGATAGAAGAAACAGTTGCTAGATTTGAAAAAATCCATAATTTGGGTGTTAATTTTAATAAAGCTATATTTTCACCTGAAAAGGGAAGGGATGTTGAGTATTACACAGGATTTTTATTTGATTTTGTGGGGAAAAATAATTCTGAAAGCTTATATATTGGTGGAGGCGGGAGATATGATGGTTTAATAAAATCTTTAGGTTCTAAACTTTCTATTCCTGCGGTTGGAGCTGCTTTAAATATGAAAAGAGTAGAAAGGTTTTCTTATTTGGAGAGTTTAAGATGAGCCCTATAAGATTTGCCTTACCATCAAAAGGAAGAATTCAAGAAGAAATGAATAAGTTCTTTTCATCTGCCGGTATTAAAATAATTAAATCAGGCGGACAAAGGACTTATATTGGTGGTTTTAAGAATTATGCAGATATTGAAGTAACTTTTTTATCTGCCAACGAAATTGCCAAAGAGCTTCATAAAGGAAATGTTCATCTTGGTTTAACAGGATTGGATTTAATTAGTGAACTAGACAGCAAAAAAACAAATAAAGTTGTATCTCTGTTAGAGTTAGGATTTAGCAGGGCAAATGTCGTCGCAGCAGTTCCAAATTCATGGATAGATGTTTCGAATACGAAGGATCTTTCAGAAGTATCTAAAGATTTTATTAAACTACATGATAGAAGATTAAGAGTAGCTACAAAATTTCAAAATCTAACAAGAAATTTTTTTTTAAAAAATAATATTAATAGTTATCGGATTGTTGAAAGTACAGGAGCTACTGAAGGAGCACCATCTGCAGGTACCGCAGAAATGATTACTGATATAACGGAAAGCGGGGTTACTCTTGAAGAAAATAATTTAAAAGTACTAGATGATGGGATTATCCTAAAAAGTGAAGCATGTATATTTGGTTCCTTTGGAATGAATTGGGAGAATGTTGATTTGGAAAATATTAAGAAATTATTAAGAATCTTATCAGCAAAATCTAATGCTATTTCTCATACCGAAATAACCTTTAATTACGATCAAAGAATTAATAATTTGGATATTGATCTATATAGAAATTTTAAAAGCTTCTTTTTGAATAAATTCTTTACTCTTGGAAATGATGTATCTTTAATAACCCCAAATGATCAGGTTGCTGTTTGTTCAGAATTTTTGATTTCGAAAGGTTATGGTACAATTAAAATAAATAAACCTGATTTTATTTATAAAAGTAATGATGAATCTTGGGAAAAACTTATATCAAATTTATAATTAAGAAATAAAAAAGGCCGCCATAATGACGTCCTTTTTTATTATTATTTTTTTAAGACTACATCATTCCGCCCATACCGCCCATGCCTCCCATGCCTCCCATATCAGGCATAGCTGGAGTAGCTGACTTTGGTTCAGGCTTATCAGCAACCATAGCCTCTGTAGTAATAAGTAAACTTGCTATAGATGATGCATCTTGGAGAGCTGTTCTAACAACTTTAGTTGGGTCAACAATACCTGAAGCAACCATGTCTACATATTTTTCAGTTTGAGCATCAAATCCATAATTTGCTTTAGTAGAACCGAGAACTTTAGAAACTACAATAGAACCTTCAACCCCAGAATTTTCAGCAATCTGTCTAATAGGAGTTTCAAGTGCTCTTCTAACTATTCTAATTCCAGCATTTTCATCCTCATTTGGAGCTTTCATTTTATCTATTGCTTTAGTCGCAAGAAGAAGAGCCGTTCCACCGCCAGGAACAATTCCTTCCTCAACAGCGGCTCTTGTCGCATTTAATGCATCGTCAACTCGATCTTTTCTTTCTTTAACTTCAACTTCTGTTGCTCCGCCAACTTTTAGAACAGCAACACCACCAGCAAGTTTTGCTAATCTTTCTTGAAGTTTTTCTTTATCATAATCAGAAG
>CAZLAN010000062.1:0-7302 GCA_964557485.1 uncultured Rhodobiaceae bacterium | reverse complement strand
CAACTCTAGCAAACATTAATCGTAAATAATCAAAAATTTCCGTTACTGTTCCTACGGTTGATCTTGGGTTTTTTGATGTTGTTTTTTGTTCGATTGATATCGCTGGAGATAACCCTTCAATCTGGTCAACATCAGGTTTTTGCATCATTTCCAGGAACTGTCTTGCATATGCAGATAAGCTTTCAACATATCTTCTTTGACCTTCTGCATAAATTGTATCAAAGGCTAACGATGATTTCCCAGACCCAGAAAGACCTGTTATTACTGTTATCTCTTCTTTAGGAATATTTACGCTTATATTTTTAAGATTATGCTCTCTAGAGCCCACTACCTTGATAAATTTTTTTGAATTTATTTTAGTTTTTTCTGACAAATTTTTTCCTGTATTATAATAAAAATACCTTATATCATATCAGCTTATGCTATCTATAATTATTATTAAAAAGTAAATATATCGGAGTCACTATGTCAGGAAGTTTAAACAAAGTAATGCTAATTGGAAGATTGGGCCAAGATCCAGAAGTAAGAAGCACTCAAGATGGAAGATCATTATGCTCATTCTCAATTGCTACAAGCGAATCTTGGAACGATAAAACTACAGGAGAAAAAAAAGAAAAAACTGAGTGGCATAGGGTTGTTGTTTTTAATGAAGGTTTAGTAAATATTATTCAACAATATGTTAAGAAAGGTTCAAATGTTTTTATTGAAGGTCAATTACAAACTCGTAAATGGGAAGATAAGGACGGTATAGAAAAATATACAACCGAAGTTGTTCTGCAAGGATTTAATTCAACTTTTAAAATGCTGGATAGTAAAAATTCTGGTTCTAAGGAAAACTTTTCTCAAGATAGCGGCGTTGAAAAGGTTGAAAATTTTGATTCAGATATTGACGACGATATTCCTTTCTAAGTATTTGATTATTAATACTTTATTTAGAAAATATTAGTTATTAATCTTTTGTAGATATAACGATAAAATGATAAAATAGTTAATTAGAATCAGTCTTACTGATTCGTTAACTGCGGTGAGGTTTATGTCAGAAATAACTGACGATAATTCAGAAGATAGCTCTGGTATATTAAACATAAATTTAGATCAAGAAATGCGTCAATCCTATTTGGATTATGCAATGAGTGTTATTGTTTCCAGAGCCCTACCGGACGCAAGAGATGGGCTTAAGCCTGTTCATCGTAGAATTTTATATTCCATGCATGAAGATGGTTATGACTATAATAAGCAATACAGGAAATCAGCGAGAGTAGTCGGTTCTGTTATTGGCAAATACCACCCACATGGAGATCAAAGTATATATGATGCGCTTGTAAGAATGGCGCAGCCTTTTTCTTTACATCTACCTTTGGTTGACGGCCAAGGAAATTTTGGATCTGTCGATGGCGATCCTCCTGCCGCTATGAGATATACAGAGGTAAGGATGGAAAAGATTACGCACCATCTTTTAAATGATATAAATCTTGATACTGTAGATTTTCAAGAAAACTACGATAATTCAGAAAGTGAACCAATTGTTTTACCTGCAGAATTTCCAAATTTATTGGTTAATGGTTCAGGCGGTATTGCAGTCGGAATGGCAACAAATATTCCGCCCCATAATTTATCAGAAGTTACTGATGCATGTATTGCTTTAATTGATAATCCAGAAATAGAGTATGAAGAATTATTTGAAATTATTCCTGGGCCAGATTTTCCTACCGGAGGTTTTATTCTCGGAAGAAATGGAGCTAGAAGCGCCTATAGCGAAGGAAAAGGCTCAGTCATAATGCGAGGAAAAGTTGAGACAGAAGAGATTAGAAAAGACCGAGAAGCGCTAATTGTTACTGAAATTCCTTATCAATTAAACAAAGTTTTATTAATTGAGAAAATTGCTGACTTAGTCAGAAATAAGACTATCGAGGGAATATCTGATCTAAGAGATGAAAGCGATAGACATGGAATGAGAATAGTTATTGAGTTGAAACGTGATGCAATGGCTGATGTAGTTTTAAATCAACTTTATAAATTTACTCAATTACAAACATCTTTTGGAGCGAATATGGTTGCCCTTGATCGAGGCTCTCCAAAATCAATGACTCTTAAGGAAATGTTAAATTGCTTTATAAATTTCCGTGAAGAGGTTGTAACTAGAAAATTAAAGTTTCAGTTAAATAAAGCGAGAGATAGAGCTCATTTATTAGTAGGCCTTGCTCTAGCTGTTTCAAATATTGACGAAATTATTAAGTTAATTAGATCATCAAAATCACCTGCAGAGGCTAGAGAAGATCTCATGGATCGTGAATGGCCGGCTAAAGATGTTAAATCTCTCATTGAATTAATTGATGATCCAAGGCATGGAATAACTAAAAAAGGGAACTGCTCATTTACCGAAGAACAAGCAAGGGCAATTTTAGAATTAAGACTTCAAAGATTGACAGCTATGGGTATTGGAGAAATTCAAAATGAATTAGATGAATTAAAAACTACTATCGAAGGTCTTTTGTTAACATTAGATAGTAAAGATAAAATCTTTAACATAATTAAAGAAGAGCTAATCTTTGTTAAAGATAATTTTGCTATACCCAGAAGAACTGAAATTCTTGGCGAGCTTGATGATGTACAAGATGAAGATTTAATCAAGAAAGAGGATATGGCGGTTACTGTTAGTAGATCTGGTTATATTAAAAGAGTTCCTTTATCCACATATCGATCGCAAAATAGAGGAGGTAAGGGTAGGGCTGGAATGCAAACAAAAGATGATGATTTCGTACGGCATATTTTTATGGCAAATACTCATCAACCTATACTCTTCTTTTCTTCAAAGGGCATGGTTTATAGATTAAAGACATGGAAATTACCACTTTCTAGCCCACAAGCTAAAGGCAAAGCTATGATTAATTTATTGCCTCTTGATGAAGATGAAAGAATAACAACAGTAATGGCACTTCCTGAAAATCAAGATGAATGGGAAAATTTATTTGTTGTGTTTGCCACTTCTTCAGGAGGTATTAGAAGAAACTCTCTAGCTGATTTTTGGAGAATTAATAAGAATGGTAAAATTGCCATGAAACTTGATTCAAGTGAAAGGATAATATCCGTTCAAACATGTACTGAAGAAAATAATATTCTTTTAACTAGCAAAAAAGGTCAAAGTATAAGGTTTAATGTTGAGAAGGTCAGAGTTTTTGCATCTAGATCGTCTACTGGAGTAAGAGGTATTAAACTTCAAAAAGGAGATAGTGTTGTTGGTATGTCTGTCTTAAATAGGGTAAAGGCAACAAATGACGAGTTGAGATCTTATTTAAAAATGGCATCAATTATGAGGAAGGCAACTTCTGATGATGATATAGAAGAAGATGAGGTTGGAATAGATGGTGATGATATAGAACTATCAACTGAAAGGTATTCTGAACTAGCAGCCAGTGAAGAGATAATTCTTACCATAGCATCAAATGGACAAGGTAAGAGATCTTCAGCATATGAATATAGGACTACTAATAGGGGCGGGAAAGGCGTAATAGGTATTAAATTAACGAAATCACACGGGGATTTAGTGGCATCATTTGTAGTTGAAAATAACGATCAAATTATGCTTATCGATAATAATGGTAAATTAATTCGATGCCCTGTCTCTGACATTAGAGTTATGGGAAGAACTACTCAAGGTGTAAAGATATTTAATATAGACAAAAAATCACATGTTGTTAGTGTAGAGAGAATATTTGAAAGCGATGGTGGCGAAGAATGAAAATAGCTGTTTATCCAGGTTCTTTTGACCCTTTTACTCTTGGACATAAGGACATTCTTTTAAGAAGCTCTAAAATCTTTGATAAAGTAATTGTTGCTATAGGTGAAAATAAAGACAAAAATATTTTATTTTCAATAGAAGAAAGAATTTTAGATATAACTAAAGAAATTAATGACATAAGGGCACAAGATAATGTAGTGGTTGAATCCTTTTCTGGTCTAATAGTTGATTTTGCAAGAAAGAATAAAGCAAATATTCTGATAAAAGGCGTAAGAGGCCCTGTTGATTATGATTATGAGCTTCAGATGGCTGGAATGAATTCGGTTATGAATCCAGATATAGAGACTATCTTTTTAATTTCTAGACCTGAATATAGCTATATTTCATCATCATTAGTTAAACAAATAGCCGGAATGAAGGGTGATTTTTCTAGTTTTGTTAGTCCTATAATTCAAGAATCTATAAATAATAAAATTTAATATGTTAAATTTTAAAATTATATTAACTAGACTTTGTTTAATTTTAATTTTTTTGGCGGTACCAATGACAGATATAAAAGCAGAAGATTCAAACTCTAATATTATAAAAATGAAAATAACTCAAAATGCTGAGATTACAGATCCTTCAGAAACCCCTCCAGTAGCTGAGGTTAATATAAGGTTATTTCCTGATGTTGCACCAAAACATGTTTCTCAGATTTCTCTTCTTGCAAATGAAGGTTTTTATGATGGAATTATTTTCCATAGAGTAATAGATGGTTTTATGGCCCAAACTGGAGACCCAACTGGGACAGGAATGGGAGGCTCTGATTTGCCGGATATAAGGGCAGAATTTAATGATAGGCCTTTTGTTAGGGGAACTTTAGGAATGGCGCGCTCACAACATCCTGATAGCGCAAACTCTCAATTTTTTATTTGTTTTGAAGAAAGTTCCTTTTTAAATGTTCAATATACAGTTTTTGGAGAAGTAATAGAAGGTATGGAGTATGTAGATAAAATTTTAAGAGGAGAGCCACCTGACTATCCTGATAAAATTATCTCAATGAAGGTTACTAATAATGAATAGATGTTTATCGAAGATTTTTCATTTAATTTACCAAAAGAATTAATAGCAACAAAACCTGCTTACCCGAGAGATTCTTCAAGACTTTTAGCTTTAAAAGATTTTAAACTATATGAAGAAACAGTTTTTTCAAATTTATGCAATCATCTAAAGGAAGGTGATTTAGTAGTCTTAAACAATACGAAAGTTAATGCCTCAAAAATTAGAGGCACCAAGATTAGTGATAAAACTTTTGTCGAATTTACATTTATAACTAACATAAATAAGGGATTATGGAGCTGTCTTGCCTTACCAGGAAAAAAAGTAAAGATAGGTGATACATTTGTTTTTAATAATGTTGATGGCAATGTTTTAAAAAAGGATAATGAAACTATTTATATAGATTTTAAAGAGAACAATTCACAATTTATAAAGATTTTAAATGAAAATGGTAAAATATCATTACCTCCATATATATCAAAAGTAAGGAAATTAAACGAAGATGATAATATTAGTTACCAAACCATATATTCAGAAGTTGAAGGGTCAATAGCTGCACCAACTGCGGGTTTACACTTTACTGAGAAAATCTTTAAGGATCTAAAAAATATGAATATTGATATTGAAAAAGTTACCTTGAATATAGGTCCTGGAACTTTCTTACCCTTAAGGAAAAATAAAATAAGCGATAATAAGATTCACTCTGAAAAAATTTCTATTTCTGAGAATACATCCAAAAGCCTAAATGAAGCCTATTTAGATAAAAAAAGAAGAATTATTTCTATTGGAACAACTACATTAAGAGCTTTAGAATCATCTTTTGATGAGGTCGATCTATTTAAGCCTTATGATGATTTTACTGACATATTTATTTATCCAGGAAAAAAGATTCAGTCCATTGATGCTTTAGTAACTAATTTCCATCTACCTGAGTCCTCTCTTTTTATTTTGATATGTTCATTAATAGGGACTAAAACTGCATTAGAAATGTACAAATATGCAATTAAAGAACAATTTCGTTTTTATTCTTATGGAGATTCTTGTTTTTTATTAAATCAAAACTATGACTGAATTCAAATTTATAATTAAAAAAAAAGATAATCTCGCAAGATCAGGGATAATTAATACAAAAAGAGGCACAATCAAGACTCCTGCATTTATGCCGATAGCCACTCAAGGATCAATTAAATTTACTCCAATTGAACTAATTGAAAAAATTGGATATGAGTTAATTCTTTCTAATAATTATCATCTTTTATTAAGACCTGGGTTAGAGACATTATCTAAGTTTGGAGGAGTATCTAAGTTTATGAGTTGGAATAAACCTGTTTTGACAGATTCAGGGGGTTTTCAAGTTATGTCGCTTGCCAAATTTACAAAAATTTCAAAAAAAGGTGTCGAATTTCAATCTCATATCGATGGGTCAAAGCATTTTCTGACTCCTGAAAATGTTATTGATTCACAAAATCTTATAAAGTCAGATATTCAAATGGTTTTAGACGAATGCACAAAATTTCCTGAAACACATGAAAATGTTAAAAAATCTATGGAATTATCTCTTCACTGGGCTGAAAGGGCAAAAGACTATTATCTTGAAAATGCTAATAATATTTATGGAGCCCAATTTGGTATTATTCAAGGTGGAATTTTTGAAGATTTGAGAAAAATATCTATTAAGGAAAATATTGATCTTGATTTTCATGGATATGCTATCGGAGGACTTGCTGTTGGAGAAGGGCATGACAAAATGGTTAAGGTTATTGATTATACAGCACCAAATCTTCCTGAAAGTAAGGTTAGATACTTAATGGGCGTTGGTAGACCAAAAGATATTGTTGAAGCAGTTTATAGAGGTATTGATATATTTGATTGTGTTGTCCCTACAAGAGAGGGAAGGCATGGAAATGCTTATATAGGAAAGAAAAGTATAAATTTAAGAAATTCAAAATTTGAAGATGACAATTCACCTTTAAATGAGAGCAGTGATTTCTTTGTTTCAAATAAATACTCAAAGGGATACTTACATCATTTATTAAAAATTAATGATCCTTTAGGTTCCTTGCTTATTTCAATACATAATTTAAATTATTATTTTTCTCTTATGAAAGATATTAGAGAGTGTATTGAAAATAATAAATTAGAAGATTTTAGAGAATTATTTTATCAAGATTAAGTTAACTATCACTTTTTGTGTCATTTTCATCTTCGACATTATTTTCATTTATTTTTGCAGCATTAATACATTCTTCTTTATTAACTCCTGCCGCCGTACATATCAGTTCTCCGGCTACAGGTATTTCATCATTTGTTGATACACAAGAAGACAATAAAAAAACCAATGGCACAAAAATATATAACTTCATAAGTAATCCCTCAATTAAGGATTAACATATTTATTAATGATTCAAAATAATAATTACTAATAGATTTCGTTTGATTTGATTTAAGCAAGCATTTAAAAGGTTAATTGAGTGGGCCCGTAGCTCAGTAGGTAGAGCACCTCCCTTTTAAGGAGATTGTCA
>CAZLAN010000061.1:417-7364 GCA_964557485.1 uncultured Rhodobiaceae bacterium | reverse complement strand
AGCTATGGAAAAGGCTGGAAAAACATCTGATGATATTGATGCGGTTATCACTGCATGTTCAAACCTTGAAAGAGCATATCCTGCTGTTTCTATAGAGGTTCAAGAATTATTAGGAATTAAAGGTTTCGCTTTTGATATGAATGTAGCCTGCTCTTCAGCTACTTTTGGAGTACAAGCTGCTGCAGATATGATTAGATCAGGAAGTGCTAAAACTATTTTAATAGTAGATCCTGAAATTTGTTCAGGACATTTAGATTTTAAAGATCGTGATTGCCATTTTATCTTTGGGGATGTCTGCACCGCTATGATACTTGAAAATAATGAAACAGCTAAATCGAGTAATTCTTTTGAAATACTTTCAACAAAATGTATTACTCAATTTTCAAATAATATAAGAAATAATTTTGGATTCTTGAATAATGCAAAAAAATCTACCCCTTTAGATAGAGATCTTTTGTTTATGCAGGAAGGTAGGAAAGTCTTTAAAGAAGTTGTTCCAATGGTTAGCCAACTTATTACTGATCATATTGCGGAAGAAAAAATTAAAATTGAGGAAATAAAAAGATTATGGCTTCACCAAGCTAATAAAAGTATGAATGATTTTATTGGAAAGAAAGTTTTAGGTAGAGTCCCAGAGGATCATGAACAACCAAATATATTGCAGGATTATGCAAATACCTCTTCAGCAGGTTCTATTATAGCTTTCTCTTTATATAACGAGGATATGAAAAAGGATGAAATTGGGGTTTTATGTTCTTTTGGAGCCGGATATTCAGCTGGAAGTGTAATTCTAAAGAAAATATCTTAATTTTTCATTTTTCTTTGACTATTTAAAAAATAATGTCTTTAAATACCAAAAATTAAGGATAATAAGTTAGTTGATATTATGGATAAATCATTACTCAATAATGAACCTGAGCATTTTTCTTCAAATATTTTAGAAGAAATGAATATTTCATGGAATGATAGTCTTGAAAGCAGAACTAACTCTCTTTATGAAAAAGTTTCTAGAGTAATTCCAAAAATTGAATGGCCACTTATGGCTCCGTATATTGAAGCCATTAATGTCCTTAAAAAAGAGAAGAACGCTTCTATCCTTGCTCATAATTATCAAACCCCAGAAATTTTTCATTGCATTAGTGATGTTAGAGGCGACTCGCTTCAATTAGCTAAAGAAGCTACTAAAGTGGATAGCGAAATTATATTGCAATGCGGTGTTCATTTTATGGCTGAAACATCAAAATTATTAAACATGAATAAAAAAGTCTTAATTCCAAGTTTAGATGCTGGCTGTTCATTGGCGTCATCAATAACCGGAGACGATGTTATTCAATTAAAAAAAGAAAATCCAGATATTCCTGTTGTTACTTATGTAAATACTTCTGCAGAAGTTAAAGCTGAATCAGATATTTGCTGTACATCATCAAATGCGGCTCAAGTAGTTAATTCTTTAAATACTGATAAAGTAATTTTTATACCTGATGAGTACCTTGCTTTAAATGTAGCCAAAGAAACAAAAAAAGAAATTATAATGTGGAAAGGAAGATGCGAAGTCCATGAAGAATTTACTGTTGACGAAATTAAAGAATTTCGTGAAAACGAACCAGGTGTAAAAGTAATTGCGCATCCTGAATGCTCCCCTGAAGTTGTTGATGAGGCTGACTTCTCAGGCTCTACTTCAACAATGATTAATTGGGTAAAAGTAAACCAACCTAAAAAGGTTCTAATGGTAACTGAATGCTCGATGAGTGATAATGTTTCCGTAGAAACTCCGAATGTAAATTTTGTGAGACCTTGTAATCTTTGTCCTCACATGAAGGAGATATCCTTAAAAAATATACTTGAATCATTATGGTATGAAAAAAATGAGGTTCTTATAGATGAAAAAATAGCTAAAAGAGCACTTGATTCAGTTAATAGAATGATAAATTTATGAAAGAATTAAATCATTCACAATTGAAAAAAATTGTTCAATCGGCATTAAAAGAAGATCTCGGAAAATTAGGTGACATTACTAGTAAGAGTGTTCTTTTAAAGAAGGATAAGGCAATTTTCCATTTTGTTTCTAGAGAAAAAGGTATTTTATGTGGCATCGATGTTTCTAAAAAAGTATATGAAGTTATTAATGATAAAATTAAATTCATCAAACTAAAAAATGATGGTGAGACAATCCGTAAGAAAGAAATTCTAGCTAAAATTGAAGGTCCTGCTATTGATCTGCTTGCGGGAGAGAGAACAGCTCTAAATTTTTTAACTCATCTTTCAGGAATATCAACTTCAACATCTAGAATGGTAAAATTAATTTCTAAAACAAAATCTAAAATATTGTGCACTAGAAAAACGACTCCAAATTTAAGATTTTTAGAGAAATATGCCATCCTAAAAGGTGGAGGCTATAATCATAGATTTGGTCTTTATGATGCAATATTAATCAAAGATAACCATATAGCTATTTCAGGATCTATATCAAAGGCTTTAAGAAGGGTTATGAAAGTAAAAGATAAAACAAAAATTGAAATCGAAGTTGATAATTTAAATCAATTTAAAGAAGCCCTTGAATATTCTCCAGATATTGTGATGCTCGATAATTTCAAAATAAAAGACCTAAAAAAAGCAGTAAAAATTAACTCAAACAAAGTAAAGCTTGAGGCATCAGGGGGTGTAAATTCAAACAATATATTAAAAATTGCTGAAACAGGTGTTGATTATATTTCTTCTGGATGGTTAACGCACTCTTCCCCATCTCTTGATATTGGTTTAGATTTAATCCGTTAAGTTTTGAAAGGAAATATTATGGCAAATAAATATATTTTTATTACTGGTGGTGCAAGTGGTATGGGTAAAGCTACTGTAAAACTATTTTTAGAAAAAGGATGGTTTGTTGGATGTTATGATATTAATGAGGAAAATTTAGAAATTCTATCTAAGAAGTTAAATTCAAATAACTTATTGTGTAGAAAACTTGATGTTACAGATAAATCTTCTTTCGAAGATTGTGTTGAAGAGTTTTCTAAAATTTCAGAAGGAAAATTAGATATATTATTTAATAATGCAGGTATTGCTGAAGGAGGGTTTTTTGAAGATCAACCTTATGAAAATCACTTAAAAGTCATAAATATTAATTTAATAGGAGTTATTAATGGTATATACACAGCCATTAATCTTTTAAAAGATACTCCTAATTCCTTATGTATTAATACCTCTTCTTCTACTGGTATTATCGGATTACCAATGACTTCTGTATATTCATCAACAAAACATGCCGTAAAAGGGTTAACTGAATCACTTTCCGCAGAATTCAAGCGTTTTGATACAAGGGTTTCTGATATATTGCCTGGTGTAATTGATACGCCTATTATTGGCGAAGAAATAAGAAAAACACTTCCCACAGAAGGTATATGGAGGTTAATTTCTTCAGAAGAGATAGCCAAAACGGTTCTACTTGCTTATGAAGAAAATCGTATACATTGGTATGTGCCAGAAGATCTTGAAGACCTTGAATATTTAGTTGTTAAAGACCCTATTACCGCAAGAGATGACGTTATAAGCACTGGTCCAATGAAAATGCCAACAGAATAGTTAGTTATTTTTCGATTTTACTTCCCTAATCAATGACAAAGGTTCAGCATTTTTAATATCGGTAATTTCTTCGCACCAAATAAGTATTTCTTTAAGGGCATTTGGAGGATCTTGAGGTTTTGTTTTAGCAATTCCTTCAATAACTTCACCCGTATGTCCATTTAGAGTAACCTCTTCAAATTCTGATACTAAAAGATCATTAATTACAATAATCCTCTTTTCTGAATTGATATCAACTTCTCTTGCGCCCGTAACACAAGGTTTGCCCAAACCTCTTGCGACCACTGCTGCATGACTTGTTAACCCTCCTCTTGCGGTTAATATTCCATCAGAAGCGTGCATTGCCTTAATATCGTTTGTCTTAGTCTCAAGAAGGATTAAAATTGCATTTTTTCTTTCCTTTTTAACAGATTTAATTCCTTCCAAATCAAATACTACCTTACCAGAGACAACACCTGGCGAAGCTGGTAAACCTTTAGTTAAAATATTTAAATCTTGAGAATCATCTAAAATTGGAAATAAAGAATTCTCAATGTGTTCCTCTTTAATTAATTTAATGGCTTCGACTTTATTAATTATTTTTTCATTAACCATATCGTTTAGAATTTTAAATGAAGCAAGTGCATTTACTTCAGCGTTACGTGATTGTAATACCCACAACTTTTCAGATTCTATAGTAAATTCAATATCTTGAACAAAACCAAAATAGCTTTCTAGTTGTTTTGACATTTTTTTAATTTCAGAATAGATGTCAGGAAAAATATCAATAAATGAATCCTTTTCATCATTTACATCATTTATATTTTTCGGAGTAACAAAGCCAGATACAACATCTTCACCCTGTGATTCAATTAAGTATTCACCTTTTATTTTGTTTTCTCCTGTATCAGGATTTCTCGTAAAAATTACACCAGAAGCACTTTTAGTATTGAAATTCCCAAAAACCATTCTTTGTATGGTTACTGCAAATCCTATGTCGTTAGGTATATTGTTAATATTTCTATAAGAAATAGCTCGCTCATTATCCCAAGAATTTATGACAGCTATTATTCCCTCTTTAATTTGCTCATATGGATCGTCAGGAAATTCTTTACCTACCCTTTCTTTGAAAAGACTTAGATACATATCACAAATTTCTTCTAGATCTTCATGATCAAGTTGACTTACAGAGGACAAATTAGCTCCCAATAAATAATTTTCTAGTATCTCATCAAAATCATAGTTATCTATTTTGTAAACAACATGAGAATACATTTGTATAAATCTTCTCCATGTATCATAAGCAAAAAAATCATTGCCATTTATTGAAAGAGATTTAACAATTTCTTTGGTAAGACCTATATTTAGAATTGTATCTAACATTCCAGGCATTGAAATCTTAGAGCCTGAACGAATAGAAAGAATTAAAGGTTTTTTATTATTGCCAATTTCTAAATTTGTTTTTCCTTCTATCTTTTTAAGATTTTTCTTTAATATATCATCAAAGTCTTTATCAAATTTTGAATTTTCTATAAAAAACCTTGAAGCATTAGAATTAATTATAAATCCTTCTGGAATAGGTAGTCCAAGATTATGCATTAAGCACAAATTGTAACCTTTATTTCCTATTAACGTTTGATTAGTTTTATCAGTTAAAGGATCATCAAAAGAATGTATCCAATTGTTCATAAGTACCTTTACAAGATATTTTCATTAAAATAATCAGTAACTTCTTCAATCTTAATTCTTTTTTGCTCCATAGTGTCTCTATCTCTTATTGTAACAGAATTGTCTTCAAGAGTTTCAAAGTCAACTGTGATACACATTGGAGTACCTATCTCATCATGTCTTCTGTAGCTCTTACCTATATTTCCTGCATTATCAAATAGGACTCTGCCCTTACCTAAAGCTTGCAATGTATCTTTTAAAGATTGGGCAGTTGCAACAAGTTCATCATTGTTTCTCTTTAGAGGAATTATTGCTGCTTTTATTGGAGATAAATGAGATTTTAATGATAGAACGGTTCTGTTTTTTCCGTCTCCCAAATCTTCAACTTTATAAGATTCATTAAGTAACGCTAAAACACCTCTATCAACACCAGCTGAAGGCTCAATTACATATGGAATTACCCATGTATTATCAATCTTATTTTGTATAGCTAATTTTGTTACAGAATCTTTATTTTCTTTAACTTCAGAAACTATTTCAAAGTCTTTTTGGTTTTTTGTATGTGATCCAATATCAAAATCTGTTCTATTTGCTATACCTTCTAGCTCTTCTAGCCCATGAGGAAATTTGTACATGATATCTACAGTTTTTTTTGAGTAGTGCGATAAATCATTTTCATCAACATTAAGAATTTCTAAATTGCTTTTCTTTATTCCTTGTTTTTCCCACCATGATACACGTTGATCTACCCATTTATCATGCCATTCTTCATCTTCACCAGGTTCAACAAAGAATTCTAATTCCATTTGTTCAAATTCTCTTACCCTAAAAATAAAATTTCTAGGGGTTATTTCATTTCTAAAAGCCTTACCGATTTGCGCAATTCCAAAAGGAAGAGTACGGGAAGTTGAATCAACTACATTTTTAAAGTTTATAAAAATCTGTTGCGCTGTCTCAGGTCGCAAATATGCAAAACTTGAACCATCATCAACAGGTCCTATATTTGTCTTAAACATAAGATTAAAGGGCCTTGGATCAGTTAAGTTATTTGATCCGCAAGAGGGACAAGATTTATCATTAATATGATCTTCACGCCAACGTGATTTACAATCCTTGCAATCTACGAGAGGATCAGTGAATGTATCTTCGTGACCAGAATATTTAAGGACATTAGGGTGAGTGAGAATAGATGAATCCAACCCCTCAATATCATCTCTTTCGTAAACCATAGAGCTCCACCAAGCTTTTTTAAGGTTATTTTTAAGTTCTATGCCTAATGGGCCATAATCATACAAACCTTGCATACCGCCATATAACTCGTTTGTTTGATATATAAATCCCCTTCTTTTACAAAGAGATACTAATTCTTCCATATTTTTTGCTGTCACAAAAACCTCCAGGACGATAAATTCTTTTTTTATAGTAATTCTGCTTGAAAGAATAGCAATAAAGTCTCAATCTTTTAGAGCCTTTCCATTTCTGACTATACCCTCAATTCTTTTAGTTGGTTTTCCATCTTTATTATTTAGCACAAGTCCTTGGTTAAATTTTATTGGTTTTCTAGAATCTCTTACGCCACTTATTATAACTCTTGAAGCAGGTTTCTTAACATTAGAAAATATTGGCGTTACACTTATCGATCCCATTGAAGAACTAAAAATGTCCAAAATTTCAGGAAGATTTTTTATATGATTTATAAATGTAATAGTTCCTTTTGATTT
>CAZLAN010000061.1:0-407 GCA_964557485.1 uncultured Rhodobiaceae bacterium | reverse complement strand
AAAGCAAGTTTTATCCAAATTTTTAGACTATCTTTATTTCCAATATAGGCATTTCTTTTATTTTTATTAAGAGGAAAAACTATCTCATCTTCAATATAATATGGTGGATTAGAATAGATGTGATGAAAACTTTGTCTCTTAAGATTAGAAAAATCTTTAATTCCCTTATTTAAGTCACCTTTTAATAATGAAACATTTCTACTTAGGTCATTAACTGAAATATTCTCTTTTGCTAACTTAAGTACTTTATTATCTTTATCTATTCCGACAATTTCTAAATCATTAACTCTATGAGATAAACATAAGGAAACAACACCTGTTCCAATGCCTAATTCAAGGCACCGGTCTCCTGCTTTTGCAGGAATTGCTGCAGCTAAAATAACTGAATCATGCCCTGCTCTGAAGCC
>CAZLAN010000060.1:0-7566 GCA_964557485.1 uncultured Rhodobiaceae bacterium | reverse complement strand
ACCACATTAAACTTAATGTCATAATATTAATTAAAGAATCAGTATGAATAAAAATAAAAGACATATTTGTTTAGTCGATGGGTCGACTTATATTTTTAGGGCTTATCATGCTCTACCTCCACTGACAAGAAAGTCAGATGGATTTCCAGTTGGAGCTATATCTGGATTTTGTAATATGCTTGATAAATTAGTAAGAGAAGAAAGAGATAAAAGAGGAATAACTCATCTTCTTGTTGTATTTGATGCATCTGGGAAAACATTTAGAAATGAAATCTATCCAGACTATAAAGCAAACCGTTCAGAGGCTCCTGAAGACCTAATACCTCAATTTCCTGTAATTAGGCAGGCAACTTCTGCTTTTAATATTCCTTATGTAGAACTTATTGGCTTTGAGGCAGATGATCTTATTGCAAGTTATGCAAAAGAGGGAGAATTAGAAGGCATGCAAGTCACAATTGTATCTTCTGATAAGGATTTAATGCAACTCGTTTCAAATAATATATCTATGCTGGATACTATGAAAGGGAAATTAATTAATAAAGATGGTGTTTTTGAAAAATTTGGTGTTTATCCAAAAAAAGTTATAGATGTACAATCATTAGCGGGAGATTCTGTTGATAATATCCCAGGAATTCCAGGAATAGGAATTAAAACTGCTGCGCTCCTTATAAATGAGTATGGCGACTTAAATGGTCTTTTTAAGAATGCATCTTTTATCAAACAAAACAAAAGAAGGGAAAATATAATTGAATTTGAAGATCAAGCTTATATCAGTAAGAAACTTGTGACCTTAAAGAACGATATACCATTACCAATACCAATTGAAGAAACATCCTTAAAGGACATAGATCCTGAAAAATTAATTGGTTTTCTAAAAGAAATGGAATTTAAAACTTTAACAGAAAAAAAATGTAGAGAACTTAATATTGATTCTGATTCAATTAAACCTACATCAAGTACAAAAAAAGAAATTGATACATCTATGGTAATTGATAAAAAAGAAAATGAAGAAATAAAAAAGGCATTCAAAAGAGATAAGTATAAAATTATTAACTCAAAAGAAGAATTATTAAGCTGGTATAAGAAAGCGGAGGAACAAGGATTTGTTGCTTTTGATACAGAAACAAATTCGCTTGATGCTGTAAGTGCTGATATGGTTGGATTCTCACTTTGCACATCAGAAAATGATGCATGTTATGTACCTTTACTACATACAAAAACAGATCTGAAGCAATTAGATTTCAATGATGCAATAACTTTTCTTAAGAATCTTCTAGAAGACCAAAGTATAATTAAAATACTTCATAATATGAAATTCGATGCACTAGTTTTAGCAAAATATAATATTAATATAGAAAATTATGATGACACGATGTTGCTTTCTTATTCCTTAGGTTCAGGTGGAATAAGACATAAATTAGATACTTTAATTAAATTTTATTTTGACCATGAAGCTATATCCTTTAAAGAGTTAATTGGCAGCGGCAAAGATAAAAAAATATTTCAAGAAATTTCTATAGACGAAGCAGGAAAATATGCCGCAGAAGATGCTGATATGACCCTAAGATTATGGAAAAAACTTAAAACTTTGCTAATAAAAGAGAACCAGACGAAAATCTACGAAATAATTGAAAAGCCTCTTGCTAAAATTCTTATGGATATGGAAAAAGAAGGTATCTCAATAAACACAGGAAAACTCAAAGATTTATCAGATAATTTTGAAAAGAAAATCGAAAAAATTGCTAAATCTTGCTTTAATTTAATAAATGAAGAAATTAACTTAGGATCGCCAAAGCAAGTTGGTGAAATTTTATTTGATAAATTGGCTTTACCCGGTGGTAAAAAAACATCTACTGGTTCATGGTCAACTGATGCAGAAGTGCTAGAAAATTTAGCAAACAAAGGGCATGAATTTCCCAAGAAATTACTTGAATGGAGAGCATTATCTAAACTTAAAACAACTTATACAGATGCTCTGCCAACTTACCTTAATAAGAAAACAAAAAGGATTCATACTTCTTTTGCAATGGCAACTACATCTACCGGTAGATTAGCATCGTCAGATCCTAACCTACAAAACATACCAATAAGAAGTGAAGATGGAAGAATGATAAGAAAGGCTTTTATTCCAAAAAAGGGGAATCTATTAATAAGTTCGGATTATAGCCAAATTGAACTTAGACTTATTGCGCATATAGCTGATGAAAAAAACTTAAAAAATGCATTTTTAGAAGGAAAGGATATTCATGCTTCTACTGCATCTGAAGTTTTTAATGTACCTATTGATGATATGAAACCTGAAATAAGACGAAACGCAAAAGCTATAAATTTTGGAATTATTTATGGTATTTCTGCCTTTGGTCTTGCAAAACAATTAAATATTACAAGAACAGAAGCCTCAGAATATATAAAATCTTATTTTAATAAATATCCTGCAATAAAAGAGTATATGGAAGAAACAAAAAAATTTGCTGGTGAAAATGGTTATGTAAAAACATTATTGGGGAGAAAATGTATAGTTGAAGACATTAAAAGCAAGAATCCAGCGAGAAGATCTTTTATGGAAAGAGCGGCAATAAATGCTCCCATTCAAGGATCAGCTGCAGATATAATTAAAAGAGCAATGATAATATTATCGAATAACGACAAACTTAAAGAGCTTAAAACAAAAATGCTTTTACAAGTTCATGATGAACTTATTTTTGAAACAAAAAAAGAAAATACAAATAAATCAATGGAAAAGATTAGAGAAATTATGGAAGTAGCACATAAACCATTATTGAAGCTGAGTGTTCCACTTATTACCGAAACAAATTCTGGTGAAAATTGGGATGAAGCTCACTAAATTATTCTGCGGCCTGAAGATTAGGCGCAGCATCAATGATATCTATATCAACGAAAGGTTTAAAAGCCTTAAAATTATCAGAAAACATTTTAACTAATTTATGAGCTTGAAGATCATAGTCAGATTTATTTTCCCATGTTTCTCTTGGATTAAGTATTAATGTCTCAACACCTTTTACCTTAAAAGGAACTTCAAATCCAAAATTTTCATCAATTCTCATTTCAGCACTTAAAAGAGAGCCTTCTATGGCAGATGATAGTAATTTTCTTGTCGCATCTATTGGCATCCTATTTCCTGTACCGTAAGGACCACCTGTCCACCCCGTATTAACAAGCCAACATTTTACTCTATGCTCAGCTATAAGACTCTTAAGAAGTTTTCCATATTCAGATGGGTGACGAGGCATGAAAGGTGCTCCAAAGCATGCTGAGAAAGTTGCTTCAGGTTCTGTTACACCCTTTTCTGTGCCAGCTACTTTTGCAGTATAACCAGATAAAAAATGATACATAGTTTGTGAAGAAGATAATTTTGCTATTGGAGGCAACACCCCAAAAGCATCACATGTTAGTAAAATTATATTTTTTGGCATCACTGTTCTTCCAGATTTACTTGCATTAGGAATAAATGATAATGGGTAAGCCCCTCGTGTATTTTCTGCTAAAGTATCGTCATCAAGATCTAATTCTCTTGATGATTCATCTATTACAACATTTTCTAAAATAGTTCCTACCCTTTTGGTTGTTTCATATATCTCAGGCTCTGCTTCTTTTGAAAGCCTAATCATTTTAGCGTAACAGCCGCCTTCAAAATTAAATACACCATTATTTGACCATCCATGTTCATCATCACCAATTAAAATCCTATCTGGATCTGCCGATAAAGTAGTCTTACCTGTTCCTGATAAACCAAAAAATATTGCAGGATCATCATCAATCCCTACATTTACAGAGCAATGCATTGGCATTACATTTTTAGGAGGAAGAATATAGTTAAGCATTGAAAAAACAGATTTTTTTATTTCTCCAGCATAAGAAGTGCCAACTATAATTACTAATCGCTTCTCAAAATTCACTGCTACCATTGTTTCTGAAGAGCATCCATGCCTTTCTGGGTTTGCCTTAAAACTTGGAATATCAATAATTACAAATTCAGGAGAAAATTCACTTTTTTCATCTTCTTTAACTTCAATTAGTAAATTCTGGATAAAAAGAGAATGCCACGCATACTCAGTATAAATTCTTGTGCTTAATCTATAATCAGGATCAGCACCACCAAATAAATCCTGAATAAAAATTTCTTTATCTTCACAAAAAGTTAGAACATCTCTGTGTAAATTTTCAAAATTTTCTTCTGTAACTGATTTGTTGTTATCCCACCATATAGAATTAACATTTTCATTATTTTTAACTATAAATTTATCATTTGCCGATCTTCCAGTATGCACTCCAGTCTCAACAACCAAAACCCCATCCTTTGAAAGAATTCCCTGCTCTTTATCAACAGTTATTTTATAAATTTGTTCTTGATTTAAGTTCCAATGAACCTTTTTTAGATTAATTAATCCATGCAGATCTGGCTCTATTCCTGAAAAATTATTTCCAATATTCTCCAATTTTCTATCCACTAAATACAATGCATTTATAACAGAAACTTAAGAACTTATAAAGTAAGGTATTATATACTTTTTAAAAAAAATAAACTAATTTATATGATAGATGGTCAAGATTTGTTTAATAGATGATGATAAAAATATATTAGCATCACTTGCTCTAACCTTAAAGTCCGAGAAATTTGATGTGGAAACATTTTCTGATGGAATTTCAGGGCTAGAAGCTTTGAGTAATGATTCTTTTGATATAGCTATTCTTGATATTAAAATGCCACGATTAGATGGCCTTGAGCTTCTTCAAAAATTAAGAAATATATCTGATATTCCTGTTATTTTTCTAACATCAAAAGATGATGAAATTGACCAACTGCTTGGTCTTAAAATGGGCGCTGATGATTATATTACAAAACCTTTTTCACAAAAATTACTTATAGAAAGAGTTAAAGCAATTTTAAGGAGAAGTTCTGCTGAAAATGGTTCTAATCTTTCTGACAAGGATATTTTAATAAAAAGAGGAGATTTGCTTTTGAATATAGATAGACATGAATGTCAATGGAAGGATGAAAGGATTAAACTAACTGTCACAGAATTTTTAATATTAGAAAATTTAGTTAACCGTCCTGGATATGTAAAAAATAGAGACCAATTGATGTCAGCGGCATATACGGAAGATATATATGTTGATGATAGAACTATTGATAGCCATATAAAAAGGATAAGAAGAAAATTTAAATCTATAGACAAAGACTTTAAATCTATAGAAACCTTATACGGTATAGGATACAGATTTAACCAATAAAAATATGTTCAATTTATTTAAACCAAGATCATTAGCAGCAAGAATTATAACTATTAATTTTATAGGCCTTATCTTTCTGGCTTTAGGTTTTATATATGTTGATAAATCTGAAGATAATTTAATAAAGGCAAGGATTGAAGCCCTTCTTGTGCAAGCCAACTTGTTTGCTTTTTCCTTTGATCTAGATCAAGAAATAAGAATAACTTTTAGAGAAAATCTAAATAAATTTATTCTTAAAAGGCAAGAAGATAGTAAATTTGTAAAAACTAGAACTCGTATATTTGATAAAAATGAAAAAATAATATTTGATACTAGAGATTTTGAAAGTTCAAATTCTGAAATTATAAACAATACTAATAATAAAGCATATTTTGATAGAATTTTTGAAGTATTAGAAAATTATTTTGGGCGCAATGCTCCAATATTGCCGATAAATGGTTATTCGCCAATAGATATCAATAAGGCTTTATATGGGGAATCAGTTGCTAAAGAATATAAATTAAATAATGGTGGGATAATTGTTCATGTAACTGTTCCTGTATATAGCAATAAAGAAATTGTTAATGCATTACTTCTTACTACTGATGAAAGTGATATAGGTATAATTCTTCAAGAAGGTAGAGAAGGTTTTGTTAGAGTTTTTATTATAACATTATTTGTTGGTTTATTCTTGTCTGCCGCTCTTTCAACTACTATAGCAAGACCAATAACACGTCTTTCAAGGGCTGCAGAAAGAGTTACTGATGCCGGTGTAGGAAATACACCTATAATGGACAATAGAAAGGATGAAATAGGTGCATTATCAAGATCAATTAGGAGAATGACAAAGGCACTTCAAAATAGAGTCAGTGCAGTTGAAGCATTTGCAGCTGATGTTGCACATGAAGTTAAAAACCCCCTTACATCCTTACAAAGCGCAATAGAAACATTAAATACTTCAGAAAATGAAAAGGAAAAAGATGAATTAATACAAATAGCCTTCAAAGATCTTAAAAGATTAGACAGATTAATTTCGGATATATCTTCTAGTTCAAGATTAGAAGTTGAACTTGCAAAAGGAAAGTTTTCTCAAATTGATTTAAATGATGTTATAAAGTCAATTATTGAAGTTGCAGAATCTACGACTCTAAAAAAATATGGAATCAATATCAATTATAGAGCTGAAGATGAAGAAATTATAATCCTAGGTATAGGAGATAAGATTGCTCAAGTTTTTCATAATTTAATAGATAATGCTCTTTCCTTTTCAGAAAAAGGTGATGATATAAATATCTCAATGTGGAAAAGAAATAAGAATGTCACTATAGAAATAAAAGATAATGGCCCTGGGATTCCTAAAGATAGCTTATTAAAGGTTTTTGATAGGTTTTATACTTATAGGCCTAATGATAAAACTTTTGGAAATAATTCAGGTTTAGGTCTCTCAATATGTAAACAAATTATTGAAACACATTCTGGGTCAATAATTGCAGGTAATAAAGAAAATGGTGGAGCTATATTTACTGTTACGCTTCCTTTGGTTAAAAAGTAATAGTTAACATTAGGAGATATTTTTGATTGGCTTAATTATTATAACTCACGGAAATTTAGCTCTAGAATTAAAATCATCATTAGAGCATG
This sequence comes from uncultured Rhodobiaceae bacterium, assembly GCA_964557485.1. Lineage (GTDB taxonomy): Bacteria > Pseudomonadota > Alphaproteobacteria > MED-G09 > MED-G09 > AG-430-B22. The sequence continues at coordinate 693 of CAZLAN010000060.1, read as the reverse complement.
TTATTGGTTCTCAACAAAATCTTGAAACTGTATGCATAGGGCATGACGATGATATTGAGAAAAAGAAAGAGGAAATAAAAGAATTAATAAATGAAGTAAACGAAGATAATGGCGTAATATTATTAACTGATATGTTTGGGAATACCCCTTCAAATCTTTTAATATCTTTAATAGAAAAGGATAAAATTGAAATGGTTGGTGGTGTTAATTTACCTTTATTAGTAAAATTAGGCTCTATTAGAGGGGAAATGGATTTAAAAAGTGCAATAGAAGTGTCAGTAGAGGCAGGACATAAATATATAGGTATCGCAAGTGAGATACTATCTAATGATGACCGTCAAGATGTTTAAATTTTTAAAATTTTAATTAGGAGAATTTCAGTGAAATTAAGTGACTTTAAAGTAGCAGATATAGATTTGGCGGAATGGGGAAGAAAAGAAATAGAAATAGCTGAAACTGAGATGCCAGGATTAATGGCTCTAAGAGAAGAATTTTCTAAATCAAAACCATTAAAAGATGCAAATATAATAGGATGTCTCCATATGACAGTGCAAACAGCAGTTCTCATTGAAACATTAATATCTTTAGGTGCATCAATAAGATGGTCATCTTGTAATATTTTTTCTACACAAGATCATGCGGCGGCGGCAATAGCTAATAAAAATATTCCAGTTTTTGCTTGGAAAGGTGAAA
>CAZLAN010000059.1:0-7665 GCA_964557485.1 uncultured Rhodobiaceae bacterium | reverse complement strand
ACATTAATTTATAAGTCTGGCGAGCTAATTGTTGGTGCTACAAGAGGGGATGGAAATTTTGGTGAGGATGTCACAGAAAATATTAAAACAATTGATGAAATTCCAAAAAGTATCGATAAAAAATTAGCTCCGGATATACTTGAAATAAGAGGTGAGGTTTATATTACTCATGATGATTTTGAAAAATTAAATGAAAAACAAAATGATTTAGGGAAAGATTTATTTAAGAATCCAAGGAATGCTGCTGCGGGTTCACTTAAGCAATTAGACCCAAAGGAAACAGCTAAAAGACCACTAAAGTTTTTTGCTTATAGTTGGGGGAAGATGAATTATAATGAATTCTCCTTACATAGCCAAATAATAAGTTATTTCAATACTTTAGGACTTCCTATTAATCCTGAATATAGTGTGCATAATTCTGTAACTTCTTTAGAAGTTTATTATAATGATATCTTGAATAAGCGTGTAAATATTGGTTATGACATTGATGGCATAGTTTATAAATTAAATAGGCTTGATTGGAGGGAGAGACTTCAATCAACTGGACATCATCCTCGATGGGCTATTGCTCATAAATTTCCAGCTGAAAGAGCTGTAACTAAAATAATTGATGTAGAAATTCAAGTTGGAAGAACTGGAGTTCTAACACCTGTTGCTAGATTAAAACCTGTAACAATCGGTGGAGCAGTTATTTCAAATGCTAGTTTACATAATTATGATGATATTGAAAAAAAAGATATACATATAGGCGATAGTGTTTGGGTTCAAAGGGCTGGAGATGTGATACCACAGGTAATAGAGGTAATAAAATCTAAAAGAAGAAATAGTTCAGGAAAAATAAAGATTCCTAATAAATGTCCAGTTTGCGGCTCTAAAGCCGAAAAAGAATTACTAAATGAACAAAGTGAAAGACCTAATTTTGAAAAGCATATAAGGTGTACAGCTGGTTTTTCTTGCCCGTCACAGGCAAAAGAAAAACTTAAGCATTTTGTATCTAAAGATGCATTTGATATTGACGGATTTGGAGAAAAACAAATTAATGAATATTTTGATTTAGGATTAATTAAAGATCCCGTAGATATTTTTTATCTTGAAAGAAGATACAAAGAGAATCCTCCTAAGATATGGCTTTATACATCAGGATCACAAGGAAAAATTAATACTTTAAAAGATAGCGTTAATAAACTCTTTAAGGCAATAAATGATAAGAAAGAAATTGATTTTGATAGATTTATTTATTCTTTAGGAATAAGACACCTAGGTTCCTCAACAGCAAATATTCTTGCTAATCACTTTGTTTCTCTTGAAAATATGATTAAAGTTTTTTCTTCTGATTTTACATTAGAAGAATTAGATGAGGTTGCTTCACTTGATGGGATAGGCGGCAAAGTAATTAACTCACTAAAAAGCTTTTTTACGAATAAAGAAAGTAAACAACTAGTTCCTTCTATTTTAGATTCTGGTGTTTTAGTTAAGAAATATAACAAGGTTGTAATTGACAGTAAGATATCAGGTAAAAAAATAGTAATAACTGGAACTTTAAACCAAATGAGTAGGGCTGAAGCTAAAGTACGTATTGAATCTTTAGGAGGAAAGGTTCTTTCAAGTTTATCCAAAAAGGCTGATTATCTAATATTAGGTAGCAAACCGACAAACTCAAAAATTGAAAAGGCAAAGATTCTTGGTGTAAAAACTCTCAATGAAGATGATTGGAATAAAATCTTACTTAAATAGATTTAGTTGAATTTTTTAACCACAATTTTTCTTTTATATTCATATAAGGGTATAGTTTTTTATAAACCTTATTATGATAATTATTTAGCCACTCAATTTCTCTTTTTGTCAGCAAAGACCTATCTATTAACTTTATATCTATTGGAGCAAGAGTTAATGTTTCCATAGTTAAGTCTTTATTTTTATTTCTACTCTTAACCACAGTAACAAGATTTTCTATCCTTATTCCATATTCATTTTCCTTATAATATCCAGGCTCATTGGAAATAATCATTCCCTTTTTAAGTGCGATTCTAGATCTTGGAGATATGTTTTGAGGACCTTCATGTACGCCCAAATAACTACCCACTCCATGACCAGTGCCATGGTCAAAATTTAATCCATTCTTTTTTAAAAATTTTCTCGCTAAATAATCAAGCTTAAGACCTGTTTCCCCATATTTAAAATGTTCTAATGCGAGAGCAATATGACCTTTCAAAACTAAGGTAAAATTTATTATTTTCTCATACCCAATTTTTTTTTGATTCTTAGAAATTGAAATTGTTCTTGTAACATCTGTTGTCCCATATTTATATTGCCCACCAGAATCTAATAAGAAAAGATCATCTTCCTTTAGAAATTTATTACTTTTTTTATTAGACTTATAGTGAATTATCGCTCCATTACTTCCTGTTCCAGAAATTGTATTAAAAGATAAAGACTTAAAGGATTTACTTCTTTTCCTAAATTTTAAAAGTTCTTCACATGCAGTTAATTCATCTATTCGTGTTTTGCTAGTTGTAGTATCTAGCCAACAAAGAAACTTAGTTAATGCAATTCCATCAATCAAATGAGCTTTTCTTGATCCTTTTATTTCCGTAGAATTTTTGCAAGCTTTTAGTAGTGTTATTGGATCATCTCTCTCATAAGTTTCTAATGTAAAATTGTTAAATATTTTGGCTATATATGAGGGAGTGTAATTAGGGTCATATTGAATAGATTTAAAATTTGCTTTAGATATAAATTTTTTAATACTTTTAAAATTTAAAATTTCTATTTCTTTACCTATCCAATTATGAATTTTACCTTTTATGTTCTTATTGTCAGTAAATAAAGTGATAGAATTATCTTTAGTTATAACCGCTGATGATCTAACTATTGGAGTATGTTCAAGATCGTTTCCTCTAATATTTAAAAGCCAACATAAATTTTCAGGCTGTGAAATAAATAATGAACTTACTTTTTTCTTTTTAAGATAATTAACTATTTTATTTCTTTTTTTAGATGACGATAACCCAGAATAGTTAAGTTCATGTATAGAAACTTTATTATTTCTCTCTTTTTTTCTGTTCCACAATTGATCTACTAGATTTTTAGATTCTACTAATTCTATACCCTTCTTGGAACAAGAATGATTAAGAGCTTTGTAATTAGATTGAGATATAGTTCTAGGATCAAATCCAAGTCTTTCCAATTTATAAGGATTGTTCTCTATCCACTTAAAGAGGCCAGGGTTAATTAAATGTAGGTAATCAAATACCTTATTAGATGTTTCTAATTTAACTTGTGTAGTATATCGACCATCAACAAATATTGCTGCTTTGTTAGTTGATATTATAGATAAACCTGCAGAACCGCTAAAACCAGTTATCCATTTTAATCTTTCAGTATATTTTGGAAGATATTCACTTAAAAATTCATCTTCATGAGGTATCAAAAATGAATCTAATTGATTATCAGCAATTAATTTCCTTAATTTTTTGATACGATTTATATTTTTTGAATTATTCATCAATTTAATTTAAAACAAATTATGTTATTGCTTCAACAAAATTTTCCATTACTTTTCTTGTTCCACTTTCGCCAAAATTTATCGTAAGTTTTTTTCCGTCAATACTTAATATCTCACCTTTCCCAAATTTCTTGTGTTTAACTTTGGAGCCTAGCTTAAAAGGTGAGTCTTTATAAAGATTTTTATTAGCTGTTTCTTGATGCTCAATTATTTTAACTTCTGAATGATATTTAGCACGCTCCCATCCAGGAGTTTCATAATCAGATTGATCAAAATCTGTAAATTCTTGCTCTCTGAACAACTCTTTTTCTCCTGAATAATTAGATAGATCGGTTTCTATGTTCTCTTCAGGTAATTCGCTGACAAACCTAGACGGTATTGATGATAACCATTGATTATGAATTCTTCTATTTGCAGCATAGAAAATTGAAGATTTTTTCTTTGCGCGCGTAATACCAACATAAGCTAATCTTCTTTCTTCCTCCAAAGATTCTATTCCGCCTTCATCAATTGCTCTTTGATTTGGGAAAACCCCTTCTTCCCAGCCAGGTAGAAATATATAATCGAATTCTAAGCCCTTGGCTGCATGTAAGGTCATAAGACTGACTTTTTTACTATCATTATTACTATCAAGTTCCATAACTAGTGAAATATGTTCTAAATAGGAGCGAATATTTTCAAAAGGTTCTAGAGACCTAAAGAGCTCATAGATATTCTCAATCCTTCCTTCAGAAGTTACAGATTTTTCATTTTTTAGCATTTCCAAATATCCAGAATCTTCAACTATTATTTCGGCAATATCTACTTTATCTGCTTCTTGAATTAACTGATTCCAATGATTAATTAAGTTTACTAATTTCTTTAGAGAGTTTTGAGCTTTTCCTTTAAAGTTATTTTCCGAAAGAAGATCTTTTATAGATTCTATCATTGGTAAATTATTCAGTTTTGAATGATCTCTAATTTTTTTAACAGAAGTTTCACCTATCCCTCTTTTAGGTGTATTTATAACCCTTTCTAAGGCAAGACTATCTTCTGGCTGAACTGCCAATCTTAAATAGGCATTAACATCCCTTATTTCTTTTCTTTCATAAAATCTTGGCCCACCTATAACTCTATAAGGCAAACCTACAGATATAAATCTATCTTCAAATTCTCTCATTTGATAACTAGCTCGAACTAGAATAGCGGTTTCATCTAAATTTATATTTTTAAGAGACATTTTTTCTAATTCTGAAGTTATTTGTCTTGCTTCTTCTTCGCCATCCCAAACAGATTTTATTATTACCTTTTCACCTACACCTGATCCCGTCCATAAAGTTTTACCAAGTCTTGATTCATTATTTTCTATTAATTTAGAGGCCGCCGAGAGAATATGTCCTGTAGATCTATAATTTTCTTCTAGCCTAATAATCTTTGCATTAGAAAAATCTTTTTCAAATTTAAGAATATTTGAAACTTCCGCGCCTCTCCAAGAATATATTGATTGATCATCATCACCCACACAACAAATATTTTTTTCTTCACCAGAAATGAGTTTCAATAGTTTATGCTGTGAAAAATTTGTATCTTGATATTCGTCAACCAATATATACTTAAATTTTCTTTGATAGCTGTGAAGAATATCAGGGTTATTTTCAAAAAGCCTTATACACTCGAGTATTAAATCGCCGAAGTCGCTTGCATTAAAAAATTTTAATCTTTGTTGGTAGATTTTATATAATTTTTGACCTTTGCCATTATCATAATAATCTCCATCATTTGCTGAAATATTTTCCGGATAAAGACCTTTATTTTTCCATTTATCTATTAAATTTAATAATTGCTTTGCAGGCCATCTTTTATCGTCAATATTTTCATCTTTTATGATTTGCTTTAGTAAACGAACTTGGTCATCAGTATCTAAAATTATAAAATTGCTGTCTAGATCAACTTTTTCTGGATGAAATCTAAGAATTTGAGCGCCAATTGAGTGAAATGTTCCAAGCCACTTTAATCCTGTAGAAAGGTCACCAATTTGATTTGTGATTCTCTCCTTCATTTCATTTGCAGCTTTATTAGTGAAGGTAACAGAAAGAATTTCTCCTGGAAGGGCTCTTTTTTCCATTAATATTCTTATTAATCTTGTAGTTAAAACGCCTGTTTTCCCTGTTCCTGCACCAGCCAAAACAAGCACTGGACCTTCATTATGAAAAACGGCATCTTTTTGAGGTTCATTTAATCTATTAAATATATTTATTTCTTCATATTTAATATTATTCATTATCTCTTCTTACTTGTTAGGGTGTTATATTATATTGATTCACTTTTTAATCTTTTCAAGATAAAAACTCTTACTGCAGAAGCAAGACTTCCTAATCTATCAAGAGAATCTATTTCTTCTAATAGCTTATCCATTGATTTTGAATTTTTTAAGGCAATTTCATTAAGTTCATTCCAGAATTCTTTTTCTAAAGCTATACTGGTTATATGGCCCTTAAGTTTTACAGTTTTTTTGATTTGATTATTCATCTTACGATGGATTAATCATTTTTTCAGGTCTAACTATTTTGTCGTAATCTTTTTCAGATATATAACCTAATTTAATAGCTTCTTCTTTTAATGTTGTGCCATTTTTATGAGCTTTTTTTGCTATCTCAGAGGCTTTATCATAACCAATTACTGGAGCTAACGCAGTTACAAGCATCAGCGAGTTATTTACATGTCTTTCAATTACACTTTTATTAGGTTTAATTCCAGAAATACAATTTTTATCAAAACTCTTACATCCGTCAGAAAGCAATCTTACGGATTGTAGAATATTATAAGCTATTAGCGGTTTATAAACATTAAGTTCAAAATGACCCTGGCTATTTCCCATACTAATGGAAGTGTGGTTACCCATAACTTGTAAGCATAACATCGTCATTGCTTCGCATTGGGTTGGGTTAACTTTCCCAGGCATGATTGAAGATCCTCGATCATTTTCTGGAAGATGAATTTCTCCTAATCCTGATCTAGGCCCTGATCCTAAAAGCCTTATGTCATTTGCTATTTTAAAAAGTGATGAAGCGGTTGTATTTAAAGAGCCAGAAAACTCTAATAAGCTATCATGCGTAGCTAAAGCTTCAAATTTGTTTTCAGCTGTTTTAAAGCTCATATTTAAAATAAGGCTACATTCTCTGGCAAATTTCTTATCAAAACCTTTTTTAGTATTTAAACCAGTACCGACCGCTGTACCCCCTTGGGCTAGATACATTATATCTGATAATGATCCTTCAATTCTTTTAATGCTTTTTTCAATTTGTGTTTGGTAGCCTGAAAATTCTTGAGCTAGAGTAATAGGAGTTGCGTCTTGAAGATGGGTTCTGCCAATTTTAACTATATTCTTAAAACCTATAGATTTTTTTTGAAGTGAGGCGCTTAACTTTTTTAGTGATGGCAATAAATTATCAACTGTATCCATTGCGCATGCAATATGCATTGCTGTCGGAAAGGTATCATTTGAAGATTGAGACATGTTGCAATGATCATTTGGGTGTACAGGTTTTTTAGATCCTTTTTTCCCACCCATTAATTCGATAGCTCTGTTTGATATGACTTCATTGGCATTCATATTTGTTTGAGTCCCTGAACCTGTTTGCCAAACTGATAAAGGGAAATGATTAATTAACTTTCCTGAAATAACTTCTTTTGATGCACGAGCAATAGCATTGCATATTTTTTTTTCAAGTTTTCCTTGGCTTTGATTAACCTTTGCTGCGGCAAGCTTAATAACGCCAAGTGCTTTAATAATAGATTCTGGCATTTTTTCTTCGCCAATTGAAAAGTTTTTAAGTGATCTTTGAGTTTGTGCTCCCCAATAAGCATTGTTGGGAACATCAATTTGACCAAAAGAGTCTGATTCTTTTCTACTTTTTACCAAATGAACTCCTGAATACTCAATACTATAAACTGAATCTTTAATAGAGATATAATATATTTTTCCAAAATTAGCGAGAAGCTTCTGTTGCCAGGCGCTCCTCAAGCCCCGCCTAATTATGCAACTAATTAGGAGTTAATTTGAGCGCTCGCGCTTAAGCAGCGAGAGCTAACTCTGCATAGTCGTCATTTGCAACTATAAAATAGCCCGATAACGGCGGTACAATACCGAGCAAAAAGAAAATCTTTACACTTTCGTCGAT
>CAZLAN010000058.1:4983-7793 GCA_964557485.1 uncultured Rhodobiaceae bacterium | reverse complement strand
CAATTTCACCTTCAATAGCAAAAAAAATATAACCTGACCTTACATCCCTGCTATCACATGTTATGCCTTTAACTTCTATTTTGTCTGAAAGAGATTTATCTATACTTTTTAAGTTAATCATTTATGTCAGCCATTACATGATTTTGATAAAATTTATTATCTTCATTTCTTTTAGCAATATTTAATAATGGAGCAGATAATCTTATTATTTCTCCTGCTGTAGGGGCTGCATTCCAACCAGATGACGATCCTCTAACGCCCTTCTTGCTTTGAGGGTTATCGAGGCTAATAAGAATTACATATTCGGGATCCCAACCCGGGAAAGCTCCTACAAAACTAGTTAATCGTCCACAGTAACCTCCTGTAGAGCAAGGCTTATCTGCCGTTCCTGTTTTCCCAATAACATCATACCCATCAACATCAGCCTGTTTTCCAGAACCAGATTTAACTACTTGTCTCATTACATACCGCATAGTTTCGCTTACTTCTGAGGATATTAGTTTTGTAGTATTTCTACTTTTAGTTTCATTTAAATAAAGAGTTGGTTCAATTAAGTACCCACCATTAACAATCGAGGCAGCGGCAGATGCTAATGATAATGGAACTACACTAATACCTTGCCCAAAAGAAATTTGCTCCATTGATAAATTATTCCATCTCTCGGGTAATGATGGTTTCCCCATCTCATAAATCTCTAGGAATTGTTCATCAAGAAGCCCTGTTTCTGATAAAAATCTCTTTTGAGCATCAATCCCAGTTATTCTAGCTATTTGAGCCATGCAAATATTCGATGATTTTATCAGACATTCAGCTGCATTTAAGAATTGTTTACTACTTTTAGAATAATCTGAGAGACATCCATGCCTATTTTTACTAATACACTTCCATACATCAAATTCATCAGATAAAGCTATTTTTTCCTCTTCTAGGGCCATAGCTAATGTAAAGATCTTCATTACAGAACCCATTTCATAATGGCCCTGAATGGCCCTATTAAATCTTTTCGTTTTAGTTTTAACTGGAGAATAAGAATTTATTTTGTTTGGATCATAGTTTGGTAATGAAGCAAGAGCTATTATCTCTCCATTATTTGCATTTAAGATAATACCAAATCCAGCCTTTGCATCATATTTATCAATAGCTTCAAATAACTTTTTTTCAAGGTGGTTTTGCACATTTATGTTAAGCGATAAAATAATCTTTTCAGAATTAATTTTGTTTTTGTAAATCCACCTTTCAAAACCAGCAGATGAATTTTCTTCAAAATCTCTATTAGAAAAACCTAAGATATGTGAGGCGAGATTCTTGTTAGGAAAAACTCTTCTCCATACATTATTAAACTCTACCTCAGCAACACCAGAATTTAACAATTCATATTGTTCTTTTTCGCTAATATCATTAATCAATTCTATATAATGTCCTTTTGACAACCTTTTTGATATAATTTCTGGATCCTGTTTTAAATAGGGGGATAACTTAATTGCCGCTTTATGAATATCAAATTCTTTTTCATTGGATCTTTTAACTACAGCAGCCCGCACAGTACGAACAGTTGTTACAAGTAAATTTTTTCCACTCCTATCGTAAATATCAGGTAGCGGTTTGCTTTCGGATAAAGCGATAGAATTCCTAGGTTGACTTATTACTTCTCCAGGAAAAATTGATAAGAAAGTATTTCTAATTGAGAAAATCGAGAAAAATACAACAAAGAATACAAGGGCTATTTTTAATCTTTCCTTGCCAACATAAGTAGGTTTTTTACTTTTTAAATTATCAGTAATCAGAAAATTTTTTTTCTTGTATAGATATGAAATATCATCACCAGCAACAATCCTATTTTTTATTTTAATGCCTTTTCCCATTATTCGCCCTCCTCGATATTTTGCGGAATAATGGTAATTTGATCACCTGAAATAGGTCTTAGTCTTAGTTTTTCTGAATATTTTTTTGCTAGCCGTTCTAAATTATCAGGACTAACAATAATAGCCCATTCAGTTTGTAGTTGATCTCTTTTATCTAATTCGGAGAATATTTCTTTTTTTAAAGAATTATTTTGTTTTTCTAATTTTATAACCTCATAACTAATTGTGTAATGGTAAATATTAATCGAAAGAAATATTAGTAGGAGTAAATATGAAATGAATTTTAACACTCTACACCTCCATACTCTTGATAATTGTGATAATTCTCAGATAAACCAAGTGAAAGACTAGAACGATAAACCCATCTTAATTTAGCTGATCTAGATCTTCTATTATTTTTTATTTCAAGGTTACTAGGCTTTAGTACTTTTCTAGTTTCATAAACAAAAGATTTATTAACACTTTTATGATCATATTTCTTTTTAGAAACAGAATTATCTCTGATAAAATTTTTAACTATTCTATCTTCGAGCGAATGGAAAGAAATTACTATAAGCTTACCACCTTCTGATAAATATTTTTCAGAAGATATAAGTGCATGGTAAAGTTGTTTTAACTCGTCATTTATATAAATTCTTATAGCTTGGAAAGTTTTCGTAGCCGGATGAATTCTTTTACTTTTTCTTTTATTTGCCCTTAATATCACCTCAATCAAATCAAAAGTTGTTTCTATTTTTTTAAATTTTCTTTGATTTATGATCTCTTTAGCTATTTTTCTCGAAGAATGCTCTTCACCATATGTATAAATAATATCTGCTAAAGAACTTTCGCTTGCAGAATTTATTAAATCATATGCTTTGTCCCCTTTTTGACTCATTCTCATATCTAAAGGAGAGTTATGTTGAAACGAAAAACCCCTATCAGGAGAACTTAATTGCATTGAGGATA
>CAZLAN010000058.1:0-4883 GCA_964557485.1 uncultured Rhodobiaceae bacterium | reverse complement strand
CCATCTGAAGGCTTTAAAATAGATAGAACTTCTTCAATCATAACTGACTTGTGATGAAGATCTTTTTCTAACATCACTCTTCTTCCTTTTGAGCGTTTGTAAGGTTTAGAGAGGGGCCAATAAGATTCCGATTTTCTAAAGCTTTAATTCTTGCTTTATTTTTGAAATCTTCATAAGCAGAAGGTTGCCACATTTGAAATTTTTGCCCTAATCCAGCAAATGTAACCTTATCTTTTAAATTTGCATGCTCTATTAAGTTCTCTGGTAGCGATATTCTTCCATCTTGATCATAATTCAATTGATAAGTTTCTGAAAAAAGAGCAGTTGTTAATGCGTCTGTTTCTTCTGCAAAGAATTGCATTTTTTCAACACTTTCCGAAATTTGTTTGATTAAATTTTGCCCTCCTCCATCTATCGACTGAGAAGTAAATGAAGGATATAAATAAACACCTGCAAATCCTTGGTATTCAAGAACAGATCTAAACTGCGAAGGTATAGAAACCCTTCCTTTTGTGTCTATTTTGTTTTCTGTATTAGACAAAAATATCTTCATAATTAATTCCTTAAAAAAGGCATACGCATGGCGCCATATTATGGGTTATCATGGGATTTTATGGGAGTCAATGGTTTTATTTGGAAAAAAATACAATAAATAGCTATTTTGTGGATAACTTTTACAAAATTTAATGAATTTGTCAGATGGCTTATAAGCCGGGTTCTGTATCCACAAAGTGGTGATGATCATTCATCTGGAATTTATGTTACCATAAATCTCTAGCGACCTACCCTAACAGCAAGGAAAGAGACGATTCCTATAGCCATTTCTATTTGGTCTTGCTCCCAGTGGGGTTTACCTAGCCATGTTCATTACTAAACATGCGGTGCGCTCTTACCGCACCTTTTCACCCTTACCATAACGGCGGTTTATTTCTGTGGCACTTTCCCTAAGGTTGCCCTTGCCGGGAGTTACCCGGCACTGTGTCTCTTGGAGCCCGGACTTTCCTCGCCTATAAAGACGCGATCATCCAACCATCTGACAGTATTTTTCTATTAAAAAACAAGGCTTTGGTCAAGAATTATTCTATGCCGATGAACTTGCCCTACTGTTTAATCTTTCATAATAATTTTTAAGATTAGTACAATCATCTGGAATATCAATTTTGGGCCACTTAGCAAAATCAAAACAAACTAATGCTGAAATATCTGCAATGGTATATCGATCTAGACACATAAATTCTTTATTTTCCATCTGCTTATCAAACCAATGCAACATTTTAATTACCCTTGGTCGACTAGCTTCTGACCATTCTTTTACCTGATCTTCAAGAGCGGCCATAGCAGGATGTCCATGCCTGTATGTATTAGCAATTCCAATCATTAGTAATAATTCAATCCTTCTTTGCCACATTTCAATAATTGCGATTTCTTTAGGATATTTTCCTAATAAATTGGGATCAGGATGTAAAGCCTCGAAATAATGACATATAGCTATAGATTCAGTAATATATGTCCCATCGTCTAATTCCAAAGTTGGGACTTGAGAAAGAGGACTCATTTTTTTATATTCATCTTTTTTATGTTCACCTTTCATTAAATCAACTTGTTCTGTAGGGATATCTATCCCTTTTTCACTTAAAAAAATTCTAACCCTACGAGGATTTGGAGCTTGAGCAAATTCGTATAAAATCATTTTTACCTCTTTTTGTTTAAATTATTACTTATCAGTGTATTTTATAGTTAAAAATAAACTTGACCATAAGTTTTTCAAAAGACAAAGAGTATTATAGATTTTGAGGAGAAAATCATGACAATAAGTTTTGAAGATAAAGTTGTAATCGTTACTGGCGCTGGAGGAGGCTTAGGTAGAAGCCATGCCATAGAGTTTGCTAAAAGAGGTGCCAAAGTAGTTGTTAATGATTTAGGTGGTGAAGTTGATGGATCTGGGGGATCGTCAGAAGCTGCAGATAATGTTGTAAAAGAAATTATTGATTTAGGAGGAACGGCAATACCAAATGGGTCTTCTGTGATAGATGATAGCGGCGTAAAAAGTATGGTTGATCAGACTGTAGATGAATTTGGTAGAATTGATATATTGATTAATAATGCTGGAATCTTAAGAGATAAATCATTTTCTAAAATGGAAATTGATGATTTTACAATTGTAACAGATATTCATCTCATGGGTTCAGTCAAACCTACTAAAATGGTTTGGGAAATAATGAAGGAACAGAATTATGGAAGAATATTAGTTACAACATCTTCTACGGGATTATACGGAAACTTTGGACAATCCAATTATGGGGCAGCAAAATTAGGGCTCGTTGGATTTATTAATTCTTTAAAACTTGAAGGTCAAAAATATAATATTAATTGTAATGTTCTATGTCCGGTAGCTTACACAAGAATGACAGCTAATCTTATGCCTCCGGAAGCAGAAGATCTTCTTACTCCAAGTAGCGTTACACCTGCAGTTATTTATCTTTCAAGTGAAAACAGTCCTACAGGAACAATTTTATGCGCTGGTGCAGGTGTTTATTCTGTAGCAAAGATTATGGAAAGCGAAGGTGAAAATTTAGGTCTAGAAGCAACCGCAGAAGATTTAGAAAAGAATTGGGAAAGCATTTCTGATTTCACAAATGCAAAACCTTTCTTTAACGGTGGAGAACAAACAGGAAAAGTTCTAGAAAAAGCGATGAAAGGAAAATAGTTGGACATCAACTATTCAAATCCCATAAATTTCTCTCTTCAAGATTATAACGAGAAAGAGAAAATATATGATTTAGGTTTTCGTGAGTATGATGCTCGGTGGATTTATCCTGATCAAATTAATTTACCAGGAATTCAAAAAATTGGTTTATGCCTTGGCGATATAATTCAAAAAAATTCAAATAGTAATAATAAAATCTGTGTTGGGCATGATTTTCGATCATATTCTGAAGAAATTAAAGAGGCTCTTATTGCAGGTCTTATTGCTGCGGGTATTGATGTTTTTGATATTGGATTAACCATTTCTCCTGGCGCTTATTTTTCTCAATATTTTCTTGATTGCGATAATGTTGCAATGGTCACAGCAAGTCATAATCCTAACGGCTGGACAGGGATAAAGATGGGAACAGAAAAAACATTAACTTTTGGTCCAGATCAAATTAACAAACTCAAAGATTTAATTAGCAAAGAAATATCTTTATCAAAAGAACCAGGTAAATATGTCTTTAGAAATATTAATAATGAATATATCGACGACCTTACATCTGAAATTAATGTAAATAGAGAAATTAAAGCTGTAGTGGCATGTGGAAATGGAACCACAGGTCTATTTGCTCCTGAAGCACTAAAAAGGATTGGCGTAGATGTTATTTCTTTACATTGCGACTTAGATAGTAATTTTCCAAATTATAATCCTAATCCAGAAGATATGAAGATGCTTTCTGATTTAGGAAAACATGTTTTAGAAAATGAAGCAGATATTGGTTTTGCTTTTGATGGTGATGGAGATAGAGTAGGAGTAGTTGATGATAATGGTAAAGAAATATTTGCTGATAAATTAGGACTACTTATTGCTAGAAATATTTCAAAAAATCATAAGAATTCTAAATTTATTATTGATGTTAAATCAACATCACTTTTTATCTCCGATAAAATATTAAGAGAAAGTAAATCAGAAGTTATGTATTGGAAAACTGGTCATAGTTACATAAAGAGAAAAACCAATGAAGTTGGTGCCATTGCAGGTTTTGAAAGATCCGGTCATTTCTTTTTTAATAAACCTATTGGAAGAGGTTATGATGATGGAGTTTTATCGGCTATAGAAATTGTTAAGATTCTAGACGATAATAGAGATAAAAGAATTTCAGAAATTTATAACGAACTTCCTAAAACTTTTTCTACACCAACAATGTCGCCAAAATGCCCAGAGGAAAAGAAATATGAAATTGTTGAAGATATAAAAAAGATATTCCAAGAAAAAAAAGAAAATGAAGAATTAATATCAGAACAAAAGATTTCATCTCTTCTAACTGTAAATGGTGTTAGAATTACTCTTGAAGACGGAAGCTGGGGATTAATTAGGGCATCCTCCAATTCCCCAAATTTAGTTGTTGTATGCGAAAGTCCGGTTTCGCAAGAAAGAATGGAAGAGGTTTTTTCTTCACTTAATGATGTATTAAAGAATTTTCCTGAAATTGGTGACTATGATCAAAAGATTTAAAAAAGCTCTAAATACATTCTCAATGAAGTAAAAAGAAGAAAAATTGCGAAAACTCTAGTTAATATTTTTTTAGGAAGAGAATGAGCATATTTTGCTCCTAAGGGTGCAGAAATTGCAGCCAAAGGCGCAATTAGTAATAAACCAAGAATATTAACATAACCTAAAGACATCGGTGGAAGATTTGCAACATAAAAACTAGTTAAGATAAAAAATAAAGTTCCTGGAATAGAAAGAAAAAAACCTAAACCTGCAGATGTTCCTACAGCTTTATGAATAGGCGTACCATATAAAGACATTATACTGACATTAAAAGTTCCGCCACCAATTCCTAACATTGCTGAAAATGCACCTACAAATAAGGGAATATTAAGACTCAATAATCCTGAAGGTAATTTATTACCGAGTTTGAAATTTTCATTAGATAAAAATAAGTTAATACAAACCAATAGCGCAACTGTGGCAAAGAAAAAAGTAAGATAAAATCCCGATATTAAACCTGCAATAATTGCTCCTATTGTCGAGCCAATTAAAGTAGGGATTAACCATTTTTTTAAAACAGAACCATCTACAGCATCGTTTTTTTTATGAGTTATATAAGAACGCCAACCCGTAGGGATTATAATAGCTAAAGATGTTGCTACAGAAACATGCATTATAATATCTTGAGAAAAACCTA
>CAZLAN010000057.1:0-7853 GCA_964557485.1 uncultured Rhodobiaceae bacterium | reverse complement strand
CCCAAAGAATTTGGTCCAGATATGGACTATTCTGCCAGCTCAATAATGATTGATTTAGACGATAGAGATATTCTTGTTGCAGGTCAGAAATCTGGTTCTGTGTATGGTCTTGATCCAGATACAGGTAAAATTTTATGGTCAAATTCTATTTCCGGGGGCGGAACTCAAGGTGGTATACATTTTGGTATGGCATCAGAAGGGAAAACTGTTTATGTCCCAATAAATGATATGAAAAATACTCATGATGGAAAAGTTTGGTTAAATCGTAAACCCGGTATGCATTCTTTAGATGCAGAAACAGGAAATATTATATGGTCAAATATTACGGATAAAGAGTGTAAGGATATTGATTTTAATTGTGATCCTGGTATTTCCGCAGCTGTAACAGCTATACCAGGAGCTGTAATAGCTGGACACTTAGACGGCAGTATTAGAGTTTACGATAAAAAGAATGGAAAAATTATATGGTCTTTTAATTCTTTAGGGGACTTTAAAAGTGTTTCCGGAACACCTGCTTCAGGTGGAAGTTTTAGTGGATCAGGCCCATCAATAAGAAATGGTTATATGGCAATTAATTCAGGTTATGGTATTTATAACCATATGCCTGGTAATGCGCTTTTGTTATTTTCTGTAGATTAAATTTAAGATGCAACATTACCATGGATTTTGAAAGCTTCTTCTATTTCATTTTCAATTTCTTCATTTAAAGAAATTTGATTTGATGTTACTGCTAATTTAAGCTGCTCCATACTTGTTGCCCCAATTATATTTGAAGTAACAAATGGTCGGGTAGTTACAAATTGGTTTGCAAGCTGAGAAGGATCGATATTGTATTTTTTAGCTATATTTAAATATGCATCAATAGCTTGTTCACTTCCAGCTCCTTCATATCTTTGTAATCTATTAAAAAGTTCTTTTCTAGATCCCTTGGGTAGATTTCCATTTTGATATTTACCCGTTAGGTAGCCTTGAGCTAATGGTGAATATGCCAATAAACCAACCTTTTCTCTAAATGCAATTTCAGAACCACCAAATTCAAAGATCCTATTTAACAAATTATAAGCGTTTTGTATGGATTGTATTTTTGGTAAATTTTTATTTTTTGAATGGAAAATAAATTCCATTGTTCCCCATGGGGTTTCATTTGAAAGACCCACATGTCTAATTTTCCCCATTTTAATTAATTCTGACAAAGATTCTAAAATCGAATCAATAGAATTTGAAGAGCTATCAACATGTTGGTAGGTAATACTTCCACCAAATAAGTTCATTGGACGATCAGGCCAGTGTAATTGATATAAATCAATATAATCTGTGTTTAATCTTTTAAGGCTTTTATCAACAGCTTCAAATATTTGCTCTTTTGTTTGTTCTGTTGGAATTTCATCATCTCTTAACCAAGTAAATGGGGCTCTACCACAAACTTTTGTCGCTAAAATAACTTTGTCTCTATTTTTTCTTTCCTTAAACCAATTGCCAATAATTGTTTCAGTAGATCCTTGTGTTTCTTTTTTTGGAGGTACAGCATACATTTCAGCTGTATCAAAAAAATTAATACCCATATCTAGAGCATAGTCCATTTGCTCAAATCCTTCTTCTTGAGTATTCTGTTGGCCCCAAGTCATAGTTCCAAGACAGATTTTACTAACTTCAAGATCAGTAATTCCTAAAATTCTTTTTTCCAATTAAACCCCCATAAATAATGAAGAGATGAAGATGCTATAAATAGAAAAAAAATACAAGAATAACTTTTGATTGAAAATTTATAAAATTAATATTTTATATGGTGATCCCGATAGGATTCGAACCTATGACCTTCAGATTAGGAATCTGACGCTCTATCCTGCTGAGCTACGGGACCCTTTTTACAATTGTTATTGATTACAGAGTTTGTCAATCCAATTATGATAATGTTGTTGTATAGGTTCATTTTTTCCAAATATAAATTCACTATTCCCTTTGGAATTAATACCTTCCTGTATTTTGTAGTTCATTACATAATCTTCATCTTTTACCGCTTTTAAAGTAAGTTCACTAAAATCTTCGGCTTCTTTCAGTTCTTTTTTTGTTTTAGGTTCGTTTTGGCATAAAATATTTTGAACAGTAATTGTTCCTTCCAAATCTTGTGTTGGATAAACCATACTTACTAAACAAAACTGATTCAGAATGGCTGATATTGAAAGATTAGGAAAACCCGAATGGATAAGTCTAATATATTCTTCTGGTTCCCAATCTTTTTCATCAATTTTAGTTAACTCATTGATATTTTTTTTCCCGAATGCAAATCTTTGATGTGGTCCATATGTATCATGAGCAATAAGATTAACGATTGTATTTTTTCCTACTGTGTCTGGGTGTACCATATGATGATGATAGCCATCTAAATATCCATCCCAACAGATTTTCCAACTTGGACCAGAAAGTATTCTCTGCTTGTATAAGTACCAATCTCCAAGACCAATTTCATCAAGTTCTTCATCGAATCCACTCATCCAATTATCAAGGTCACAATTATGATCTGGATTAATGCAAACCCACAAAAACCCGGATCTTTCTTCACAAAATAGTTCAGTTAATTTGATTTTTGATTTGTCAATATCTCCAAAAGTATCTGATTTAAATATATTGATTAATTTTCCTTTATTATCATATGTCCAGCCATGATAAGTGCAGCTAAATTTAGTTTTTCTACCTTTACCTTTTTCACATATTGGAGCACCTCTATGTTTACATACATTTATAAATGCACGAGTAATACCTTTTTCGTCTCTGGTTAATAATATTGGTGTATTGATTACATCAAAAGTTTTGTAAGAACCTTTTTCTGGTAGCTCAATACTTAAAGCTATTGGAAGAGGAAAATTTCTAAAAATTTTATCTACTTCAGATTGGATTAGATCTTTGTCAGTGTAATCTGATACAGATTTTCGTAAAATTGCATCCGCTTGATCAGTTGTTCCGTTAAGATTATGTTCTAGCAATCTCTTTGTTAAAGCAATCATTTTATTTTTTTGGTGGGTCATGATATTATTATATACTATTATGAAATACTTTCAGAAGATGATTTTTTAGTTGCTTCATTCAAAATAATTTCTATTTTTTCAACTGCTTTTTCATCATTAGTTTTTTCTACTACAGCTACTTCTCTTGCTAATCTGTCGCGAGCAGATTCATAAAGTTGTCTTTCTGAATATGATTGTTCAGGCTGACTACTATTTCTAAATAAATCTCTAACAACTTCTGTTAATTCATTTAGACTTCCTGAGTTAATTTTTGCCTCATATTCTTGAGCTCTTCTGCTCCACATAGTCCTTCTTATTTTTGCTTTACCATTAAGAATTTCAAGTGTTTTCTTCATATTAGCCTTAGAAGAAACTTTTCTTATTCCAATTTCTTTAGCTTTTTCTGTAGGTATTTTTAATGTCATTTTTTCTTTTTCAAATATAACATTATACATTTCCAATTTTTCTTCAGCTATCTCGTAATTTTGGATTGATGTTATTTCACCAACTCCATGTGATGGATAAACAATATGATCACCTAATGAATAATCTAATTGTACTTTTTTTGCTTTAACAGTTTTTTTTCTTGTATTTTTTACCTTTGTTTTGGCTAGCTTCTTAGCTTTAGAAAGCTTTGTAGGTTTACTTTTTGGTCTGGTTTTTTTAGAGGTAGATATTTTTTTTACTGATTTTTTGGTGGCAGTAGATCTTTTTATCTTACTAGTGCTTTTCTTTGCTTTAGTTTTTATCGTTTTAGGTTTGCTTTTTTTCTTAACTGCCATAATTGCTTACTTTTTAATAATTAAATGTAGACGGGGGTTTAGCAATAAAACCTTAATTTTGCAAGGATTTAGTGTTAATTAATCACCATCACCTGGATTTTCACTAAAAAAATTAGCATATTTATTTTCTAATCCTGAATACTCTTCAGAATCAACAGGTTTATCTTTAGCTTCAGTTATATTAGGCCAGATTTCAGAGAATTTCTTATTAATTGTTAGCCATTTTTCTACTCCATCTTTTGTATCAGGATGAATAGCCTCTTCTGGGCACTCAGGTTCGCAAACTCCACAATCAATACATTCTTCAGGATGAATAACAAGCATGTTTTCGCCCTCATAAAAGCAGTCCACTGGGCAAACCTCCACACAGTCCATGTGTTTACATTTAATACATTCTTCATTGACAATGTATGTCATTATTATGAATTAAATTCTTTTCGAATTTCCCCTGATTGCTTGTCTGTAATATAGAGTAATCCAGATAACCTTCTTGTGAAATTAGATTCAAATGGATCTATATTTCCATCAGCATTTATAACTTTGCAAACTAGTCTAAAAATATTTAGCTTTAGTTTTTCATCAGAATTATCATTTATAATTTTTGTCCACTTATATATATCTGCTGAAAAATCTTCTTCTTCTAAAGCTTTTTTGTATAAATCTTCTAGATTCTCATCTTTTATTTCTAAATCATTTAAAGCAATGTTTTTTATTATATCCAATTCTATATCATCCTTATTCCCATCAATTGATGCCGCTCTTAAAAGAATAACAATAATTGCAAGTTCGATATTTGAAGAAGGGGCAATATTTTCAGATTTGTTATTATCGCCAAAAATTTTGTTAAATATTTTAATCATTTCTCTCTCTTATAAGATTTGATAATGAGTTTTTGCATTTTTATAATCTAATCTTCTTTTTGTAAAACCAATTACTTCAATTACCATGATTTGATTATTTTTTCTTAAAGTAATTATGTCGCCATATTTGAGTTTATTCGATGGCTTCTGAATCTTTACTTTATTTATTCTTAATTTACCTTCTCTAATTATTTTCTGAGCAATATTTCTTGTTTTAGCAAGTCTTAATCTATAAAGCCAATTATCTACTCTTTGATGTTCAGTATCAATCTCTCTCTCTTTCATGTTTCGTGGATATGTCATTTTGAATCAAATTTTTCTTTTAATTTAATTAAATCACTATCGTTAAAAATATTGTTATTTGTAATTTTTGTTTCTCTTGGTTTTTTTTGGGAATATAGCCTTTTAGTTCTTTTGATATCCGCCAACCATATAATCTTCTTTATATTTTCATCTTCTTTTTTAATAGTATATCCGAGACCAATAAGAACAATTTTCATCTGAGATAGTGAGGTTCCAAGAATTGAAACCATTTCATCAGTTATAACGAATTGATTTTTATTAGTATTAATTTTTATATTTTCGTAAATAATTTTATCTAGCCTTTCTAAAATATCAATTCGAATGGCGTATTCTTTTATAATCTTATAGCCAGAATACTTATACAATTCAGAAAATAACTTTTTATTAATCTCACATGAAGTAATTCCAGCTTTTGGCAGAAGATTTATTTGCTCCTTTATATTATCGGCTGTTAAATTGCTTTCATAATAATTTAACCATAATATAGGTAGTATTGAGGAATATTTTGGCTTTATCACTTTAGGAATATATACAGAATACTTTCCTATCTTAACTCCATATTTCTTCAACTTTCTTCTTGATTCTGGTGTTAAATCCTTTATCTCTTGCTCAACATCTTTTCTATTAATTATACCTAAATTTTCTATTAATCTATATGCCAATCCTCTTTCTTCTTTTTCTAGATCAATGGATTCCTTTAATTTTATGAGATCATTCAATTGATCTTTAATCTTTTTAGTTAAATAAAAATTTATCTTTTCTTCTAACTTTTTTACTAAAGAATTATCGATATCATTTTCAATTAGTAAAATTACCTCCGGGGAAAGTATATCTTTACCCCTTTTGATTTTTGCTATGATCTCATTGTTTATAGACGCTGATAATGTTTTATCTATTTTAAAATCGTCATTTTCAAATTTTATATATCGAGAAATCCTTTTCTTAATTTCTTTTAATGCAGTTTTTCGAAGAAGGTCTTGTATTTTCTTTCCAATTTTCTTTTGTGACCCTAAATCTTCTATAAATTTGAGACCTTCTATCTTCCCAAAATAATTTCCATTGATTGTAACTTCTCCATTTTTATTTACACCTGATAGAATATTATTTTCATCATTAAAATTCATTTGGAATATTTTTGAATTCTTATCAACAAATCTTTCTGTAAGAGCTTTATGCAATGCATCTGATAAATTATTTTCTATTTCCCTAGATCTTTTTTGCCAAAAATTAGAATTTACAACCCAATCCTTTTTATTAGAAATAAATGACCAAGTGCGTGTCTCTGCAAGCTTATTTGTAAAAGAATAAATGTTGTCATTGTAAGTTGCATCAAGCTTTTTTGTATAATTTTCCATAGATTCATCACTTAACTTTCCTTTTTTTATGAGGTTGGAGTATAAATTTTCTATTATATTTAGATGATAGATTTCATTATTTTGTCTAAAATCAGGTATTTGGCATAACTCCCAGAAAAGCTTAATATTAGTCTCATTAGAAAAAGATGAACTTATTTTAGTGTTTTCGGAGAGCTTTAATAAGGCTTTATAATCTTCTGTAATGGGTGTGTTTTTTAGAGCATAGTTTTCAGATTTTAATTCTAGGCTACTCACCAAGCTTTCAAGACTATTAAAATTTAAATTATTATTTCGCCAAAAAGCATACTTAATCTTATCAAATTCGTGATTTTCTATAGAAACTATACTTTTTATGTCTAATTCCGATATATCTGCAGTAACTCCAAAAGTTCCATTTTTTTTATACCTACCAGCTCTACCAGCAATTTGACCTAACTCATGTGGATTAAGATTTCTAAAATTTTTTCCATCAAATTTTCTGTTTTCTGCAAATACAACATGATTTAAATCTAAATTTAGCCCCATACCAATTGCATCTGTTGCAACTATATAATCTACTTCACCTTCTTGATACATTCTAATTTGCGCATTTCTAGTGCCAGGGCTTAATGCACCCATAATTATTGCCACGCCACCTTTATTTTTTCTTATAATTTCTGCAATTGAGTAAACTGAATCAGCAGAAAAAGCTATAACAGCTGTTCTTCTTGGAAGATTATTAATTTTTTTATAACCAGTGTATGTAAGTTTAGAAAATCTTGGTTTATTAATAAATTCTACTTTTGGTATAATTTTTCTAATAATCTTTTCTGCAGTATTGGATCCCATAAAAAGGGTTTCATGCATGCCTCTGAGGCGAAGTAATTTTTCAGTAAAAATATGACCGCGCTCTGGATCGCTTATTAATTGAACTTCATCTAAGCCAACAAATTCTACTGGTATATTCGTTGGCATAGATTCAACTGTACAAATCCAATATTTTGGATTTTGTGGAATTATCCTTTCTTCACCAGTTATCATTGCGACCCTGGAAGGCCCAACTTCCTTCGACACTTTATCAAAAATTTCTCTAGTTAATAATCTTAATGGGAGTCCTATAATTCCAGATTTATATGAGACCATTCTCTCAATTGCATAATGTGTTTTTCCAGTATTAGTGGGGCCTAGTGCTAATTTGATATTCATAATCTTTTTTTAAGAGAAAAAATTATTTATTCAAGACTTATATATTTTTTTATATATACAACATGTTGTATGTGTTAATTTCTATTGGAGTGAATATCATAAGAACATTTCATGACCGAATCACTTACATTAAAGTTTTCTTTATATGTTCTATACTATATTTAGTAGTGCTATTATAAAAAAACACTATCTAAAAAAAATAACATTTATCATTTTTTTATTGTAATCTTTTAATAGATTTTAAAGGGAGATTACCTTGGATTTTGAAATACCTAAAGAAATTAAACAATATTTAGATGAACTAGATATCTTTATAGAAAAAGAGATTAAACCGTTAGAAAATAAAAACGATAATATTCGTTTTTT
>CAZLAN010000056.1:0-7873 GCA_964557485.1 uncultured Rhodobiaceae bacterium | reverse complement strand
GCAAGAGCAAGAGGAACGCCCATCTCACCAGTATAGAATTTAGGAATAAAAACTAGTATTGGGAAAAGAGCTATATTTATTGGCATCTCTGCCAAGCTATAATAGAATAATGTTGATCTTTTAAGTTTCAATTTTAATGTCCAACAAGATAGAATACAATTAATTATCTTAATTAATAGGATTATTACAATAACAATATTATTAAGTGTCTAAATTATAAGGTGAGATAAAATGTTTAGTGTTCAACCAATAGCAGAAGCCTTAGGAGTAGAGCTGCATGGCGTTAACTTGTGTCAAAATCTTTCAAAAGAGATTTACTCGGAAATTAGAAGATTGCTTGTAAAACACCAAGTAATCTTTTTTAGAGATCAAAATATCAGTTTGGCGCATTACAAAGCTTTAGCAGAATCTTTTGGTCCTATTCAAACTCACCCAGTATACAATACGGTTCCAGGTTACCCAGAAATTACTATTCTTGAAAGTACAGCTGAAAAGCCTTCAAAGATTGAGAAGTGGCACTCAGATATGACTTTTCGTGAACATCCACCATTAGGATCAGTTTTACGTTCAAGAATATGCCCACCTAAAGGTGGCGATACTATGTGGTCAAGTATGACAGCTGCCTATGATGGGCTGCCAAAATCAATGAAAGATCTTTTATCTGATCTTTCTGCCGAGCATGATTTTAGTTTTGGATTTAAAGAAAGCTTAGCAGAAAAAAGAGGAAGAGAAAGGCTAGCGCAGGCAGTTTTAGATAATCCTCCAGTTAACCATCCAGTGATACGCATCCATCCTGAAAGTGGAAAAAAAGTAATTTTCGTCAATATTCTTTTTACAACAAAAATTATAGGTCTATCTGAAAAAGAAAGTACAGAAATTTTAAATTTTCTTTATGATCATATTATAAAGCAAGAATACATATGCCGATTTCATTGGGAACCCGATTCAATAGCAATTTGGGATAATCGAAGCACTCAACACAAACCCATAAATGATTATTTTCCAGCTCATCGCCTGCTTGAAAGGATAGCGATTGATGGTGACAAACCTTACTAATTTTTTGTAAGAAATTTTATAATCCATTTAGTAACTTTTAATTCATCTGTTGGTGTCTTTAAAGATTCACATGCTTGGCGATATAAAGTTTCTCCAATAATATCTTTTCGCATATCTAATAAATCTTTTGCAAAATCTTTTTCGAATTCAATATGACCTTGGAAAGTAAGAACATGATTATCAATAGACATCATTGCAATTGGACATGATGTTGAGCCAGCTAATAATTTTCCATTTATAGGAAGTTTTTGAACCTCATCTTGGTGATTATAAATAAGATTAAATTTTTCATCAAACTGACCAAATGATACGGCATTTTTATTAAGTTGAACGGAATCAGTTCCCACATGCCAACCTTTTCTAGATTTTACCACTGAACCACCTAGAGCCTCAGCAACTATTTGATGTCCAAAACAAATACCAACAATATTTTTCTTTTTACTATTTAAAAATTGAATAAACTTTTTAAGTTCTTTAATCCACGGTATATCATCATATGCACTAACTTTACTACCGGTGATTAGATAAGCATCACACTCATCAATATTTTTTGGATATTCACCATTGTGTGCTTCATAACTAGTTAGTTGAATATTTTGATCAGTTTGTAGAAGTATTTTAGTGAACATAGTTGGATATTGTCCATACTTTTCAGAAAATCTAGGTTTAATGGTGTCTGTATTTAAAATTCCAATTCGCACGAAAATCATACTCCTTGACGAAATCTATTATATTCCATTTATTTAATGGGTAAAAATATAAAACAACAAAATTAGGTTAAATATGTTAATTGCATTTTCTTTATTTCTTATGATTTTATCAGTTTATTCAGGATCTCCAGTGGCCGCATTAGGATTAGGTATTAGTTTGTCTCTTATTTTTAATATCCATCAAGATTTTTATACAAAAAAAATTGGGACAAAATTACTTCAAACAGGAATCGTATTGATGGGTTTATCGATCAATTTTACGGAAGCATTAACAGTAACAAAAATTTATTTACCTGCTATTTCTATTTTTGTTTTATTTGTTTTCATTCTTGGTTTAATTATAGGAAAAATAATAGGCATAGATAAGCGTTTTACCCTTTTAATTGCTGCAGGCACATCAATATGTGGTGGAACTGCAATGGCCGCAATAACTCCAATTATTAAAGCTAAACCTGAAGATTTAGCTGCAGGCATATCTATTATTTTTATATTAAATGCATTTGGAATTATTTTCTTTCCCCTAATTGGACAAGCCCTTAATTTATCTGATCTCCAATTTGGCGCATGGGCTGCTACAGCTATTCACGATACAAGTGCGGTTATTGGTGCATCACTGAATTATGGATCTTATTCAGTTGAGACAGCCGCAACATTAAAATTAACAAGAACTCTTTGGTTAATACCTTTAATGATATTTTTGACATTTAAAATGAAGAGTGAAGAAAAAAAGATTCAATTACCTTTATTTGTTATTTTTTTTATTATAGCTATAATCCTAGGTTCTTTCATTGATTTACCATATAACAGCACAGAAATTAAGAAATTTAGCCAAGTTTTTCTTTTATTAGGATTATTTTCTATAGGATCTCAAATATCAAAAGAAACTCTGAAAAATTTTACAACTGATAGATTAATATTTACTTCAATTTTGTGGCTATTAGTTATACCTATTTCTTATTTTCTAGTGACTATAATGTGAAAGGCGGGACTTTCTGTATAATGAAAAAATCCTTGTAAGATAATGATTATGCAGTTTAGAGTTATATTGAAAACTATATAAGGAGGATAATTATGAAGGTATTAATGACTGGTTGTACTGGGCATGCAGGTGGTAACGCTTTAAATTATTTTGTTAGTAATGGTCATGAAGTTCATGCACTCGTAAGACCTCATCATATTCCTAATCTTGAAGAGCGTGAGAATGTTAAATGGGTTGCAGGAGGTTTCGCTGATACAGAAATAATTAGTGACACTGCTAACGAATGTGATGCAGTTGTACACATTGGAGCTTCTCATGATGAAGAAATGGAAAAACTTGATGCTAATTTTATTTCTGCAGTTGAAACAGCCTTTAATAAGTCTGGAAAAGTTTTTGTAACAACAAGTGCAAGTGTTGTTTATAATGATACAAAAGGTGTTACACGAGATGAGAGCGAACCTATAGAAAACCCTCACCCCTTACGTGCATGGAGGGCTCGTCACGATTTAGAAGTTGCTGAACCTTTTGTATAAGTAAGATAAATATAGGGTTTTGTATTGAAATCTGGATCAACCTTTATATCTAATAATCCATCAAAAGGGCTTGCAGACATTACAGCTGGAACGCCTTCTAATTTACTAATAACTTTTCCATTACGAATTAACTTAATATTTCCTAATCTCTCGGTAAGAAGTAAATCTCCATTTGGTAGCCAAGCAATTGCCCACGGGAAACTAAGATTTTTGACATAATCTTCAACCCAAAATCTTTGTTCAAACGAATCTTTTTTTGAATTATTGCTTTCTTCTATAGAGCAACTAATGAGCAACAGTGATAGGCATACGAGAACTGCTTTTACCTTTCCCATAAAAAATTATCTCCTAAGTTTTTTTAAAGATAAAATTTCTAGTTTATATTGAAATACACTAGAAAAAAGTTAATAATATTATATGCCCGAATCTACAATATTATTTGAATTTTTTATATAATTTTCGCAATTTAGGTCTAATAAATGAATTTAGGAGATAATTATTATGAGTAAAGATAATGAAAATAAATGCCCAGTTATGGCTGAATCTAATCATACTTTAGGATCAACATCAAATAAGCAATGGTGGCCTAATCAATTAAACATAAATATTCTTCATCAACATGATAAAAAATCTAATCCTTTAGGTGAGGATTTCAACTATACAGAGGAATTTAACAAGATTGATTTTAAAGCTCTTAAAAAAGACCTTAATGATTTAATGACAGATTCTCAAGATTGGTGGCCAGCTGATTACGGTCATTATGGTGGTTTCTTTATTCGTATGACTTGGCATGCAGCAGGAACATATAGAATTGCAGACGGTCGTGGTGGCGGAGGAACTGGAGCTCAAAGATTTGCTCCTCTTAATAGTTGGCCAGATAATGGAAATTTAGATAAAGCAAGAAGACTATTATGGCCAATAAAACAAAAATACGGAAATAAAATTAGTTGGGCAGACCTGTTAATCTTGGCTGGCAATGTAGCTATTGAATCAATGGGAGGAAAAACTTTTGGCTTTGGCGGTGGTCGCCCAGATATTTGGGCGCCCGAAGAAGATATTTTTTGGGGTACTGAAAATGAATGGCTTGGCAATGAACGTTATAGCGGTGAACGCGATCTTGATAACCCTCTTGGGGCTGTTCAGATGGGTTTGATTTATGTTAATCCACAAGGACCTGATGGAAACCCTGATCCTGTAGCTAGTGGAAAAGATATTAGGGAGACATTTGCTCGAATGGCAATGAATGATGAAGAAACTGTAGCACTAGTAGCTGGAGGTCATACTTTTGGTAAAGCACATGGAGCAGGTTTAGAAGATAATGTTGGTTCAGAGCCAGAGGGAGCTGAAATAGATCAGATGGGCTTTGGATGGAAGAATTCCCATGGTTCGGGTCTCGGTAGAGACGCAATTACAAGTGGTATTGAAGGCGCTTGGACGGCCAATCCTACACAATGGGATAATGGTTATTTTGATTTATTGTTTAAGTATGAATGGGAGCTTGTAAAAAGTCCGGCAGGCGCACATCAATGGCACGCAAAAAATCCTGAGGATGAGGATCTTGCTCCTGACGCTGAAGATGCATCTGTTAAGGTGCCAACTATGATGACAACTGCTGATTTAGCAATGCGCGAAGATCCAATTTATAATAAAATTTCTAAACGCTTTCATGAAAATCCAGATGAATTTGCTGATGCGTTTGCTCGTGCATGGTTTAAATTATTACATAGAGATATGGGACCTAAAAACAGGTATTTAGGACCTGAGGTACCTAAAGAAGATCTTATTTGGCAAGATCCTATACCTGAAGGAAGTACTGATTATGATATAGAAGCTGTTAAAAGTCGTATTATTGATAGTGGTTTAAGTGTTCAAGAAATGATTGAGACTGCTTGGGCAAGCGCTTCAACATATAGGGGTTCTGATATGCGAGGAGGAGCTAATGGTGCTCGTATTCGTCTTTCTCCACAAAAAAATTGGGAAGCGAATAAACCAGAACAATTAGCTAAAGTTTTAACTGTGTTAGAAGAAATTGCTAAGGATACTAGTGTATCGGTCGCTGATATTATTGTTCTTGCAGGTAATGTTGGTATAGAGCAAGCATCAGGAGAAAGCGTTCCTTTTACACCTGGAAGAGGTGACGCAAGTGAAGAGCAAACAGACTCTGATTCATTTGCAGTTCTTGAACCTTTCTCTGATGGTTTTAGGAATTATCAAAAATCTGGGTCTAATGTATTTCCTGAAGAATTATTACTTGATAAAGCTCAGTTACTGGAGTTAACAGCTCCAGAAATGACTGTTCTTATTGGGGGTATGAGATCATTAGGAATTAGTGAAGATGGACATGGGGTATTTACTGAAACTCCCGGAAAACTAACAAATGATTTCTTTTCAAATCTTTTAGATATGAATATTGAATGGAAGCCTAATGGAGGTGCATATTATAATGGTTGTGATCGTTCTTCAGGTGAAAAAATAAGAACTGCAACCAGAGTAGATCTAGTTTTTGGTTCTAATTCTCAACTTCGAGCTATAGCAGAAATTTATGCTCAAGAAGATTCAAAAGAAAAATTTGTTTCAGATTTTATTTCTGCTTGGAACAAAGTAATGAATGCAGATCTTTCGATACTCAATTAAATTTATTTGTGGAGTAATTAACTTATATAATTGCTCCACTGAATTCTTATAAAATTTTAATCTTTATCTAACATGGTGTCGTGGTTCCACCACGCTTGATCAGAAAAAGCTCTTATATCAATTTCATGAGTCCATGTTGATCTATGTTGTGATGCAAGATGAAAATAAGTTTCTGCAATTTTTTCAGGTAATATAAGTCCATCATGTTCCATGCCTTTAGTTTCTCTCATTTTCTGATAAAGTTCTGGCCCTAATATTTTCCCTAAAGTATCAGGTGCATCAACCGCACCATCTACTACAATATGAGCAACATGTATTCCTTGTGAAGAAAATTCAGCATTCAAAGATTGACAAAGCATCCTTCTTGCGCCCATAGCAGCAGCATGAGAATGTTGTGTTTTATTTCCTCTCATTGCCGCGGTCGCAGATGTAACTAAAATAGTTCCTTTACCTCTTTCAGCCATCAGTGGACATAATGTCTTTGCCACTCTAAAAAGTCCAAAACTTGCCATTCTCCAACCTAACTCAAATTCTTTATAAGATGTTTCATGAAGAAGCTTCATACCGGTTTGTGCACCCAAATTATATATAAGGACTTCAATTGGTCCGATATCTTTTTCTATAGAAACAACTAAGTCTTCAAGTACATTCTCATCAGTAGCATTTAACAAGCAACCAGAAGCACTGTTACCATTTTTTTCAATATTATTTATTAACCTATCTAAACCTTCCTCATCACTTCTTCTGCATAAGTAAGAATGATAACCTTCACTTGCAAACTTTGCTGCAACTGTTCCACCTATACCTGCACCAGCTCCTAAAACTAAACAAACTTGTTTCATATTTTCTCCATTAGGGTTATTCTAAATATTACCAAAAATAAAAGTTTAAATCTAAAAAAAGGGGGGAAGCATGTTATTGAAGTCTTTTTATACAGTTTTATTGGTAATATTATCGACTAATCTAGTTTTTTCACAAGAGGATGTAGCAAGTAATCCTTCAAAAGAAATTGAAGAAATTGTAGTAATTGGATCACAAATTAAAGGTGCAAAGATTACTGGATCTTTAAATGTTTCAGTCATTACTGGCATAGATATTGAAGCAATTGCATCTACTTCTGGCGATGACTTGCTAGAACATATAGCAGAACAAGGGCAAAACTATTTTACTGAAGCCGAAGATGCCTCTGGCGGTGTAAATGCATCTCGTGGTGATGTTGGAGCTTATAACTTAAGAAATTTAGGCGTCGGTAACTCTCTTACTCTTCTTAACGGAAGAAGATTAGTCAATTCACCTGGTTATCAAACTGAGTTAATAGGTGGGGATTATGTCCCAACCGTTAGTGTGAATGCAAATATAATTCCAGTATCCGGACTTGAAAGATTAGAAATTTTACGGGATGGTGCTTCAGCTATTTACGGTGCAGACGCTGTGGCCGGCGTAATAAACAATGTATTGCAGACAGATTTTGAAGGTTTTAATTTTACAGCTAGAGTTAATGGATATGAACACTTTAATGCCAATGATACAAAAATAACCGCTAAGTGGGGATCGTTCTTCAATGAAGGAGCAACCAATGTAAGTGTATTTTTTGACTATTACGATCGCGAAAATATCAACGCACAAGAAGACCCAAGATGGGGTGCAGGAGATCATAGACCTTTTGTTGATGATGACTCACCTTGGAAAACAAGCACTTCTTTTAGAAATTTAAGCTCACACTCTCTTTATGGTCAATTTGATATGGTAAGTTCTAAAGAGCATGCTGGAGAGAGTTACAATCATGTGTGGACCGACTCTAATGGAGAATTTGAAATTTTTCCTTTAGGTGATGCTAAATGTACCAATAGGGGTCATCCACTATTTGATACAGGTTATGGAACTTGTATTGCTCAAGATGGAAATGGCGCTCTAAGAAGTAATTTCTGGGGCAAAACCGATGTTAGATCTGAGCTAGTTAG
>CAZLAN010000055.1:0-7897 GCA_964557485.1 uncultured Rhodobiaceae bacterium | reverse complement strand
GGGCTGAAAATCAATTTAGATGGGAAAACAAGAACTGCCTACGATTTACTTGGATATAATGAAATTGAATTTTCACAACTTGAGAAAATTTGGCCAGAATTAACAAAGACAGATAACCAAATAAAAAAAACAATTTCAGCTGAAACAACCTATGGGCGATATTTAGAAAGACAAAAAAAAGAAATTGAAAACTTTAGGAAAGAGGAGTCAAAAATTCTCAGTCCAAAAATTAACTATAATTCAATAAAAGGACTTTCAAACGAACACAAAGACAAACTAACAGAAATAAAGCCCACAACACTTGGCCAAGCACAAAGAATTGACGGGATTACTCCTTCAGCGATTGGTTTAATATTGGCACATATTAGAAATAATCCGAGTGCGCATTGATAATTGATGACAATAGACATTTCCAAGAAAAAGTTTTCTCAAGTGTGATTAAGAAAAAACTTAAAGAGTATTGTGATGAGGTTATTAAAAACAATACTAGTATTAACTTAATTAGTAAAAATACTGAAGATACCATCTGGAATAGGCATATTATCGATAGCGCTCAAGTAGTAGATATTATTCCTAATGAATTTAATTCCTTTATAGATATTGGTTCTGGGGCTGGTTTTCCCGGTATTGTCGTTAAGCTAATTAATAATAATTTGGATGCAACTCTTGTAGAATCGAACAAAAAGAAAGCAAAATTTTTGAAAGATACCGCAGAAAAAATTGGTATCGATGTTAATATTTTTAATAAGAGATTTGAAGATATAAAAATTTCCAATAACGAAGAAACAGTAATTTTATCTAGAGCCGTG
This sequence comes from uncultured Rhodobiaceae bacterium, assembly GCA_964557485.1. GTDB lineage: Bacteria > Pseudomonadota > Alphaproteobacteria > MED-G09 > MED-G09 > AG-430-B22. Next base: position 7,088 of record CAZLAN010000055.1, on the reverse strand, counting down.
TCTAGTTTAAATGATTTAATTAGAATGAGTTTCAAATATCTTGAGCTAGGCTCTATTGGAATCTTTCACAAAGGAATAACATGGGAGAATGAAGTGGTGGCCGCAAAAAAAAGATGGAATTTTCATTTAACATCTTATGAAAGTTTAACAAATAAGGGCTCGCGAATTCTATTGGTAAGGGATATTATAAAAAAATAAAACTATGAAGAAAATTTATTCAGTTATCAATCAAAAAGGAGGTGTTGGCAAAACAACAACAACAATAAATTTAGGAACGGCAATGGCAGCTTGTGGAGCAAGTGTTTTGCTTATTGACATGGATCCTCAAGGAAATTTATCAACAGGAATGGGAATTGAGAGAAGTGAAAGAAAGCATGGAATTTATGATGTTTTGATTAACAAGTGTTCTCTTAATGAAGTTTTATTAAAAACAGATATACCCAATCTTTATGTTGTTCCCTCTAATGAAGATCTTCTTGGTGTTGATATTGAGTTTTCCAGCGACCCAGAACGAGCTCTTAAGCTTAAAAGAGCAATTCAATCTATAGATAATTATGATTTTATTCTTTTAGACTGTCCCCCATCTCTTAACATCTTAACTTTAAATGCTCTGGTTGCTTCAGGGGGAGCGTTGGTTCCTCTGCAGGCTGAATTTTATGCTCTTGAGGGTTTAAGCCAACTTTTAGCTACTATAAAAGAAATAAAACAGAGCATTAATTCTGACCTAAATCTTGAAGGAGTTATTATTACTATGTTTGATGGAAGAAATAACTTATCTAATCAGGTTGAAGATGATGTAAGATCTTATCTAGGAAAAGATGTATACAGTACAAAAATTCCTAGAAACATTAGGCTTTCTGAAGCACCATCACACGGGATGCCGGCTTTAATATATGACCATAAATGCGCCGGTAGCGTTGCCTACATAAATTTAGCAAGAGAGGTCTTGGATAAAGCGGGGTGGAAAATAAATTAAGATGACAGAACAATCAAAAAAAGGTCTTGGTAAAGGACTAGCAGCCCTTATTGGGGATATTAGCGAAAAAGATGAAAATGAACCAAAAAATTCTGAACCTTCATCAGTTTCAATATCAAATATTAACGAGATCCCGGTTGAATTTTTACACCCAAACAAAGATCAACCTAGAAAATTTTTTGATAAAAACACCATCAATGAGCTTGCAGAATCTATTAGGCAGAAAGGCCTTATATTGCCAATACTTGTTAAAGAGATTGATAAACAGCATTACCAAATTATTGCGGGTGAAAGAAGATGGAGGGCATCTCAGAAGGCAGGACTTCATAATGTTCCAGTTATTGTAAAGAACTTAAGCCAAAAAGAAATACTTGAGGTTGCGCTTATAGAAAACATGCAAAGAGAGGATCTAAACCCTATTGAGGAAGCTATGGGTATGTCACAACTACAAAAAGAACATAAATATACCCAAGAAGAGCTGGCCTCTGTTTTAGGAAAATCCAGACCTCAAATTGCTAATACTCTTAGGCTGTTAACTTTGCCGCATAAGGTTCAAGAATTTGTACAAAAAAAAATATTATCAGCAGGCCACGTGAGAGCACTTGTTGGCAATGATAATTCTTATTCTATTGCAAAATACGCAATTAAAAAAAATATGAGCGTTCGTCAACTTGAGAACTATATCTCATATATTAAAAAACGGAAAACAGACAAAAAGAACACAAAATCATTAAAAGACCCCAACATATTGTCTCTAGAGAAAGATTTAAACAATATATTGGGTTTAAGGGTTAAAATTGATTATAATAAAAACGAAAAAGGAAAGATACAATTTTTCTATGAAAACTTAGATCAATTTAATGGATTAATTAAAAAAATAAAAAAATAATTATTTTTGTGCCGCTACTGATAAACGTAAAACAACATTATTAACAATGGCTTTGCTTAAGTCTGGGGATTTTTTCACTTCCCGTTCTGCTTCGTTTAATATCACTAACGCCCTTTCTATTTTTGTCGTTCCCCATAACTGAGTTTGTTTTAAAAATTTATTTTTTTCTTTAAAAAAAACTGGAGGTTTAAGTTTTTTCATTGCTTCAGTTGTTTTTTCACCATTTTCTACAGCCAAGGCTACCAAGTGTATCCTTTGATAAAACCGCGATAAGTTATTTATTAATTGAATGGGCTGTTGCCCGTTTAGTCTGAGCTGATTCAAGCAAGAAAAAGCATCTTCAGTTAATCCAAGCGCTACAAAATTACAAAAGTTTTGAGCTTCTGCGGGCTCGCTAGACAATAAAACCTTTTCTAGATGCTCTATGTTAATCTCTTTCTTATCTTCTTTGAATAAATAAAGGGAAAGCAGATCAAGATTTAAATTTAACATTTTGCTATCATTTCCAGAGATTGATATTAATTTACTTTCTGCCTCTTTTGTAATGGAGCAATCATTATCTAACAGGCTTTTTTTTATAAATTCACGTGAATCTCTTTCAGAGTTTTCGTAAAAAGGAATAGCTATAAAATTATCAGCCTTCTCAAAAGCTTTTCTTAATGTTGAGCTTGGGCCGATCCTTCCAGACTTAACAACAATAAAAGTTTTTTCTGTTGGGTTAATTATATAATCACCGAGACAGCCACTTTTATCTGTCTCAGTCATATCTATTTTGATTATTTTTTTTTCATTTTCGAAGGAAATTGTATTTATGTCATTATAAAAAATTTCTGGTTGATTTAATATAATATCCGCAGTCAGTTCTGGCCCTTCAAAAGTGCTTTTAGAATTGTTTTCAAAAGAATCAAAAAGATTATTATATGCTGTATCTATTTTATATTCATTCGGGCCATAAAACAGGACTCCCCAAAAATCATCTGGGTTATTAAAAACCCTATTTATATCAGAAAACTTACCTTTCATTTGTTTTTAGCTGATTATTTTTAAATATAATCAGTTGTCTTTGTAGATCTTGAGCCAATAAATAGGCAATTCTTTTCTTAGTATCATTTTCACTTACATAATTAGAATATGGCTCTGCTACCCTATTAAAAGCAGATGAAACGATAGATTCACCTGAGTATAAAATTTCTTTTTTACCCTGTTCTTGGATTGTAAAGGTAACAGTCATTACTATGTTTTTTCTTAAAACTTTTTCATCTTCCCTGACATCAATATCTTCAAATTGTTCATCAATCATAAAATTAATTACATAATTATTCCCATTATCATTTTTATAAAAAGTTCTATCTAATTCCGCATAAACTATAGAGGTGTTTTCATCTAATTTTTTTGGCTCTTCAATTATAAAGCCTGACAATGAATTAACTTTATATAAGGGTTGGAAACCACAAGAAGTAACAATCAAAATAATTGCCAATGACAAATTTATTTTAAATAGTTTATACAACAAAATTTATAATCCTTCCCTTAACATAAATTACTTTTTTAACTTCCAGATTATTTAGATCCTTTTTTATTTTTTGATTATCTAAAGCTAGCGCTATTGCTGAATCTTTGTCCAAATTCAAAGGCATAGATTCTATCCCTCTTTTCTTCCCATTAATTTGTATTATAATTTTTGAACTTTTTTCTTCTATGACTGATTTATCTACTGTCGGCCAATTTTGTTCACAAACAAGCCCCTTTTTGCCTAAATATGACCATCCTTCTTCAGATAAATGAGGAATAAAGGGTGAAAGCATAATTAATAAAAATTCCAATGCTTCTTTAGCTGAACTTTTTGATATTATTTCCTTTGTTTCGCTTTTAGAAAGCTCCCCTACAAAATAATATATATTTGCTATGGCTTTGTTAAAGGCCATTTCTTCTAGATTCTTAGTAACTTCATCTAATGTTTTATGGATAAGTTTTTTGAAGTTATCCTCTTCTTTATCATTAAAACTTTTATCAAGGTTTAAAATTTCCTGATATTCTTGTAACATCCTCCATATTTTTCCTATGAATTTATGAGCAGATTCTATTCCGGATTCCGTCCAGAATATATCTCTATCAGGAGGTGAATCAGATAAAACAAACCATCTTGCTGTATCTGCACCATATTTTTGAATTATATCATCAGGGTCTATTGTATTTTTCTTTGATTTAGACATTTTCTCTGGTGGGCCAACCCTAATAACATCACCTGTTTCCTTATGTATTAGAGTATTGCTACTTTCACTACTTTTTATTGCTAATTCAGGTTCTATCCATAAACCATCTTCTGTGGAGTAGGTTTCATGACAGACCATGCCTTGAGTAAACATCCCTAAAAAGGGCTCTTTTATCTTTAAATGGTTGGAAATTTTCAATGCACGCGTAAAAAATCTTGAATAAAGTAAATGCAAGATTGCATGCTCAACACCCCCTATATATTGATCAACAGGTAACCAGTATTCTGCCTCCTTTTTATTGATAGGATTTTTTTTATCAAGATCACAAAACCTCGCAAAATACCAAGAAGAATCCATAAATGTATCAAAGGTATCTGTTTCTCTGTTAGCGCTCTTTTCACACTTAGGGCATCTAGTTTTTTTCCAATTAGTGTTTTTTTCTAATGGATTACCTGGTTCATCAAATTTAACATCTTCAGGAAGGGTTATAGGTAAGTCGGTTTTTTTAACTGGTACCACACCACAATCAGCGCAATAAACGACGGGAATTGGGCAACCCCAATATCTTTGTCTAGATATTCCCCAATCTCTTAACCTATAATTGGTTTTTTCATTACCTGCATTATTCTCTACAAGCTTATCAATAGATTTTCTTTTTGCTTCAAAGACATCCAACCCGTTCAAAAATTCAGAATTAATTAATTTTCCATCACCGGTATATGCCTCATCTTTAATAATTGTTTCCGCCCCATCTGGGCTTACTACAGGAACAACAGAAAGATTATATTTTCTTGCAAAGTCTAAATCTCGCTGATCATGAGCTGGACAACCAAATATAGCTCCCTGTCCATATGACGATAAAACAAAATTAGCTATATAAACAGGGAGAATACTATCGTTAAAAGGATGTTTCACTTTTATACCGGTGTCAAAACCTTCTTTTTCAATTTTTTCAATTGCCTCTTCTGAAGATGCAATCTTTTGGCATTTTTTTATAAACTTCTCTGCTTCATTATTTGTTTTTAATAAAATATTCGCTATTTCATGGTCGGGCGCAATAGCGCAAAAACTTGCCCCGAACAAAGTATCTGGTCTAGTTGTATATACTTCAATTTTATCCGAAATTTTATGAAATTCTTCTAATATATCAAAACTAAAAACAACACCTTCAGATTTTCCTATCCAATTTTTTTGCATTAATTTGACTTTTTCCGGCCATTGCTCCAAATCATCTAGCCCTTCAAGCAGGTCATCAGAAAAATTAGAAATTTTTAAAAACCATTGAGTTAGCTTTCTTCTTTCTACTGGAGCCCCTGATCTCCAACCAAGACCGTTTATTACTTGTTCATTAGCTAAAACGGTATTATCCACTGGATCCCAATTAACTTCACTTTCTTTTCTGTAAGCTAAATCATTTTCAAGAAAATCTATAAAAATACTTTGTTGGTGTTTTATATATTCATCATCACATGTTGCAAATTCTTTATCCCAGTCTATTGCAAGGCCGAGAGATTTTAATTGTTCTCTCATGTCGTCTATATTCTTATAAGTCCACTTTTTCGGATGTACCTTTTTTTCCATTGCGGCATTTTCTGCCGGCATTCCAAATGAATCCCAACCCATTGGGTGTAATATATTCTCACCTTTAGTTTTTCTATATCTAGATATTACATCTCCAATTGTGTAATTTCTTACATGCCCCATATGTATCTTCCCCGAAGGATAGGGAAACATTTCTAATATATATTTCTTATCTAAACCAATTTTTGCGGGTTTGGATTTAAAAACCCGTTTGTCTGCCCAAACTTTTTGCCAATAAGATTCTAATTTTTTTGGATGATAATCCATTTTAACCCTTAGTTTAAAGCCTTGCTTCCTAATCTTAGCTCCCTGGCCTTAGTTAAAATAGAATTTTCTATTAATTTTGAGGTTTCCGAATTTACATCTGCATCTTGCCACTCATTGCCTAGTTTAGTTTGCCTGAAAACAGAAACTTCTAAAGCATCTGCCCTTAACCTTCTATCTTTAATATAAACAAATATTTTGGTTCGTTCATTAATAATACCAGGTCCTGAATACCAGTTAGTAGATATAATACCACCTATTGGATCGCTCTTATCAATTGGCATAAACATTAAAGTATCTAAAGCTGCTCTCCATAAAAATGCATTAACAGCCATAGAATATTGAGACTGCTCAATTTCTGATACAGTCTTATCATTTTTAGAGCTACATCCAATTACTAATGCTATAAAGAAAAATAGCAAAAGATACCTAGGGTATGTTTTCAAGTTAATCTCCCATAAATTTTTTTTTATATATTTATTTAATATCAGAAATTTTAAGCTAAACTAAACTAAAAATATAATAACTTCATTAAGTAAAATAAATAACAATTTTAAAGCAATTAAATTAAATGGAAAACAGCAAAAGAGTTATAAAAAATTTTAATATTATAAAAGAAAAGATTGAGATAACGGCAGATGAATGCGGTAGAGATTCTCGAGACATTAAATTAATTATTGTTACAAAACAATTTTCTTCTGAGATGATTAAACCCCTTTTAGATAATGGACATTTATTTTTTGGAGAAAATAGAGTTCAAGAGGCTGAAGAAAAGTGGCCGACTTTACTTGATGAGTATGGAAATACTGAACTTCATATGATAGGTCATTTGCAAACAAACAAGGTTAAGTCAATTCACACTATTGATAGGGAGAGTCTTGTAGAAAAAATTTTAAAACTTAATAAAGAAATAACAAGACTGAATGAATTTTTTGTGCAGATTAATTTTGATAACGAAGAGCAAAAGAGTGGGGCCTCTTTAGATAGTTTTGATGATTTCATAAAAAAAACCAATGATAAATTAAATATCTCTGGGCTTATGTGCATACCACCTAAAACGGAAGATCCTGAAATTTATTTTGCTTACCTAAATCAAATGGCCCAGAAAATTAATTTAAAGAAATTAAGCATGGGAATGAGTGGAGATTTCCAAAAAGCTATAATG
>CAZLAN010000054.1:0-8079 GCA_964557485.1 uncultured Rhodobiaceae bacterium | reverse complement strand
TGTATTTGCCTGTTGAAAATCTAGAGATGATATCTAAATATAACTCACAAGATGAAAATATTGAATTAGATAGGTTAGGAGGTAAATCCTGGAAAATTAAAACTAAAAAAATTAAAGAAGATATATTGATATTAGCTCAGGATTTAATTGATATTGCTGCAAAAAGAAAAATATCTAATGCAAAGAAATATAATATTCAGGATGATTACTATGACAACTTTTGTGCAAAATTTTCTCATGAGGAGACAGAAGATCAACTAAATTCAATTAATAATGTTTTAAACGATTTAAAAATGGGAATTCCGATGGATCGTTTGGTGTGTGGGGATGTTGGTTTTGGCAAAACTGAAGTGGCCTTAAGGGCGTCTTTTTTAGTATCGTTAGAAGGTAAACAAGTTGGTATCTTAACGCCAACAACATTACTTGCTCGACAACATTATGAAACTTTTAAGAAAAGATTTTCCGGATTACCAATTAATATTGTTGAATTATCGAGACTTTCAAAAAATAAAAAAAATAATATAGAAAATATAAACAATGGCTCTGCAGATATTATAATTGGAACCCATGCTTTATTATCAGATAAAGTGAATTTTAAGAATTTAGGGCTGGTAATAATAGATGAGGAGCAGCATTTCGGCGTTAAACATAAAGAAAAGCTAAAAAAGCTAAAATCCGATATTCACATACTTACATTAACAGCAACCCCAATACCTCGAACAATGCAGTTAGCAATGACAGGAGTAAAGGATTTATCAATTATAGCGACACCACCAATTGATAGAAGATCAATAGAAACATTTATATTTAAAGAGGATAAAATTTCTATTAAGGAGGCCTTAATTAAGGAAAAAAATAGAGGAGGTCAAAGCTTTTATGTTGTACCTAGAATTTCAGATATTAGAAATATAGAAGATTTTATTAAAAATGAATTACCTAATTTAAGTTATGTAATTGTTCATGGGCAAATGTCGTCGTCAATATTAGAAGATAGAATGCATGACTTTTATAATGGTGAATATGATGTCTTAATATCAACAAGTATAATTGAATCTGGTTTAGATCTTCCTAACGCGAATACAATAATAATTCACAAAGCGAACTTATTTGGCTTATCGCAACTTTACCAAATTAGGGGAAGGGTAGGTAGATCTAATAAGAAAGCTTATGCATTAATTACTTATGAAGATGAATATCATTTAGGAAAAGATGCAATAAAAAGATTAGAGGCAATGCAATCCTTAGACGCTCTGGGCGCAGGTTTTAACCTAGCTAGTCATGACCTTGATATAAGAGGTTCAGGAAATATCTTAGGAGAACAACAATCGGGACACATTAGGCAGATAGGAATTGAACTTTATCAAGAAATGTTAGAACAAACTATTGCTAATATTAAAAATAAAGAATTAAAAATTATTGATAATAAGTGGTCTCCCAAGATATCAATTGATCTGCCAATTTTAATTCCAGAGAACTATATAGAGGATATAAATCTAAGAATGGAAATTTACAGAAGATTGTCAAATATTACAGATACTTCTGAATTAGAGTTACTTGAAATAGAGATTGTTGATAGATTTGGCCATTATCCTAATCAAGTAAGAATTTTACTAAGAATTATTTCTATAAAAATTAGATGTAAGAATCTAAATATTGAATCAATAAAAAATCATAAACATGGTTTTATTATTAAACTGCGAGATAATATATTCGCGAATCCAGAAGGGCTATTATCATATATATCAACAAATCTTGATGTTCAATTTAAACCAGATGAAAAAATAATATTCGAAAACATTAAAGATATAGAAATATTAGATTTTATTGATACAAAGATTGATGATTTAGAGGTTATTAAGAGAGCAATTTAGTTTTTTATATCCCTAAAATTAGGCTTTCTTTTCTCTCTAAAGGCTTTTACGCCTTCTTTAAATTCATCCTTATTACAAAAAACTTCTTGAGTATCTCTTTCATACTCTAATTGATCATCTAATGATGAGATTAATGCATTATCATGGGCTTTAACAACTGCTTTTAAGCCACTTATTGCACTATCAGCGACTCTTTTCGCAATTTGTATTGCTTCATTTAAAAGTTCTTTATCTTCGACAACTTTCCAAATTAGACCCCATTCAAAAGCTGTCTTAGCATCCAAATCATCACCCAAAAGAGCTAAACCATTAGCTTTTGCTCTACCTATTAAATTTGGAACTAACCATGATGCCCCAACATCAGGAATAATTCCTAATTGAGGAGCAAATACTAGTTTAAATTTAGCTTTGTCTGATGCGATAACAATATCTCCACAAAGAGCCAATCCAACACCACCTCCTGCCGCAATGCCATTTACGGCATTAATTACAGGTTTAGAAGAATTGACTATCTTTTTTACTAAAGGATTAAAGCCTATATCCATTGCATTTGCTGTTGCTTTACCGGCTGACCAACCATCCTCACTTGGCCAGCCTCCATCAACTAGATCTGCTCCTGCACAAAAACCTCTTCCATTTCCTGTTATTATAATAGATCTTACCTTTTTATTACCTTCACATTCACTAATTGCATCACTTAATGCATCCACAATAGTTTTATTGAGGCTATTAAGGGTTTTTGGCCTATTAAGCTTAACTAAACATATTTCATTATCGATAATTTCTTTTTCTAAAACTTCATCCAAAATTTTACTCCTATGCAATCCTATTAAATAACTTTACGAATGTATCAGATGATTGTGAACCAGTAACAATTATATCTTCATTTATAATGTATGTTGGAACACCTGCAATACCAAGATCACGATAAGACCATTCCTCTAATTCAATTTCTTTTCTATCTATTTCACTATTTAAATTATCTTTAATTTCTTTAGTATTTAATTCTAGTTTTTCAGCTAAATTAACCAAAGTATCCTTATCACCTATATTCAAACCTTCTGTAAAATATGAATAAAATAAGAGTTCCAATGCTTCAGTTTGTTTATTTTCTTTTTCCGCCCATTTAATTAATCTGTGACTATCAAGTGTATTTGGTGTAATTTCAATTTTTTCATAATTAAAGTTAATGCCGACTTTACTTCCAGCTTCAATAATTCTTAACCCAACTTCTTTAGCTATATCTTCGCCAAACTTTCTTTCTATGTACTTTTTTCTGTTAACTCCTTGAGGTGGCATAGTAGGGTCCAACTGAAAAGGCTTATATGTAATAGTAAAATTAATTTCTGATAACGAATCAATGGCAACATCTAATTCTTTTTTTCCTATATAACACCATGGACATATTGTATCTGAAATAACTTTTATATTAATCATTTTACCAAAATCAATTATTATATTGTCAATTTTAGAATCGAAAGGCATAACTGTCTAGAGCAGAAAAATGACTTATTTAGTAGATACACATTGTCACTTAATTTTTGAAGACTTCAAAGAGGATATTCATGAAGTAATTAATAATGCTTTTAATTCAGGCGTCAAAGGAATGGTTGTGATTTCTACACAAGAAAAAGAATTTGATCCTATACTATCACTTACTGATAAATATCAAAATATATTTTGCTCAATAGGGATACATCCTCATTCAGTAAAAGATCATAAAGACTTTTCAGAAGATACTTTGTTAAAATTCACAGGAAATAATAATGTTATAGGAATAGGGGAAACGGGTCTTGACTACTATTATGAGAACTCAGAAAAGAAAATCCAAAAAGATTTATTTAGAAGACATATTAATGTTTCTAGGGAAACTCAACTTCCTATAATTATTCATACAAGAGATGCAGATTTAGATACAATCTCTATTCTTAAAGAAGAGCAAAAAAAAGGACCTTTCCCAGGGGTAATTCATTGCTTTACTGCTGGTCCAGAATTAGCATCTATAGCTTTAGAATTAGGTTTATACATTTCTTTATCTGGAATTGTTACTTTTAAAAATGCTAGCTCTCTAAGAGAAACTATAAAAAATATTCCAATAGATAAGATTTTAGTAGAAACAGATTCACCATATCTTTCACCAGAACCATTAAGAGGAAAAAGAAATGAACCAGCAAATGTTACGCATACTGCAAAATTTTTGGCTAATTTTTACAATACTGATTCGGATAAATTCTATCAAAAAACTACTAGCAATTTCTTAAATTTATTCAAAAGGGCAAAACTAGAAAATGTCTAGTCTAATTAGAACCACTATACTTGGCTGTGGATCTTCAGGTGGAGTTCCTAGAATTGATGGCGATTGGGGTGATTGTGATCCTAACAATAAAAAGAATAAAAGGTCTCGATGCTCTCTTTTAGTTGAAAGAATTACCGGCGATAAAAGGACAATTGTTCTTATAGATACATCTCCAGATATGAGGCAGCAGCTTTTAGACGCTAATGTAGATCATTTGGATGCAGTTCTTTATACACATGATCATGCCGATCAATCAGGAGGAATTGATGATTTAAGAGTTTTCGCGCTAAGAAAAATGGCTAAAGTTGATGTTTATTTGGATAAAGCAACAGCAAATCGTTTAATACCAAGGTTCAGTTATTGTTTTAAAAGTGGTGAAAAACATGGTTATCCTTCAATTCTATCGGAAAATATTATAAATCCATATGAAGAATTAACCATTAATGGACCTGGCGGGGAAATTAACTTTATTCCTTTTCTACAAAATCATGGTTCAATTTTTTCATTAGGATATAGATACTTTAATATAGCATATTCAAGTGATGTAGTTGATTTTCCAAATAAATCATTGTCTTTATTGAGTAAACTTGACTATTGGATAGTTGATGCATTGAGATTGACTCCGCATCCTACTCATTCACATTTGGATTTAACTCTTAAATGGATAAATGATTATAAATGTAAGAATGCATACTTAACCAATATGCATATTGACCTTGATTATGACTATTTAACTAATAATTTACCTAATAATGTTTTACCATCATATGATGGATTAAGTTTTGATATTACTATAGATTAAATAATTTATACATAATATATATTATGCGCAAATGATACAGCTTCTATTAAAAAGATTAACAATAGCTATACCTACCCTAATTATTATAATTGCATTTGTTTTTTTCTTAATGAGATTAGCTCCAGGTGGTCCATTTACTAACGAAAGAGCTTTACCACCTGAAATTGAACAAAAAATTAATCAGGCTTATGATCTTGATAAGCCTATAGTTCATCAATTTGGTATATATTTATCAAAAACTCTTAAAGGTGACTTAGGCCCTTCATATAAATATAAAGATTTTACTGTTAATGAACTTATAATTAGTGGTTTTCCAGTTAGTATTACATTAGGTTTATCGGCAATAATAATTTCTCTATTTTTAGGTTGTTTGCTTGGTATTATAGCTGCTATCAAGAAAAATACAGCTATTGACTATGCGGTTATGGGTGTTTCTTTAGTAGGAATATGCGTTCCAAGTTTTGTTTTGGCCCCTATTCTATCATTAATATTTGGCCTTTATTTAGGTTTATTACCGATATCCGGTTGGGGCAATGGAAATATATACAACTTAATTTTACCTGTTATCTCATTATCTCTTCCTCAAATAGCCATAATTTCTAGGATGATGAGAGCAAGCACAATTGAGACTTTAAATTCAGATTTTATAAAAACAGCAAGATCTAAAGGACTTACAAGAAATAGAATAATAAGAAAGCATGTAATAAGGGCATCAATATTACCTGTTATTGATTATTTGGCGCCTGCTACAGCAGGATTAATGACGGGTTCTATTATCATTGAGCAAATATTCGGCTTACCAGGAATTGGAAGATATTTTGTCGTAGGCGCATTACAAAGAGATTATACATTGGTAAGTGGCGTCATGATTCTCTACGCATCCCTACTCATGTTTTTAATTCTAATTTCAGATATTTTAAGGGCACTTTTAGACCCAAGAGTAAAAATAAATGATTAATACTGATAAGAATGAAGAATTAATAAATAAAGCTTTATCAATTAAAGGAACTTCTTTGTTATCGGATGCTTTTAAAAGGTTAATTAAAAATAAAGCATCTTTATCTGGTTTAATTATTTTGTCGGTTATCACCCTTCTTTCAATTCTTGGACCTTATTTTTTGAAGTTTGATTTTTATGAAACTGATTGGAATTCGATTTATTTACCTCCAAATTTTGAAAGCGGTCATTATTTTGGAACGGATGGTAATGGAAGAGATTTACTTGTTAGAATTCTGTATGGAGGAAGATTAAGTTTAACGATAGGCATTATTGCAACATTAGTAAGTGTTTTAATTGGTGTAACTTATGGAACAATATCAGGTTTTTTCGGAGGAAAGTTAGATATAACAATGATGAGGATAGTAGAAATATTATATGCTATGCCCTATTTAATTTTTGTTATTATCCTAATGGTTATATTTGGTAGAAATATTTACCTTTTATTCTTAGCAATTGGAGCTGTTGAATGGCTAACAATGGCAAGAATTGTAAGGGGGCAAACTATTTCAATAAAAGAAAAAGAATTTATTGAGGCTAGTAGATCATTAGGGCAATCTTCAGTTTTCATTATTATAAAACATATTATACCCAATTTAGCTGGAACAATAATTGTGTATATAACTTTAATGGTACCATCTGTAATTATTCTTGAAAGTTTTCTCTCATTTCTAGGTTTGGGAGTACAAGAGCCCTTAACTTCTTGGGGGGTATTAATATCAGAAGGCTCAAGGGATATGGAAACTGCTTGGTGGTTACTTATTTTTCCAGGATTATTTATGGTTCTTACCCTAGCTTCACTAAACTTTATTGGTGATGGGTTGAGGGATGCATTGGATCCAAAGGATTATTAAAATGAATAATATTCTTGAAGTAAAAAATTTAAATGTAAAGTTTGATACAACGCAAGGAGAAATTACAGCTGTAAATAATATCTCTTTTAACATCGAGAAAGGTGAATGTATTGGCATTGCCGGTGAATCAGGTTCAGGTAAAACACAAACTTTTTTTTCAATTACTGGCATCTTATCTGATAACGGTAAAGCAACAGGAGAGGCAAAATTTAATGATTTGAACTTACTAGAACTTAATGAAAATGAATTATCTAAGATAAGAGGAAAGGATATAGGATTTATTTTTCAAGACCCAATGACATCATTGACACCACATATGAAGATAGGCGATCAATTAACAGAAGTTTCTATTTATCATGATAATAAAAGTAAATCTGAATCAATTAAATTAGCTAAAGAAGTATTAGATATAGTTAGGTTACCGAGAATAGATAATTTAATAAAAAAATACCCTCATGAATTATCAGGCGGCATGAGACAGAGAATAATGATTGGAATATCATTAATGTGCAACCCTAAATTAATTATAGCAGATGAACCTACAACAGCTTTAGATGTGACTACACAAAAGGATATTCTTAAAATATTTAAGGATTTACAAAAAGAGAACATAACAATCGCTTTAATTACTCACGATATAGGAGTTATAGCAGAAGTATCTAATAATATTATTATTATGAATAAAGGATCTATAGTTGAAAAAGGTAAAACAAGTAAAGTCTTAGTAAATCCTAATCATGATTACACAAAGCATCTTCTTTCTTGTATTCCGGAGTGGTTAAAGTGATATGAGAAAAGTAATATTAAATGTAAAAAATTTAGAATGTGATTTTCTTATAGAAAAGAATTTTTTTAAGAAAAATATATATTTAAAAGCGATAGATGATCTTAGTTTTGAGGTTCGTGACGGTATTACACTTGGAATTGTTGGTGAATCTGGCTGTGGTAAGTCAACTCTTTGTCGCACTATCCTTTCTTTAAATAAAAAGAAATCAGGTAAAATAACTTGGTTTAATAAAGATATCGATACCTACAACATTAAGGAGTTAAAGGAATTTAGAAAAAAAGTTCAAATCATTTTTCAAAATCCATATGAAAGTTTAAATCCAAGAATGACTATTGGAAATATTATATCTGAACCTCTAAATATTTTTCGAAAAGATTTACATAAAAAAGATAAAATTATTAAAGTTATTAAAGCTATGCAAAAAGTTGATTTATCAGAAATTTTATTTAATAGATTTCCGCATGAATTATCTG
>CAZLAN010000053.1:0-8082 GCA_964557485.1 uncultured Rhodobiaceae bacterium | reverse complement strand
ATTTATGAAGGTATTCATACTTTTTGGATGACTTTCTATTTCTTCTTCACTCATTTTAATACATCATAACTTTAGATAGCTGATTATCAATAGAATTATTGAATTTCAGTTGATTGAATTACAATTTTTATACATAATAATACATAATAATACATATATATTGATATTTTATTCCTAATTAAATATTTTTGCTGGACACAACCACTTACCACATAATAAAGTGTTGGATATTATTAGGAGATTTTTATGGCCTTAATACGATACGCACAGCCTAATTTACATGGTGACAAAGAACCAGAACCAAATTTATCATATGAGTATATCCCAAAAGAAAGATATACATCCAAAGAATTTATGAAATTAGAATGGGAGCATATTTGGTCAAAAACTTGGCTTAGAGGAGGTCTATCTCAGGATATTAAAGAGCCTAATAGTTACCTAACAACTGAAATAGGAAATTATTCAATTCTCATAACCAGAGGTGAGGATATGAAAGTGAGAGCTTTCTATAATGTTTGTAAACATAGAGGTAATACTCTTGCTCAACAAAAAATGGGAAAAATTGATAAAACATTTAAATGTACCTATCACCGGTGGCAATATGATGCTGCTGGTCAATTAATTGATCCTCCTGATCCTGAGACATTTCCCCAAGGAGTTTGTGATCCATCACTTCACTTAACTGAGCTACCTTGTAAGGAATGGAATGGTTGGATTATGTATTCACTTAATCCAGATGTTAAACCTTTAGAAGAATGGCTTGGCCCAGTAAAAGCTCATCTTGAAGCTTATAATTTTGATAAAATGGATTTAGTTATGGATATGACCGTTGAATGGAATTGCAATTGGAAGGCTTCAGTTGATGCTTTTAATGAAACCTATCATGTTTGGGGAACTCATCCACAATTAATGGATTGGCTCGATGACCAAAATGTACAAATTGATCTTTATGAAACACATAATAGATATCTGGTTCCTTTTGGAGTTCCTAGTCCTAGACCACATATAGATCAAGAGGAGGTTGGACCAAATCTTGCTGTTTACATGGAACAAAATGGAGTGGACCCAAAAGAATTTAAAGGAACTGCACAAGAAGCAAGAAGAGCTATCCAACTTGCCCAAAGAAGCAGAGCTGATGAGATGGGTTGGGATCTTTCTAATTTAAATGATGATCAATTATCAGATGATTATCATTACTGCGTATTTCCAAATGTTACTTTAAATACCCATGCTACAAATTATATGATGTTTACTCAAAGACCACATGCAGATGATCCAAATAAATGCTTTTTTGATCTTCAGATGTTCACTTTACCAAGTGATACTAACAACAAAAGAGCCAAACAAGCAAAAGAAGTTGCAGAATCAAATGCACCTTCATATATGCAAGTAGATGACGGAGAATCGCCAAGAGTAAACCCTGGAATGGATGAGGCTGTGCAAGGAGAATCAGATGAACTCGGAAGACCTGAGCATATCTATGTAAAAGATGGAGAAGAGCACACTCTTGGGGAAGTTTTGGATCAAGATGCATCTAATCTTCCACATATACAAAAAGGCATGAATAGTCCAGCGTTCAGAGGACTTTGGTGCGGTGAACAGGAAAGAAGAATTATTCACTTCCATCAGGTTATCGATAGATTAATTATGGAAAGCGGCGGTCAAGTCCCTAGTTATAAAGAGTAATCACTAATTAATTGGTTAAGGCATGAGCGAACAAGATACCTTTGTGTTTTTGTGTGAATCAACAGCAGTTGAAGCAGGAAGTGAGTCTATTTTTGAGGTAAATGACAGAGAGGTTCTTGTAGTAAGATCTACTGAAGGAGAATTATTTGCCGTAGAGAATAATTGCCCTCATTCAAATGAGTGTTTATCAGGGGGAAGATTTCGAAATGGTTTCTATGCTTGTCCCCACCATGGAGCACGATTTGAGTTATCAACAGGAAAATCTATGACAAATCTATCCACAAAGCCTTTAATATGCTTTGATATTCGTGAAGTCGATGGGAAGATAGAAGTTATAGTCCCAAAAAAAGAAAAAAAGAAATTTATCCCTGGGGGAGCACCTCCAGGATTCGGTCCCATGTAGTTTAAAGAAAAGGAGAACAAAATGGATTTAGGATTAAAAGGAAAAAAAGCAATCGTTACTGGTGGTAGTAAAGGTATTGGTAGAGCAACTGCCGAACTTTTAGCTGATGAAGGTGCTGATGTGGCAATTTGTGCTCGTAATGCTGATGAAGTTGCGGCAGCAGTCGATGCTTTGAAAGCTAAAGGAGTTAATGCAATTGGTGACTCAGTTGATGTAGCTGATGGGGACGCTTATAAAGCATGGATTTCTTCATCTATTGAACAATTAGGCGGTCTTGATGTCTTGGTTCCAAATGTAAGTGCTGGAGGTGGAAACCCTAGTGAAGATGGTTGGAAAGCTAATTTTGAAGTTGATATAATGGGAACTGTTCGTGCTGTTGAAACTGCTCTTCCATCTCTTGAAGCTTCAAAGGGCAGTATTGTAATTATATCTACAACAACAGCTATTGAAGAGGGCCCTGGAAGTGGACCATACGGAGCCGTTAAAGCAGGACTTATAAACTATTCAAACCACATCGCTATATCGAATGGAGGAAAGGGCGTAAGATGTAATGTCGTATCGCCTGGCCCAATTTATATTGAGGGTGGTGCATGGAATTTCATAAAAGATAATATGGAAGATTTTTATAATGCTACTGAAAAAGCTATACCTCTTGGATATGGAGCAGCAGAAGATGTTGCTAATACGGTAGTTTTCTTGGCAAGTTCTGCAGGTGGACATATTACGGGAACAAATGTTGTTGTCGATGGTGGGTTCACTAAAAGAGTGCAATTTTAGTTAATTGAGAATTAATTATGTCTGATGATATCAAAAAAAAATTAGATGTTGTTCTTGTAGCGGGCGGAAAATATCACGATATAGATTTTGCTCGCCTAGAGCTTTTAAAACTTTTATCTGAAGATGAAAGAATTAGGACTAGAGTTTTTGAGGATTATTCTAATTTACATGCAATATCCAATGCTGATTTTTTAATTACTTATACTTGTGATGTAAGGCCAACTCTTGAGCAACAAAAGGTATTAAGAGATTATGTTGCTAAAGGGAATAGATGGCTTGCGCTACATGGAACTAATTCTATTCTTCAGTTTCTTTCTGATGGTAGAGTAGATTGTCCTAGGGTTGCCCCTATATTTATGGAAACCTTAGGCTCTCAATTTGTTTCACATCCCCCTATCGAACCTTATACAGTAACGGTTGCCGATGAAAAACATCATCTTGTTGAAGGTGTGGAGCCTTTTGAAACTAATGATGAATTATATTTAATGGAAACACATGGTGATCTTCATGTTCTTTTAGAAACAGAATTTGAAGGAAAAACACCGGGTTTTGTTGAAGACGATTGGGATAAAACAAAAGTACCTGTATTCTATCTTCATCCAGTAGATAAAGGTGAAGTTTTATACTTAACTCTCGGTCATTGCCGAGGTCACTACGATATGTATGATCTTCCAGAGCCAATGGAATATTATCCAGAAGTAGAAAGGTGTGCCTGGGATTTGCCTGTTTTCTATGATCTATTAAGAAGAGGGATTGGCTGGGCTAAGGAACTATCTCTTAAAGGATAATGATGTCTGATAAAGCTGCTCTTATTACTGGAGTTGGTCCAGGTACTGGAGCTTCTTTAGCAAGAAGATTCAGTCAAGGTGGATTCAATGTTGCTATGTTTGCTCGTAATAAATCGAGATTAGATAGCCTTGAAAAGGAACTTCCCAATTCAAAAGGATATTCTTGTGAACTTAGAGACTCTGATCAACTTAATAAAACTATCGATAAGGCCATAAAAGAATTTGGTCATCCTGAAGTTTTTATTCATAATGCAGTAAGAGGAACTAGAGGTAATTTTCTGGAGTTCTCTCCTGAAGAACTCCAATCAAATTTTGATACAAATGTCATTTCACTTCTTAGAATAGTACAAAAGATTTCTCCTAACATGATAGAAAAAGGCAAAGGGTCAATAATAGTAACAGGAAATACGTCTGCCCATAGAGGAAAAGCCAATTTTGGTGGGACAGCATCTACCAAGGCAGCACAAAAAATACTGACTGAATCAATGGCTAGATATTTGAATCCTAAGGGGGTACATGTGGCTTATATAACTATTGATGCAGCTATTGATCTAGAGTGGACCAGAAAAGCATGGCCTGAAAAACCTGATGATTTTTTTATTAAGCCTGATGATATAGCTAATGAAGTATGGCATATAGTGCACCAATCAAAATCAGCATGGACTTTTGACCATTGGTTAAGACCTTTTGGCGAAAACTGGTAAATTACTTAACTAATTAATCAAGAAAAAACAAATACTTACACATTGTAGTATTTATACAACATATTATATATTAATTTTATTGCATATTTTTATAATGTGGTATTATTATAAAACTATCAGTAATTACTTAAAACTTGTTTTTGGGATTACTCAATTAATTAGCTAAATTCTACTTTATAGGAGGTATTATATGATTATTAGAAAATTAATAGTTTTTTCTTTGGCTATATCTTTTTTTGTGTGTGCTTTTTCCACTAATTCTGCATATGCTCAAAGACAAATATCTTCAACAATTGATGAGATCGTTGTAACAGCGCAGAAAAGGGAGGAGAATCTTCAAGATGTGCCTTCTTCAGTAAGCGCAATGGATGCCAATACTTTAGAGAAGACTTTTGCAAGAGATTTAATGGATGTTGCTGGAGTTTCTCCAAATTTAATTATCGACCCAATTTTAGGTAATGGTACAGCAGCAATCTCTATTCGTGGTATTCAAATGAATGATGTTGAAAAAAGTTTTGACCCTGCAGTTGCCGTTTATCAGGATGGCATTTATCTAGCAACTGCAACAGCAGCCCTTCTTAATACTTGGGATGCTGAGAGAATTGAAGTTCTTCGTGGCCCTCAAGGAACAATGTTTGGTAGAAATACAGTTGGAGGTCTTGTTCATGTTATTAGATCAAAACCTACTGGAGAATTAGGAGGAAAGATTAATTTTACTGCCGCAGAAGATGAACAAAAAGATGTAAAAGCTACTATTAACTTTCCGTCAATACTAAATGGTACTTTAGCTACAAAAGTTTCTGCTATAAAACTAGATGGTGGTGCTTATTTTTATAATCCAACTCGTCAATCTGATGAGGGTGATGTTGATGTTACATCTTACAGTATTAGCGCTCTTTGGAATCCTACTGATGATTTAGAAATTCTAATTACCTACGATGATATTGATGATCAATCGGATGTGCGACCAGTATCTTGTTTCACTCAACCTGGGGAATTATTTTCATTATTCCAAAATACTGCTGCTGAATGTGGAAACGCTAGTAATCTTGGTTTTCATCGAACTGTTTTCCAAAACACGAAGCAAACTTCTAGCGTTGAAATTGAAGCAGTAACCTTAAATATTGAGTATGATATTAATGAAAATAATAAACTTATTGTTGTTTATGGAACTCGTGAAATGGAAGAGACTTCATTGCAAGAATTTGATGCAGCTTCAGGAGAATTATTCAGAGTGTCTCGTCCTCAGTTTGAAGAACAGGAAAGTCTTGAGGTGCGCTGGGAAGGAAATTATTCATGGGGAAAAACTACTTTAGGTGCATATTTTTGGGACAGTGAGTATGATGCTTGGCAGACAACTTATTTCTTTGGTGGATTCAATGATTCGCCAAGAACTCTTCATTCAACCGAAAATACTGCATTTTTTGGACAAATTGACTATGATATATCAGATAAATTAACACTTACTCTAGGTGGCCGTTGGATAGATGAAGAAAAAGATATCTGTCAAATGTTCACAACGCAAACATCTGCAGGAGAGACAGCTGTATTTAATTGGTGGCAAGATAATGACCCAAGAAGCATTGCTAAATCTTGGGGTGCATGTCCAAGTTACGCAGATGCTACAGCAATAAATGACTATACTGATCCTGTAACTGGTGAAGCTAAAACTTTAAAAGGAACAGAAAGTTGGGATGATTTCACACCTAAGGTTGGTTTAACTTATGCTTTGGATAATGGTATGGTGTATGCTTCCTATTCAGAAGGATTTAGATCTGGTGGATGGAATGGCAGAGCTACTGGAGCAAATAATATTGGACCATATGATCCTGAGACTGTTGAGAGTATAGAGATTGGATTTAAAACAAGTTGGAATAGTAATACTTTACAAATCAATGGCGCTTTTTTCTCTGTTGATTATACAGATAAACAAGAAGATGTTGTTCTACCTGGTACGGATGGAGCTGTAACTCTAACAATAGTTCAAAATGCTGCTGCCGTGAGTATTGATGGGTTTGAACTCGAAACTGTTTGGATTCCTTCAGAAGGCCTTACCTTATCAGCTAATTTGGGTATTTTAGATGCCAACTATGACAATTACTCAGTACTCGATGCTGTTGGTAATACTGTCGATAAAAGCGTTCTAACTCTTAGAAGAGCGCCTGAAACAACATTTGCTTTGGGGGCTTTATATGAAGATGGCTTAAGTAATGGTGATTTCTTAGTTTATTCATTAAATTATCGTTGGAAAGATGATTATTGTATTTCTGCGAATAACTATGGAATTGAATCACATTATTCGTCAAACCCAGGATGCAATGAATCATTTGGTCTCGTTGATGGATCAATTAATTATGAATCAGAAAATTGGAGAATTTCATTCTACGGAAAGAATTTAACTGATGAAGATTATATTCTTCATTTTCTAGATGTTGCGGCAGGCTATGCAGCCAAAAGTGCTACAGACTCAACACCAGTTTATGGTGCAGGATTGTGGAGCTTTGGTACAGTTAATAGACCAAGGCATTTTGGAATAGAGTTTGAATATAAATTTTAATTGAGCAAAAAAAAGATTTTAATTAAGGGCGCTTAAAGCGCCCTTTTTATTACATATTAACTACTCAATAAAATAAATAGCATTGAATTTTTAAGATAAGAGAGATATTTCTTTTTACTAGGGACTTTTTTATTATTATCTAATTCTCTTCTTCTAAAAGCCAGGGATGTTGTCAAAAAAGCTGCATGATTTGTAAATTTAGTTGACCACATTTGATCATCTTTGATCTGATTTATTCTTTTGAGTTCGTTTTCTATGTGACGTGTGACTTCACTATAATTTCTTAAATAATCAATAAATTGAGCATCATAGTCTGTTATTAGATGTTTAAGAAAATAAATATAATTTTTCCATTTTATATCATCCATACATCGTTCATATAGTGGATCAATATAAGCGTTTACCAAAGTATTATTGTTTATGTCATTATTATTAACAAGCTTTTCAAAACGCTTTCTTCTATCAAAATCTACTACTTCCATTCGAATTTCTAGTAGAGCCGTTACTATGCCTTGTATTCCTCCAAAGTGATAAGAGATCGCTGAAATATTCTTTTGATTAGTGGAATTGATAATATCTCTGTGAGAAGTATCATTGATTCCTTTTTGTCCAAATATAACTTCAGCAGCATACATTAATTCAAGTTGAGTCTCTGAATATTTGCCAATCATTTCAACCAATTCAACAGTTTCCCTTTTTTCTTTTGTTAGTATTTTAATATTTCATCATTTAAGAAGTTTAATATAATCATAGATTATTAGTAAGTAATATAAATATAGTAAAATAAAAATGAAATTAGGAAATTTTTTTATTTTTTATTTATATAATTTTTTTTTTTAATAAGTATTCTTATCCACAAGAATATTATGAGAATAGTTTTTCTCTTTGACTCTTTAGAATCAATATATAGATTAAAATCTAATACACTTATATTAAAAATATTTAATTTTACTGGAGTTTTATATGCGACATATCAAGTTTTTTTTACTTACTTTAACTCTGTTGAGCTTAACATTAAGCACCAACAGCTTTGCTCAATCAGAAGATACACAGACTTTTACTGGTATTGAAGAAATAATCGTTACTGCTAGAAAGAGAGAGGAACCCCTACAGGAAACTCCTGTGACAATCACAGCTTTAACTGATGCAAAAATCCAAAAACTTTAT
>CAZLAN010000052.1:0-8136 GCA_964557485.1 uncultured Rhodobiaceae bacterium | reverse complement strand
CTTAAATTAATAAGGAGGATAGAAAATGGATACTAAATTACAAGAACTTTTAGATAAGCAGGCAATAAGAGAAATACTACAAAAATATTCACGTACTATGGATTGGTTAGACGAAAAGGGTCAAGCATCATGTTATTGGCCAGATGCTCATATAGATTTTGGATTTTTTTCCGGTCGTGCTGATGCTTTTGTTCCTATGATAATGGTGCATGAACAAAAAGCAGTTAAAAGATGGCATTTAGTCACTGGCGAAACAATTAAAATAAATGGTAATAAAGCTGAAGTAGAATCATATGGTATTTCAACCGGATCTAGCGGAAGCGATAATCCAAGTAATATGTATGGAGGCCGATACTTAGATGAATTTGAGAAGCGTAATGATGAATGGAGAATTTCGAAAAGAAAATATATATTAGATTGGAAAAAGTCATATATTGATATGTCTAAGGATGCGTTGCTAGAAGGTGGATCTTTACATACACCTGATATTTCTGTTCCAGAACATGAACTCTATAGAGAGATGTAACTAGTAAACTCAAATAGCGCAATTAGTAATGGAATAATAAACACAAAACTAGTGTAGCTTTACTTAATGTTAAGGAGAAGTAGTCTATGGATGACTTAACTAAAAAAAATAAAATTAGAAATTTAGTAGAAAAATATGCTGATGCAGTTTGTAGAAGGGATGAAAGTGATTGGAAATCTTGCTGGCATAAGGATGCGAAGTGGAATTTAACAAGGCCTCCTCAAGAAATTGGACTTATAAATATTGTAAATCGCTGGAAAAACGAATTGAATAAATACCCTTATTATATTCAATTAATTAATAATGGTGCCTGTGATTGTTTTAATAATAAAGGAAGATGGTATATCTCTGAATACATTGAGTTAGATAATAAAGATATTCTTTTTCTAGTAGGTCTATATGAGGATAAATATGTTAATATAGAAGATGAGATCTATTTTAGCCAAAGAGATTATTCAGCTATATACAAACAAAATATGGGGAAAGTAAGAATTAAATGACTATTTAATCACTCAACCAATTCTTTTTAGCTTCACTAAGACTCAATACATCATCTTTATCTAATTTAGATAATGAACTGCCAATTTCGTCAATATAACAAATTTCTCCAACCAAAAACATTTCACCATTTATTTTCTCAAAAGGAAAAAACCAAGACAAATTTGCATGAGAAATATAAAATGAATCTTCATCAATATTATCATTTCCTTGTTCAATAAGTATTCTTCCAGGTACTTGCTGATACCATTCTCCATCACAGGCCACTCCCCAGTCTCCAGGTGAACAATGATTTATATGTAATTCAACAAGACTGCTTTTAGAATCCCATAAATTGTAATAAAAATTTTTAATTTCATCCATTCCACTAAGAACTGCATTATCAAAACTACCATAAAACTTATATTCTGGATTAGGTACGAGTGTATTAAAAATTTCGGGATCTTGAAGGCATTCATATTTTAAGTGATGCCTCATATTATTTAACATAGATTTATAATCGGGATTTGTGAAGCTATGCATATATTGTGTGTATTTTACCCAACCAATATTTAAATCTAATTTTCTAGTCATAACTCAAATTATCTAAAAGGTTGTTGATTGTCTAACAATATCAAAGTTTAATATACTAAGTATATTTTTATATGGAAAGAAAGGTTAATTATGGATTTAAAATCGATTAGTTATAAAAAAAATAATGGGGTAGCAAATATAGTAAAAATTAATGAACCACAATTTGGCATGACATTAGAAGTTCTTGTAGAAATGGAAACAGCCCTTTTAGATGCAAATAACGATAAAGATATTTCAGTTATTGTTATTTCAGTTGGTGGAGATGGATTTCATATGGGTGCAGTAGTTTTTGGAGAAGTTGGTAATGCTGACTGGAATTTATCTCCAGTTGAATTTAGAGATATTAGTAAAGTTGCCCATAAATTGTTTCGTTATATGGAAACTATGGAGAAACCAATAATAGGAGTTGCCAAAGGAGGCGCTGTTGGAGGAGGATTTGAAAATCTTCATGCTTGTGATTTCGTAATAGCGTCAAATGAAGCAAAGTTTAGTCAGCCTGAGGTAACACTTGGGCTAAATACAGGATGGGGCGCCTCTCAAAGGCTTCCTAGGATGGTTGGGTGGAGAAAGGCAAAAGAATTACTTTTAACAGGAATAGAAATAAGCGGTAAAGAAGCTGAAGATATTGGAGCTATTACCAAGGCAGTTCCACTAAATAAAGTTGATGATGAGGTTGATAAACTTTGCAAAAGATTAAAATTATGCGCACCTATTGCGTGGGGATACACAAAAACTGCAATGAATAAAGTTTGGGAAACTGATTATAGATCAGGATTAGAATTTGAGATAGAAGCTTGGGGTATGGTTAATAGTGAAAAGGAATTTAATTCTGATGTTTTTGATGATTTTTTAAATGGCAGACAACCTAAATTCAAAAAAAATAAAAGAATTACTTCTGGGGATGAATGGAAGGCCAAATAGCTACTTTTCCCTATAAATATTGATTATGTTATGTTTAAACTTTAATTGTATTTATAAAAATTAGGAGAACGCAATGGCAATTAGTGTTTTAGTAGAAGGACACGCTAAAGAAGGTAAAATCCAAGATATTGTTAATTTTTTTGAAGAGGCATTTAAAATTACTAGAAATTTTGATGGGTGCCTAGAAATTTACCTTACACTTAATTCAAAAGAAAATAATAATTTTATTATGATAGAAAAATGGGAATCAAAAAAACATTTTGATAAATATGTAAAGTTTAGAACTGAAAAAGGCACAATTGATGAATTGATAAATATGTGCGTTAAAACAAAACCCTTTAAGGTTTCTGAAATACTTTCAATTTAAATTATATTATTTACCTTAAATAACAGCTAGATTTATATTTGTAATTTAGTATATGATTAAATAATTAATGAGGAAAATTATGAAAAAATTGTTATCAATATTTATTTTAACTTTAATAATGTCTTTTTCTATGAATATTTATGCCCATTGTGGAAATGCTGAAGCTCACGCAAAAGCTTCAGAAGATCAATCCCATGATGAAAATTCTGAAAAAGAAAAAAAAGAAAAAGATAAAAGTTAATAGAAATATAAAATTAAACTAATAGTTTGTTACTGTTCTTTTGAGATCCGCTATGAATTTTGACAATATGGATGATTTAAGAGAAGAGATTGATCTTCTTGATAAAGAATTAATTCTACTTTTTAAAAAGAGATTTAATTATATAGAGCAGGCAGCTTTTATTAAAAATGATATTACTAAAATTGTAGATGAAGATAGAATTGAATTTATAATAAGCCGCGTTAGATCTCTAGCAGGTGACAATAACATTCCTGAAGATATAATTGAGGACCTATGGAGATATATTATAGATTTATCAATTAAACACGAAAAAGAAGTTTTTATAAATTCTATCATATAATTAAAGGAGTTGAGATGTTATTAGAGAAATACCCTATTTTTCAACAAGCATATTTAGTTAATGATTTAGAAGAAGCGGCAAAAAAGTGGAACAAAATATTTGGTGCTGGGCCTTTTGTTTTTTCACCACATCATAAATGTGATACCTTTACTTATAGAGAAACTTCTCAAGAAGCTGATGTTTCATATGCCTTTGGTTATGTTGGCGACATGATGATCCAATTTATTCAGCAGCATGACGAAACACCTTCAATTTATCGCGACATGTATAAAAATGGGGAAGAGGGTTATCATCATATTGGCGTTTTAGTATCAGATTTTGACGCAGAACTAGACAAATTACTTAGCCATGGATTTACATTAGCTTGCAGACTATATGCCGATGGGGTAGATGCTGCTTATGTTGATACCAGAGAGTTTAACGGTGTGTTTACAGAATTACATGGTGATCCAAACCATATTTTAGGAGAATTTGCTAGATGGAAGAGGGCGCATGATAATCTTAAAATAGGTGATAACTATCATTTAAAAAGAGTTAAAATTAATGATTAAGCTATCATTTTGCTTAACTAGATTGGATCACCTAACAAGAGATGAATTTCATGATTATTGGTTTAATAAACATGCACCATTAGTTAAAAGTGTTTTCGAGGATTTAAGAATAATCAAATATGAACAATTACACTGTCAAAGTTTTGATTATCTTAATGACACAAGAATAGCTAGAGTTCCTAATGATAAGTTACCGCACGATTTTGATGGTATAGCAGAATTATATTGGGAATCTTGGGAAATTTTAAAAAATCTTTCAAATAACGAAAATTCAAGAAAAGCTGGAAAAATACTTTTAGAGGATGAAGCAAAATTTATTAAATTTAAGGAGTCTCCTTTAATGTTTTCAGAAATTAAAAATATCATATAATATTTAATATAAACAATAGCTTAACAAATTATTATAATTTATATCTTTAATTCATTTGTTATCTTTGTATAGAGATTTCAAATATGGGAGTCTATCTTGCCCCCAAAATCTATTTCTTTTGTATACAAATGTCGGTACGCCGAATACCTTAAGTTCTCTCATAATTTTTGTTAGTGATTTCAAATATTTATCAATTTCCTCGTCTTCCATAGCTTTTAAGGCTAATTTTGGATCAAATTTAATATCATTACAAATCAAAGTTATTATCTCTTCACTACCTATGTTAAGGCCCTTTTGAAATCTATATTCAAAAGCCTTTAACATAAAATCTAAACCTAAATTATTTTTATTAATAATATGCCATACAGCATGAACTTTTGGCCAATTACAATCAGCAGGAATTTCATTAACTAAATTAATTTTCT
The DNA here is from genome assembly GCA_964557485.1 of uncultured Rhodobiaceae bacterium. Taxonomy (GTDB): domain Bacteria; phylum Pseudomonadota; class Alphaproteobacteria; order MED-G09; family MED-G09; genus AG-430-B22. The sequence goes on along the minus strand of CAZLAN010000052.1, from coordinate 3,324 downwards.
CTTCATTAAATAACCTTTTGCAATCTTCCATTAAATAATCTCTTTTATAAGGGTTATTTAAAGTTACTGCCTCTAAAATTTCTTTTGGAACATAACAAAAAGGAAGAAATGTTGGCTTTAAGCCTAGATCTAAGGCCTTTTTTATCCCTATATATGCGTATGGGCTTCTAAAATTAAAAAAACATAATAAGTCTTTTTCAATATTCATATCTATAAACCTTTCAAATTAATTAATATCTCTTGATAGCTTTTAGTAAAATTAATTATGGCATCATCCCATTTGGGTGGCCCAAACTTACCTCGAGCATTATTTGAGAAACCAAAAGGTTCTTTGGGTATTCCTATAAAATTAGCGCTGAGCATTTGATTATTATCATTATCAAGAAATGCAACAAAAGCATATTCTCCGTAAGGAATATCAAATTCAAAGCTTAACTTCGAATTTTCCATATATTTTTTTTTAGCTAAAAAGAAATGTTCGGGATTCCCTTTCTTATTTGGCTTACTTTTCCCAAAAAATTCTTTTTTTTCATTATCATAAGCAGCAATAATAACTGAACCTATTCCATTTTCTTTTTGCACATTAACAATTAAAAATTCAGCCTTAACTGGTAAAAATAGCAACAAATTCGCAGATATTATTATAAGAAATTTAATTACCATAAATAATACTTAATCCTTTTTTTATAGCTTCTTTTGCACATTTTTCATCATTCGCTCCACTACTTCCTGAAACTCCTACTCCTCCAATATGACTTCCGTCATTAAGAATTATTGGAGCACCACCTGGAAGTAATGCAATACTAGGAATTGTTGCTAAACCTGCATTTTTGTTTTCACCACTAAATGTCATCTGGGCCAACTCTTTTGTTGTGAAAGGTAATCCTGCAGATGTTTTGCCCTTAAGGCGAGATATTTCTTCTGAAGCAGGATAGGTACCATCCATTGAAGCGTAAAATTTTAAAGCACCTGGGGATTCAAAAATGGCTATATTTATTTTCCAACTATTAGCTTTTGCTAATTTTAGACATTCTTTAGCCATTTCATTGGCAACTTCTAATGTTAAAATAGGTTTAGTTGTTATTGCTGAAAAGGCTGTGTTAAAGCTTAAGAGTATCATGAGAGTTATTGATATTGATCTTTTCATATTATTTCCCTTCTTTATTATTATTTGTTATAAATAGATAATTTTATTCGGGGGGTCAAATTGAGTTTACAATCTTTAGCTGCAAAAGTGATGTTTAAGTTACCAGCTCCTTTATTAGGAAAATTAATGAGATTTTTTTCACCAAAAAAGGAAACGCCAAAAGTTCTCGATAAAAAGAAGCATTGGCACCTTCAGGGAAATTGGTCTCCAGTAAAAAAAGAAGTTACAGCTGATAATCTTGATGTAATTGGAGAAATACCAACTGAATTGAACGGATTATATATTAGAAATGGTATGAACCCGCAATCAGGCTATAGTGATCATTGGTTCTTTGGTAACGGTATGGTTCATGGAATAAATCTAGAAAATGGAAAAGCAACTTATAAAAATCGATATGTAAAAACACCTTATTATGAGGATGATATGGATATGATGGGATCATCCTTTGATATGAAAGCATCTCCAGCAAATACACATGTAATAAGGCATGCGGGGAAAATATTAGCCTTGGAAGAGGCTCATCATCCATGGATAATTGATGATAACCTTGAAACAATAGGGCACTATGATTTTGATGGAAAACTAGAAGGCCCTATGACAGCACATCCAAGGGTTTGTCCAGAAACTAATGAACTTTTGTTTTTTGGTTATAAAATGATGGGAAAACCGTATCTCATGTATCATAGAGTCTCAAGCTCAGGTGAATTAGTTCAATCGGAAATGATAGATATTCCTAGACCGGTTATGATGCATGATTGGAATATTACAAGAAACTATGTAATTTTTATGGATCTACCTTTAGTTTTTGATATTGATCAAGCTATGGGCGGAGAAGATCCATTCGGTTTTAGACCTGAATGTGGCGCTCGACTAGGTGTAATGCCTAGAAATGGAAATAATAATGACATTAAATGGATTGATATTAATCCATGTTTTGTATTTCATCCTATGAATGCTTATGAAGAAAATAATAAAATAGTTCTACATGTTTGCAGACAGAATAAGGCAATGGTTGGCGGAATGGATGAAATTTATGGTGGCGATGAAACAATCGGTAAACTTTGGAAGTGGACTATAGATATGGATTCGCAAACTTGTAGTGAAGAACAAATTGATGATAAACCATGTGATTTTGCTCGAGTTGATGATAGAAAAACGGGCTTAAAAGCTAAATTCGGATATGCTATGGAAATAAATAGCAAAGCTGAAACTTTAACATTTGGTAATAATCTATTTAAATATAATTTAGAAAATGGTGCTAGAGAAGATCAATTCTTAGGTAGTCATGTAGTGGGTGGCGAGCCAGTTTTTGCCCCAAATAATAGATCTGATAGTGAGTTAGATGGGTATGTTATGTCAATTGTACATGATCTTGAAAAAGATAAATCAAAATTAATTATCGTAAACGCAGAGAATTTTTCTGATAAACCTGTTGCAGAAATATATCTTCCTCAAAGAGTGCCATTTGGCGCTCACGGAAGTTGGCTAGAGAATTAATGAAAGCCAGAATTTATCAACCTTCAAAATCTGCAACTCAATCAGCTAAACAAGACTTTTGGCTTTTAGAGTTTCAGAAAGATGATAAACCGGAAATTGAAGACAAAATGCTTTGGATATCTTCAAAAAATACTCAAGATAAAGTTAAAATTAAATTTAAGAACAAAAAAAATGCTGTTAATTTTGCTAAAAAAAATAATATTGAATTTGTCGTTAATGAGCCTGCTCAAAGAAAAATTAAGCCTAAATCTTATGTAGATAATTTTTTAAATGATAGAAAAGATCCTTGGACACATTAATTTATAAATTATGACGGCGCTTAAAACAATTCTTAATAGAAAATCCATTCCTTTAATGGAAGAACCCATGCCAACCCAAAAAGAGCTTAAGAACATCTATAAAGCAGGATTAAGAGCGCCAGATCATGGATCTTTAACGCCTTGGAAGTTTATAGAAGTTTCGGGAAATAAAAGGAAATTGTTAAGTGAAATTTTTGTATCAGCAACAAAAAAAATTATAAAAAACGCTGATGATAAAATTATTAAGAAAGTAAAAAATGCTCCTTTTCGATCTCCATTAATAATTATAGTTGTGGCGAATATCAAAAAAAAATTTAACATTCCGAAAATCGAACAGATATTATCAGCCGGTGCCGCGGCTCAAAATATGATGTTAGCTTC
>CAZLAN010000051.1:0-8152 GCA_964557485.1 uncultured Rhodobiaceae bacterium | reverse complement strand
TTATGTTGATAAATCTTTTGATTTCGTTATAAAGACTGCTCCAACAAGTTATTTATTAAAAAAGGCAGCAAATATTGATAAAGGTTCTGGCGAAGTAGGTACTGAGGTTTGTGGTTCAGTTACTCTAGCTCAATGCAAAGAGATTGCTGAATTAAAAATGAAAGATCTTAATGCTAATGATATTGATGCTGCGGTAAACATTGTAAAAGGATCTGCAAGATCTATGGGTTTAGAGGTAAAATAAATTAATATGACTCTTAGAAGCAAAAGATATAAAAATAACATAGAGAAACATGATGAAACTAAGATCTATTCATTAGAAGAAGGTATTCAACTTATTAAAGAAACTTCAAATATAAAATTTGATGAAACTGTCGATGTTTCAATAAATTTAAATGTTGATCCTACATTATCTGATCAAAATGTTAGAGGCGTTATTAATCTTTCTAATGGAATTGGAAAAGATTTGAGAGTTGCTGTATTTGCGAAAGATGACAAAGCTAAAGAAGCAGAAGAAGCTGGTGCTGATATAGTTGGTTCAGATGATTTAGTTGAAAAGGTTTCTTCAGGAGATATTGATTTTGAAAGATGTATTTCAACTCCTGATATGATGCCTCTTGTGGGCAAATTGGGTAAAGTTTTAGGGCCGCGAGGTCTTATGCCTAACCCTAGAATTGGAACTGTTACTAATGAAATTGAAACTGCAGTTAAAGCTGCTAAGGCTGGGTCGGTTGAATTTCGTACGGAAAAATCTGGAATTGTTCAAGCAGGCGTAGGTAAAGTTAGTTTTTCAAAAGATGCTCTTCAAGAAAACATAATTGAATTTGTTGACGCTGTTAAAAAGGAGAAACCTAGCGCTACAAAAGGAGTATTTTTAAAGAAAGTTTCTCTGAGCTCTACAATGGGGTTCGGAGTAAATGTTGATACAAGCATCTTTAATTAGATCTTGTTTCAGTGCATCTTTTTTGATGCACACTGTCCTAGACTATGGGTGTTATGACTTAATAAATTTTGCCCATAAGAGACAATAAGGACAGCCTTGGCTTACTTTGTAAGCCTTAATATTGATAATTTCCTTTTTAGGAATTTATGGAGGAAAAAATGGATAGGTCCGTAAAAGAAAAGATTGTTTCTAAGTTAAATAAACAATTTGATGAGTCTAATTTTTTTATTCTGACTCATAATAATGGCCTTACTGTTGATGAAATGACTAATCTAAGAGGTCAATTAAGAGAAGCAGATAGTACTTATAAAGTGGTAAAGAATAGCTTAGCAAAAATTGCTGTCAATAATACCAAAGCTAAAGAACTGTCTGAGCAATTTAATGGCCCATTAGGAATAGTCTTCTCAGGTGAACTGACCTCCCAACCTAAAATTTTATCTGATTTTTCTAAAGAACATGATCGCTTATCTATAGTTGGAGGGTTTATGGATGGAGAGATTATAGATAAGGAAACTGTCAATAAACTCGCTTCACTACCATCACTAGATACTTTGCGTGCAAAAATTATAGGTTCTTTAAAATCTTCAGCTACCAAGATTGCTGGAATTATTAATAAGCCTGGTGAACAAATTGTACAAGTTTTAAACGCTAAGAATCAAAGTGGCGGAAGTGTTTAATTTAATTTATTAGGAGAAAAAAATGGCTGATTTAGAAAAAATTGCTGAAGAATTATCAAATTTAACTGTTATAGAGGCATCAGAATTATCAAAGATTCTTGAAGAAAAGTGGGGTGTTTCTGCTGCAGCCCCTGTTGCTGTAGCTGCCGCAGCTCCAGCTGGAGATGCTGGAGATGCTGCGGAGGAGAAAGATTCATTTACTATTTTATTATCTGAAGTTGGAGATAAGAAAATAAATGTTATTAAAGAGGTTCGTACCGCTACTGGTTTAGGTCTTAAAGAAGCAAAAGAACTAGTTGAATCTGCGCCTAAAGATATAAAGGAAGATGTTCCAAAAGATGAAGCTAACGAAATCAAGGAAAAACTTGAAGCTGCTGGAGCTAAAGTAGAGCTTAAGTAAACTTATTAACGAAAGAATACTTGTTTAATAATTTATTCAAATAACAAGGGGCATATTAATATGGCTGAAGAATTTAGTACCAGAAAAAGATTAAGAAAATCCTTTCAAAAAATTGAAAATATCGCAGAAATGCCTAATCTTATTGATATACAAAGATTATCATATGAGTTGTTTTTGCAAAAAAATGATTTACCTGAAGAAAGATTAAATAAAGGATTGGAGAATGTTTTTAAAGGTGTTTTTCCAATTCATGACTATTCTGAATCATCGACTATTGAATACATTTCATATTCTTTTGATGAGCCTAAATTTGACACGAACGAATGTATTCAAAGAAGCCTTACCTATTCTGCCCCACTAAAAGTTACCTTACGTCTTATTGTTTATGATATTGATGAAGAAAACGAAACAAGATCAATAAAAGATGTAAAAGAACAAGATGTATATATGGGCGATTTACCTTTAATGACTGATAATGGCACTTTTATTATCAATGGAACTGAAAGAGTTGTTGTTTCGCAGATGCATAGGAGCCCAGGAGTATTTTTTGATCATGACAAAGGTAAAACGCATTCTTCAGGTAAGATTTTATATGCAGCAAGAATTATTCCTTACAGAGGATCCTGGTTAGATTTTGAATTTGACGCAAAAGATATAGTCAATGCAAGAATTGATAGAAAAAAGAAGTTTCCTGCAACAACTGTTCTTTATAGTCTTGGTTATGATTCTCAAGAAATTTTATCGCTTTTTTATAAAGTTGAAATTCATAAAAGAAATAAGGATTCTTGGAAAAAACTATTTATTGCAGAAAATTTAAAAGGTTCAAAAGCTATTTTTGATATTAAAAACGCTAAAAACAATAAAGTTATAATTGAAGCTGGTAATAAAATTACGCCAAGAACCCTTAAGCAAAATGAAGATGTAAAAGAAGTTATTATAAGTAATGATGAGCTTCTAGGTAAATTTGTTGCTGAAGATATCGTTAATTATAAAACAGGTGAAATCTATGCAGAAGCTGGAGATGAAATTACTGAAGAGCTGATGTCTTTATTCGATATTGAGAAAATTAATGAATTACCAATTCTATTAATTGATAATATAAACTTTAGCCCTTTTGTTAGAAATACATTAGCTGTTGACAAATCCTTCGATAAAAATTCAGCTTTATTTGAGATTTATAAGATTTTAAGGCCAGGTGAGCCACCAACAGTAGAAAGCGCAACCTCTTTATTCTCCAATCTTTTCTTTGATGGGGACAGGTATGATTTATCTGATGTTGGAAGAGTTAAAATTAATATGAGGCTTAATCTTGATATTCCAGATGATCAAGGAACATTAACCAAAGATGATATTTCTTCAGTTTTAAAAACACTTGTTGATTTAAGGGATGGCAAGGGAGAAATCGATGATATAGATAATCTTGGAAATAGAAGGGTTAGATCCGTTGGCGAGCTAATGGAGAACCAATTTAGAATTGGCTTATTGAGAATGGAAAGAGCAATAAAAGAAAGAATGAGCTCTATAGATGTTGATACGGTTATGCCTCAAGATATAATTAATGCTAAACCAATAGCCGCTTCAATAAGAGAATTTTTTGGCTCTTCTCAGTTATCACAGTTTATGGATCAAACTAATCCACTTTCTGAAATTACCCACAAGAGAAGGGTTTCCGCATTAGGTCCTGGAGGACTCACAAGAGAAAGAGCAGGATTTGAAGTTAGAGATGTTCATCCAACACATTATGGAAGAATATGCCCAATTGAAACTCCTGAAGGCCCTAATATTGGGTTAATTAACTCTTTAGCGACATACGCAAGAGTAAATAAATATGGTTTTATTGAAACTCCATATTTAAGAATTAATGAAGGAAAGAAAACAGATGAAATTGTTTATTTATCTGCTGTAGAAGAGGGTAGATACAGAATTGCTCAGGCGGATGAGTCAGTGGATGAAAAAGGAAATCTTGTTGGTGAGTTAATTAATTGCAGGCACGATGGAGACTTTGATTTGGTTCCGCCAAGTGTTGTTGATTTTATGGATGTTAGCCCAAAACAAACAGTTTCTGTTGCAGCTTCCTTGATTCCGTTTCTAGAGAATGATGACGCCAATAGAGCTTTAATGGGTTCAAATATGATGAGGCAAGCTGTTCCCCTTCTCACTAATGAAGCTCCTTTGGTAGGAACCGGTATGGAAGGTTTAGTTGCGGGTGATTCTGGTTCAGCTCTTATTGCCACCAAAGACGGTGTTGTAGATCAAGTTGATTCTCAAAGGATAGTAATACGTTCAGATGGTAATCTTGAGGAAGGTGATTTAGGTGTTGAAATATTTAATCTAAAAAAATTCCAAAGATCAAATCAGTCGACTTGTGTAAACCAAAAACCACTAATTAGAGTTGGCGATAGAATAAAAAGAGGCGATGTAATTGCTGATGGACCTTCAACTGATAGAGGTGAACTTGCTCTTGGAAAGAATGTTCTCGTAGCTTTTATGCCTTGGAATGGGTACAATTTTGAAGACTCAATTTTATTATCTGAAAAGCTTGTTAAGGATGATGTGTTTACCTCAATTCATATTGAGGAATTTGAGATAATGGCAAGGGATACAAAACTTGGATCAGAAGATATTACAAGAGATATTCCTAATGTTGGTGAAGATGCTTTAAGGAATCTGGACGAGTCAGGAATAGTATATATTGGAGCAGAAGTTAAACCAGGAGATATACTAGTTGGAAAAGTTACACCTAAAGGTGAAAGCCCAATTACACCTGAAGAGAAATTACTAAGAGCAATATTTGGAGAAAAAGCTTCTGATGTAAGGGATAGCTCGTTGAGGCTTTCTCCTGGAACCAACGGAACAGTTGTAGATGTGAAGGTTTTTAATCGCCATGGTATTGAAAAAGATGAAAGAGCTCTTGCTGTAGAGCAAGAAGAGATCGAAAGACTTTCAATTGATAGAGATGATGAAATTAAGATTTTAGATAGAAATATTTATTCTAGATTAACAGAGATGTTAACTAATAAAGTAGCTTTATCAGGACCTGAAATAAGTAAAGGAAACAAAATAACTACGGATATTCTCGATAATGTATCAAATATATCTTTGTGGGATTTTGTTTTACAAAGTAACAATAACCAAAAAGAACTAGAATCTATTAGATCACAATATGAGGATGCTAAAAATTTAATAGAGGGTAACTTTCAAGATAAAGTTGATAAAGTAAGTAGAGGTGATGATTTACTTCCTGGCGTTATGAAATGCATTAAAGTTTTTGTCGCCGTTAAAAGAAAGCTTCAGCCTGGAGATAAAATGGCTGGCCGCCATGGTAACAAGGGAGTTATATCCAGAATACTTCCGGTCGAGGATATGCCTCATTTAGAAGATGGAACTCCTATCGATGTAGTATTAAATCCTCTAGGTGTTCCTAGTAGAATGAATGTTGGGCAGATTCTTGAAACACATCTTGGTTGGACTTGTGCAGGGTTAGGTAAAAAAATTAAAGATTCTTTAGAAAGTTATGAAAAGAGCATGGATGTTTCCGAAGTTAAAGATCTTATTAAGGAGATATATGAAGATGAATCTTTAAAAAATTATAAAGATGGTGAATATATCGAGCTTGCTCAAACTTTAACAAAGGGTGTACCAGTTGCTACACCAGTATTTGATGGAGCAAGAGAGTCAGATATTGTAGATTTACTAGAAAAAGCAGGTTTAAATAATACGGGCCAGGTTGAACTTTATGATGGAACATCTGGTTTAAAATTTGATAGACCTGTTACAGTTGGCTATATCTATATGCTTAAACTACATCATCTTGTTGATGATAAAATCCATGGAAGATCTGTTGGTCCATATAGTCTGGTTACTCAGCAACCTTTAGGCGGAAAGGCTCAATTCGGTGGCCAGCGCTTTGGAGAAATGGAAGTTTGGGCTCTTGAAGCATATGGTGCAGCTCATACATTGCAAGAAATGTTAACTGTCAAATCTGATGATGTTGCTGGAAGAACTAAAGTATATGAATCTATAATTAGAGGTGAAGAAAATTTTGAAGCTGGTGTACCAGAAAGTTTTAATGTTTTAGTCAAGGAAATGAGATCATTAGGTTTAAATGTTGAGCTACAAGAAGACGAAGTAAATTAATTTAATTAGTTAAGTTAGGCAGGAAGTTATGAATAAAGAAGTTTTAGATATTTTTAATCAAAATAAAGCAACACAACATTTTGATCACATAAGAATAGGTATAGCTAGTCCTGAAAAAATTCTTTCCTGGTCATATGGTGAAATTAAAAAACCAGAAACCATTAATTATAGAACTTTTAAACCTGAAAGAGATGGCCTTTTTTGCGCAAGAATCTTTGGTCCTGTTAAAGATTATGAATGTCTTTGCGGTAAATATAAAAGGATGAAATTTAAAGGAATAGTATGTGAAAAATGCGGAGTCGAGGTTACATTATCTAAAGTTAGAAGAGAAAGAATGGGTCATATAGAGCTTGCATCTCCCGTGGCTCATATTTGGTTTTTAAAATCTTTACCTAGTCGTATAGGTTTGATCCTTGATATGATGCTGAAGAATCTTGAAAAGGTCTTATATTTTGAAAGCTTTATAGTGATGGATCCAGGTTTAACACCTTTTGAAAAATTACAACTACTCTCTGAAGATGAATATATAGATGCTCAAAACGAATATGGGGCGGACAGTTTTAAAGTAGGAATAGGAGCTGAAGCAATAAGATTGCTGTTAGAAGAATTAGATCTTGATGAGTTAAGTGAATCTATTAGAAAAGAAATAAAAGAAACCACTAGTGAATTAAAGCCTAAGAAATTAGCAAAAAGACTTAAAGTTGTTGAAGCATTTAGGGAGTCAGGCAATAAACCTGAATGGATGATATTAAAAATTATTCCTGTAATTCCTCCTGAGCTAAGACCATTAGTTCCTTTAGATGGGGGAAGATTTGCAACATCAGATCTTAATGATCTTTATAGGAGAGTTATTAATAGAAATAATAGATTAAGAAGACTTATGGATTTAAGGGCGCCAGATATAATCATTAGGAATGAGAAAAGGATGCTTCAAGAATCTGTAGACGCTCTATTTGATAATGGCAGAAGGGGCAGAGTTATAACGGGATCCAACAAAAGACCCCTTAAGTCTTTGTCTGATATGTTAAAAGGTAAACAAGGAAGATTTAGACAGAATCTTTTAGGTAAAAGGGTTGATTATTCTGGAAGGTCAGTCATTGTAGTTGGTCCTGAGTTAAAACTACATCAGTGTGGCTTACCTAAGAAACTTGCGTTAGAGCTTTCTAAGCCTTTCATTTATTCTAGATTAGAATCTCTTGGTTTATCTTCTACTGTTAAGCAGGCTAAAAGAATGGTTGAAAAGCAGACTACAGAAGTTTGGGATATTTTAGAAGAAGTTATAAGAGAACATCCTGTTCTTCTTAATAGGGCGCCAACTCTTCATAGACTAGGTATTCAAGCTTTTGAACCAGTTTTAATAGAAGGTAAAGCAATTCAATTACACCCGCTAGTATGTGCAGCATTCAATGCTGACTTTGATGGTGACCAAATGGCAGTTCATGTTCCTTTATCTCTTGAGGCCCAACTTGAAGCAAGAGTCTTGATGATGTCTACAAATAATATTCTTCATCCAGCAAATGGAGATCCGATTATAGTTCCAAGTCAAGATATTATCTTAGGTCTATATTATTTATCCCAACTTAAACCAAATGAACCTGGTGAAGGTAGATATTTTGATAACATAAACGAGATTGAGTTTGCTTTAGAAAGTAATAATATCACTCTTCATACTAAGATTAATTATAGATTAAATTCAGATATAGAAGGAGTAGAAGACAGAAAATTCGAAACAACTCCTGGAAGAGTTTTGATATCCAAAGAATTGCCTGAAAATGAGAATATTAATTTTGATGTTGTGAATAAATTATTAACAAAAAAAGAAATCTCAAGAATGATTGATGATGTTTACCGTCATTGTGGACAAAAAGAAACTGTAATCTTTTGTGATCATATAATGAAGTTGGGCTTTAAGCATGCCTGTAAAGCTGGCATATCTTTTGGTAAAGATGATATGATTATACCTGAAGAAAAAGTTAATCTTATCGAAGAAACTAA
>CAZLAN010000050.1:0-8217 GCA_964557485.1 uncultured Rhodobiaceae bacterium | reverse complement strand
ACTTATTCTAAAAGATTTCTAACTTCATTAATAGCCTCTTCAGGATCAATTACTTTAATCGTGGTCATTCCTAATTCTCTTGCTGGCTTTAAGTTAATTCCTAAGTCATCTAGATAAATACAATCGCTTGGATTAACTTTTAAGGCATTACATGACATTTTATAAATCTCAGGGTTTGGTTTTCTGATTCCAACTTTTGAAGATTCAATTATATGATCAAACAAAAGCATAGCTTCCTTTGATGCAACGGCATTAGAATCTTCTCTAATATCTTTTTCTAACAGCTTAACATTGTTAGTAATACAACCAAGTTTATATGTCCCTTTTAACTCTTTTAGGAATTCAACCATATTATTTCTAATTGAACCTGATAGAAGTTTAATAATTTCTTTTCCTTTCACATCATATCCTTTGGCCTTGGCTTCTTGATAAAAAAGTTCATCAAATTCTTCTATGCTAACTATATTACTTTCAAATTTTGCCCATGCATTTTGATCAGGATTTTCAGAATTAATATTGCGTATAAGATCAAGTGGAAGATCATTCTTTTTTTCAAAATCATTAAACGCTTCAAAAGGACTTGAGGTAATTACTCCACCAAAATCCCATATAATTGCTTTATAATTCATAGTCATATATCCTTTATTAAAGTAGTTTAAAAAAAACTAAAAATAATTTAAATCAATGGAGCTATATAATGAAGAGCGAACCAATAAATTCAAATAATGATGAGGTTTTATATTCTGAAATAGATAATATTGCCATATTAACTTTAAACAGACCTGATAAATTAAATGCTTACAATGAAAATATTTATTATGGCTTAAAAGAAGGCATTAATAGGATAAATTTAAACGATAAGATTAATGCAATTATTATAACTGGCGCAGGAAGGGGATTTTGTGCTGGCGCAGATATGGATAATCTTAAGAATACCTCAAAAGGCAAGACAATAACTCCCAAACCTCAGGAATCTGAAGAACTACCTTTGGAAAAACTTGGGCCAAAAATTGAAGAACATTATAAAACACGTTTCGGTTTTATGGCTATGTGCAGAAAGCCAATAATTGCAGCAATAAATGGTCCTTGCGCTGGTATTGGGCTTGTCATGACTTTATTCTGTGATTTACGATTTGCAGCAGAAGGATCTAAATTTACCACTGCATTTGCTAAAAGAGGATTAATAGCTGAACATGGTATTAGTTGGATATTACCCAGATTAATTGGTCACGCTCACTCAATGGATATCTTATTTACAGGAAGAGTCTTCCTTGCAGAAGAAGCTGAAAAAATTGGCTTAGTTAATAAATGTTTTAAAAAAGAAACATTTATGGATTCAACTCTTGAATATGTAAAAATGTTAGCCGATACTTCATCACCGCGATCAGTCGCTGTAATGAAAGCTCAAATATATAAAGCACTTTTCCAAGATCTTAATGAGGCAGCATCAGTTGGCGATCAAGAAATGCAAGAAAGTTTCTCATCAGAAGATTTCAAAGAAGGTGTAAATCACTTTATTGAAAAAAGAGCTCCAAAATTTACTGGTAAATAAAAAAAGAGATTAATTATTATGAAAATTTTTCTTTATGTAATTTCATCTATTTGCTTATCTATTTTTACCTCAAATCTTTTCGCTGAAAGAAGTATTGATTACTATGTAAATATTGGAGGAATCCAAATTGCAGATGTTAATTTTATAATAAAATCTGAAGAAGAAGTTTGGCTGTTAAAGTCAAAAGTTGAGGCTGCCGGTATCGTCGATGTTTTTATTAAATTTACTTCATTATCTAAGAGCTCAGGAAAAATCATTAATAATTCATTAATCCCAGAAAATTATAACTTCTCATATGAAACGGATCGAGGTGGCTTTAGAAAAGGAGAAATAAATTATATTAATAGAATTCCAGTAGAATTAAAGGCTGATCCAGATTACGAAGAAAATGAAAAACCATCAAAAGAATTTATGAAAACATACGGGAAGAACAGTAATGATCCTTATAGCGCATTATTAATTCATGGATCATATAATGATCCTTGTAAGTTTATTTCTCACGGTTTTGATGGGATTAGGGCCTTCAAAACAAGGTTTGTAAAACCTGGGAAAGAGGTAAGTATAAAAATAGGAAATGAGAAATATAATTCTGTTAAATGTATAGGCTACTTTGATCCAATAGTAGGTTATAAAGAAAGTGAATTTCTTGACCAAGTTTCTAAACCAGGATCAGTTAAATATTGGTATAAATTTTTGGAAGAAGAAAATTTATGGTTGCCTATTAAAGTAATTATTGAAACCCCTTTAGGTGGCTTTGTTATGAAAGCAAAAAGCCTATGATTTTGATCTTTAAAATCACTAGATAAAATGGAATCTATCCCAGAAATATCAATTAAAGATTTTACAAAAAGAAAGGATTCCATTGCGAAAGAAATTCTTAGAGCTTGCGAGCAAGTTGGTTTTTTCTCTATTGTTGAGCATGACCTTAATACAGAATTAATAAAAAAAGTTTTAGAATTATCAAAGATGTTTTTTGAACAACCTAATGAAGTTAAAACAAAATATTTTATTAAAGAAGGAGCAGGACAAAGAGGTTATACTCCTTATGGAATAGAGACTGCGAAAAATTCTGTTTTACCTGATCAAAAAGAATTTTGGCATCATGGTAGATCTAATTGGTCTAAAAAATTTGATAAAATAATGCCAAAAAACCTTTTCATTGAAGAAATTGAAGGGATTAATGATTCCTTAATTGAACTTTATAATGAACTCGAAAAGCTAGGGCAACAGCTTCTTTCTGCAATAGCTATTTCTTTAGAGTTAAATAATAATTGGTTTGATGATAAAATAAATAATGGAAATTCTATCTTACGTTTAATTCATTATCCCAAACTAAACAAAAATGATAAAGGGCTTAGGGCAGAAGCACATGAAGATATTAATTTAATTACTTTACTATTAGGCGCTGAACAAGAAGGTTTAGAAGCTCTTAATAAAAATAATAAATGGATACCTATAAAAGTGAATTCTGAAAAAATAATTTGTAATGTTGGCGATATGCTTGAAAGGCTAACAAATGATAAACTAAAATCTACAACTCATAGAGTAAATAATCCAATAAAGTCTAAAATGAGTAAATCAAGATTTTCAATGCCTTTCTTTTTACACCTTAATCCTGATCATTTAATAGAAACTCTTTCACATTGTATTGATGATAAAAACCCAAATAAATATAAGGAGCCAATAACTGCAGACGATTTTTTAAAAATTAGACTTAAAGAAATAAACTTAAATTAAAGATAATATTTCTTCTAATCTTCTTTTGCTTTTACCAAAAACTCTCACTTTCTTTACTTGAACAAGATTTGATAAATCACCACCAACAACTACAATAGCAATCATCCCCATACTTTTATGTGGTGTACATTGATAAAAATAAATTCCAGGCGTTTCAAATGTATAAAAAAATTCTTTATTTATTCTACTTTTTTTTGGTAATTCTACAGAATCAGGTCCTAAAACAAATTCAACATTATGACCCTTATCTTTTGGAATCCAATTAATAGTATCTCCAACTTGAACCTCTGCAACATCGGTTGAATAAACCATACTTTGTTTATCTGATGCTCTAACATTTAACATTTCAATAGTAGTATTCTCTGCAAAGATAGATGTACTAAAAAATAGCAGAAATAGAATACCTGCCTTAAACATTTTAAATCCTTTTATAGTAAATAATTATAATTTTCTAATTTAGATAATTAAGATTTTTTTAATAGTAAATGTGACATTTTATACCTAACTAAACCTAGACAATTTCTTTCTAAAGAATAAATTTAGCACGGCTTTATGATTAGCTTTTTGCTTAAGAAAAATTCTTAGAAATATCATAACCAAGTCACATAAATAATAATAATAAACTTTTGCGGTAAGGTTGTGATGGCGGGAAGATTAATAAAATTCTAATTTTTATATCTTCTTAAATCCTTTTATTGTGTAACAATTAGAATATTGTTGTAAAATTACAACATATTATTATCATAAATGGGCATTTGACATAAAAATTCTTTAAATTCTTATTGAATTAAAGATTCTGACCTATATTCTTATTTTATGTATTTATTGAATAAATTCTATTAAGCTGTATTCTAGAATACATAAAATAATAATAATTACGATAAAACGTAAATGTGGGGAGGCCATAAATGTTAAAAAAAACCATTTCAATAGCTCTATCGGCTATTTTAGTACCTATTTTCTTTATTGGGATTGCTAATTCTCAAGCCCTTGAAAGAGTAGGAATTGAAGAAATCATCGTGACAGCTCAGAAAACTGAGCAAAATATTCAAGATGTTCCTATAGCTGTTACAGCTTTTGATGCAGGAAGCTTGGAATTGCAACAAATAGAAACTTTCAGTGATATTCAGTTTAATGCTCCAAATATTACCTTTACAAAAGGTAACTTTACAGGATCAAACTTTGTTATTCGTGGAGTTAACTCTTATACTGTTGCTGCTTCCGGTGATAGTGGTGTGGCTTTCCATATTAACGAAGTTCCAGTTGCAACAAGAATATTCGAAACCGAATATTATGATTTAGAACGTGTTGAAATTTTAAGAGGTCCACAGGGAACTCTATATGGAGCTAACTCTACTGGTGGTAGTGTTAATATGTTATTTGCCAGTCCTACTGATGAATTTGAAAGTTCCGTTGAGTTAGAAATAGCTGATTATGATCATAGAAAAATTAAAGCTATGGTTAATATGCCTATTGCTGATGGTCTAGCTCTCAGGGTTGCTGGTCTAATGCTTGAAAGAAATGGTTTTTCAGAAAACCTTTTCCCAGGTAAAGAAGGCCAAGATCTTGATGGCCGTGATATCACTTCATGGCGATTTACTCTTCAAGGAGAATTAAGTGAAAATACAACTGCCAAATTTACATATTGGAATTTTGAGGAAGATGATAATCGTTCTCGTATTGGTAGACAAATGTGTAAATCTACAGAAGTTCCCTCTTATGGCTGTCATCCAAGCGAATTTGGTCGTGGAGGACCAGCTGGGACATCAACTTTTGGTGGTGATGTAGCTGCTATTGCAGGTTTAATGACTTGGTCACCTTTAGATTACATGAATAAAATTCCAAGAAACCAAGAAGCACGATCCACTTATCAAAATATGGATCCTGTTTATAAGGCTTCTGAAGATGGGTATTTATTAAATATTGAAACTAATGCTATAGAAAACATTACTATTAAAGCAAATGTTCTTTATCATGAAACTTCAGTTTTTTCTCAACAAGATTATAATAACAATGATGGTACTGCAAAATTTGCAAAATATAACCCTGATAATGCAAATCCTCTCGTTGCACCAGGTAATGCGGCTTTCCCACAAGGTATAGTTCCTGTTTCCCAATATACTGAAACAGCTTGCGGTATTTTTTGTGGAGCTGTTCAAGGTTATTACGATTATGCTTTTGCTTATGATACTTCATTTGGATCAGGTGAAAGTAAATATGCCGATATATCTATTCAGTCATCTTTTGACGGACCAATTAACTTTGTAGCTGGTGTTAATGTTGCAGAATATGAAAGCGGAGGAGTTTATGACGTATATTTCTCTTCAGCGGATGCTGCTTCAATTGCTCCTATTTTAGCAGGATTAAAACTTTATCCTTCTCATTATAGGAATGAAACAAATCCTTATGAGTTAGAAAGAAAAGGTTTATTTGCTGAAGTTTATTATCAAGCTAGAGATGATCTTAAATTAACTGTAGGCGCTCGTTGGAATGAATCAGAGAAAACTGTCAATGATAGACAACTTCTTTTTAATTCTGCAATTCTTGGCGGTGGTACAGGAGTAGGTGATCCAGTAACTCTTGCTGTTCAAACTGGTGATCCTAATTTGGTGCCTGTTATAATTGGTCTTGCTTCTTCAGGTATTTATGAACCAATTCCTGGTTTGGCTGAACAAAGACGTCTTCAAGGTATAAGTAATACCTTTACAGAAGAAGAAGTAACTGGAAAAATTGGTATTGACTGGTCACCTGATCTTGCAGGTACAGATTCAACATTAGTGTATGCAACATGGTCAAGAGGATATCGACCAGGTGCGTTTAATCCTCCAGTAGATCCAACATTATTTGCAGGTATTGCTCAAACAACTGAACCAGAATTTCTTGATGCTTATGAAATTGGAATGAAAAATGTTCTTCTTGATAATACTTTAATAGCAAATTTAACTGCTTTCTTTTATGACTATCAAGGTTTACAAGTTTCAAAAATTATTGCTAGAACTTCAGTGAATGAGAATATTGATGCCGAAATGACAGGCTTGGAGGCCGAACTTTTCTGGAGTCCTGCAAGTGTTCCAGGACTACGTTTAGATGCTCAAGTATCCTTACTTGAAACGGAAGTTGCCAATAACACATTTTCTCTTAACCCACTAGATAAGGTTAGAAGAAATCAAGGAGATACTTCAGGGTGGTTGGTTAAAGATTATACAAATGGAGCAACATGTGGATTTAAAAGAGACTCTGTTCTTTATGGTGTAGCAACAGGAGTATTAAATTTAAATCCTGCTGCTGGTGCATTGGATATGATTGCAGCGCCAAAAACATTGTCTGTTGATAATATTAACTCTGCTGATCCAACTGGTACTGTTAATCCATTAGTACAAATAGGCGGTATGGGAGCTCTTCCAACATTAGGTAATTGTGCAGTCATGAACGCTAAATTAACGGCTGCAGGTTTAGGTGGTTTCTATGAGCCTGAATATGACATTAGCGGTAACGAGTTAGTACAAGCACCTGCTGTAACTGTGCATATAGGAGCAGAATATACTGCACAACTTGAAAAAGTGGCAATTACTTCACGTATTGACTATTACTGGCAGGATGATTTCTACTCTCGTCTTTACAATGTGCCTAGAGATATTGTTGATGCATGGGATGTTGTAAATGCTCAAATTATTTTCCAATCAACTACTGCACCTTGGTATGTAAGGATTTGGGGTCAAAATCTTATGGATGATGACAATATTACAGGTCATTACTTCACAGCTGAAGCATCTGGTGGATTTAGAAATGACTTCATGATAGACCCTAGAATGGTTGGTATAACTTTTGGAGCCAAATTCTAAAAAAATTATATAATAACTAAAAAGCGTGGCATTAAATGTTGCGCTTTTTATTTTTTGGAAGTTATAGAAAGAAAAACAGTCTCAAGCGAAGAGCCTTTAACTTCAAAATCTGAGATAGTCACACCGGAATTTTCTACTGCGGCAAGAATTTCTCTAGAATTCTTAACCTTAGGGTTAAAATGAATTTCTATAATATTATTTTCTATACTCGCATCCATCTTCTTTAAGGCCTCATTATTTATATCTAAATTTCCTGAAACCTTTAATGCGATAGTCTTTAAATCAACATCTTCCAAGAGCTCTTGGGTAGGGGCACACCTTACTATTTTACCTTGATCAAGGATAGCTATCGTATCACATAACTCCTCAGCCTCTTCTAAATAATGAGTTGTTAAAATTATAGTCGTACCATTTTCATTAAGTTTTCTTACATAATGCCAAAGTTGTTGTCGTAATTCGATATCAACTCCCGCAGTAGGTTCGTCCAGGATAAGAATAGGAGGCCTATGAACCATTGCTTTAGCAACAAGCAATCTTCTTCTCATACCTCCAGACAAAGTTCTTGAATAAGCCTCAGCTTTATCATCAAGATCTAACATCTTTAAAATATAATCTACATTTCTCTCTTTTGACCTTACCCCATATAATCCTGCTTGTTGTTCAAGAGATTCTTTGGGACTAAAAAAAGGATCTATTGTTAATTCTTGAGGAACTACACCTAAAGAAGACCTTGAGGTTTTTGGATGTTTATCAATATCATTACCCCAAATTATTGCTTCTCCAGAAGTTTTAATTGCTAATCCTGCTAAAATATTAATAAAGGTTGACTTACCCGCTCCATTTGGCCCAAGTAAACCAAAAATCGACCCCCTCGGAATAGTAAGTGAAATTGTATCTAGCGCTAAAAATGTCCCTTTTCCGTCTGGATTTTTATATTCTTTTTTAAGATCCTTTATACTAATTGCATTTTCTGGAAGATTTTCTATTGGCATTTTAATTATAAATTCTTTTTTAATTATATTCCCTCTTTTACCACATTAAACTTAATGTCATAATATTAATTAAAGAATCAGTATGAATAAAAAT
>CAZLAN010000049.1:0-8232 GCA_964557485.1 uncultured Rhodobiaceae bacterium | reverse complement strand
AAGAATGATAAAGAATCTAAAAGCTGATGACGCAAGGGAAGGAATTAAAGCATTTGTTGATAAAAGAGATCCTAAATGGAAAAACTCATAATTATAAGATAACTAGAGTCAAATTTAGTTAATCGATCAATAATGATTAATTAAGACTGCTAAAATTTTTAATATTTTTATTTGCTTAATTGAATAAACCTTTTATAAGCTTCTTTAGTATATATTTAGGAGAATAAATAATGCCTTCAGGTAAAGTTAAATGGTTTAATGCTAACAAAGGATTTGGTTTTATTGAACCAGATGAAGGTGGAAATGATGTATTCGTTCATATTTCCGCAGTTCAAGAGTCAGCTTTAGAAACTTTGAATGACAATGATCATATAAATTACGAAATCGTTGAAAATAGAGGTAAAGAAGCTGCTGCTAATTTATCAAAAGTAGATTCTTCTAGCGAAGAATAATTACTAAACATAATTCAATTCTTATAGTTGAACTATTCTTTTTTAAGGATTAATCATTTAAAATGAATGATAATAATTCTGATATTGAGATTATAAATAAACTTCATAAAAGTTATTATGAATTTCTGTCAAATAACAAAATGGATGATTTATCAGATTTATTCCATTTCCCAGCAGTATTTAAAGGTTTCTTGGATGGAATAGAGATAGCTAATAATAAAGATGACTTAAAAGATATTTATATTAAATTGATAGCAAGGTCACCTAAGTCTGATCTAGAAGCCAATATTACAACCTCAACCGAATTAAAGAATAGTATTACTTATAAGTTAAGGGACGATTCTTATATTATTGTTATGGAGTATTCTCAGTACAAAGACAATAATAAAGAGTTATTTACAGGAAGGGCTACATACCTTTTTACCAGAAAAAATAAAGTATGGAAAATTTCTGGAGTTATATAAATAGATTTTTCATAATAAATTCCTTTTAAGTAACTACATTATTACTAATTGATCACTTATTACGAACATTTCAACACTATCAGACTCTATTCCATCATTAGACATTGCTTCTTCAGTATCTTTTGCTTTAAATAATTCAGTAAATGCATCTAAATCATCTGTTTCAAAAATTCCTAAAACAGAATTATTGTCTGCAGTTCCCATATAAGCAACAGAGACACCTTGTTTTTTGAATAATTCTCCATGTGTTTTAAATTGCTCTTTCCAATGTTCAGTATCTTTTGCTTTTGCTCTAACTCCAACTAAAGGCATTTAGTTCTCCTAAAATATTGTTTTGACTATGACTTTATCATTTATATGGCTTATAACAATGAAATGTTTTTTCTCAAGTTAATTTCATGGACTGTTACTTGGTTAATGTTAAGTTATTTAATTTATCAAATGATAATTTAATATTTATTTATGATTAGCATAAGATATCATTTATTAATTGTTTTTATTCTACCATTTCTGGCTATTCATATCCCACTATTCATTTCTATTTTTAATGGATTTCTAGAAACATGCAATCCTTACTTGAACGGCTGTTTTTCTGTTAGCAGGTCTTCTAGACAACCTATATCCATAATAGTATTTAAACCTTTAATGATAATATCTGCAGTATCACTTTATTTTCTTTGGCCAAGGCTGTTTAAAGAAAATTATAAGAAATTATTTATTTACCTTGGTCAAATTGGATCTATATTCTTGATTATTTATACACTAGCACTAGGTTTTAAAGGTGATTTTTATGAACTGATGAGACGATATGGCATTTTCATATTTTATATTTTTACTCTTTTTTCACAATGGGCATACAGTTTTTTAGAAAATTCAATGAGTAAGAAATTCTTTTTCCAGAAAAGAAGTTTATTGTTTTTATGTTACTGCCAAATTGCTATGTTTGTTACTTCCATACCATTTTATATTTTCCTAAAAAATGATGGTTATATAGAAAATATATTTGAATGGTGGATAACTCTATTAATCATCATTTGGTTTTTTTTCAACTTTCTTTATTATTCTCAAAATGACAAATATGAATGATATAGATAATTTTAGAAGTTTAATCAATGAAAGTTCAAATATAGTAATTTTTACTGGAGCAGGAATTTCTACAGAATCTGGAATTCCTGATTTTAGGAGTCCTGGTGGTTTATGGACAAAATTTAAACCAATTGACTTCTCAGAATTCATTTCATCTGAGGAAGCTAGGATAGAATCTTGGAGAAGAAAATTTAGTATTGATTCAAAGATTAGTAATGCAATACCTAACAAAGGTCACAAAGCTATAGAAATGATAGTTTCACAAGGAAAAGATAATTTTGTTATCACTCAAAATATCGATAACTTACATCAAGATTCAGGTGTACCAGTTGATAAAGTTATTGAACTTCATGGAAATACAACTTACGCAAAATGCTTAACATGCTCTGAAAGATTTGAGATTGAAGATATAAAAAAAGAATTCTTATCTACAAATCTTGCGCCATCTTGTAATAAATGTGGAGGAATAGTCAAAACTGCAACTATTTCATTTGGACAATCAATGCCTGAGAAAGAAATGATTGAAGCTCAAAATGTAACACTGAATTGTGATTTATTTATTGCAATTGGCTCTTCTTTACAAGTATACCCTGCAGCAGGCTTTCCAATATTAGCAAAAAAAAATGACTCAAAATTATTAATCCTTAATAGAGAAAAAACCGAACTTGATCACTATGCTGATTTAGTTATTAATGCAGAAATAGGTGATTATTTGGGTAAAGTTATGCTCCTAAATAACTAATAATTATAAAAAATCTTTGATTTTATCAAAATCCTTAAGAACTGCCTTAGAGGATTTTATAGTTTTATAATTATAGTTTTTTAAAAAGCCCTTTAATCCTTTATCTTTCTCGTTCTCATTCCTCTTACTGTTTAAAGATATTTTTTTAATGATATTGGGAGGAAATATTATTGGATTTCCTTCTCTTCCATAACATGTTGGAATACATATTCTCCTGCATTTTTCTTTTTTATAACATTCTATTAGAGGATTTAAATCTTTTTTAGAAACTAAGGGCATATCCCCTAAACCCATTATTACACCATTTGTTTCATCATTAATCATTTTAACAGCAAGATTTATTGATGATAAAATCCCTGTTTTATAGTTTTTATTGTGAATAACTTTTATAGAATATTTATCAGAAATTTTTTTTACTTTATCTTTTTCGTGACCAGTAATAATAGAAATCATATTAATATCACTATCTAAATAATTTATAATAGTTTTTTCAATTAAAGGAATCCTATTAATTTTTTTGAAGAGTTTATTTGTTTTTCCCATTCTGCTGGATGTACCAGCTGCAAGTATAAATGCTTCAATTTGCATAATTACCTAAACTTCCAATCATCTCGTAATTCTGAGTTGGAAAAGTTTTTATGCCTTAAAGTTGCAATTATTTCTGACATAATTGAAATCGCTATTTCATTAGGTGTAGATGCATTTATTGGCAGTCCAATAGGTCCATTTAGTCTTTTGATTTGATTTTCATTGAATCCATTTTCTTTTAATCTTTTAATTCTTTTTGAATGTGTTTTTTTACTTCCTAATGCGCCAATATAAAAACATTTTGATTTTAAGGCATACTGTAAAGCATGATCATCTAAATTTGGTTCATGAGTAAGTGTAACAATAGCAGTTCTAGAATTAATCTCTAAAGATTGAAAGCATTCTTCAGGCCAAGAATTTATAACTTTGTCATTAGGGAATCTTTCTTTTGAAGCAAAAGCCTCTCTTGGATCTACAATTGTTATATCAAAATCTAGTAACTTAGCTATCTGACTTAAATACTGCGAAATGTGAACAGCTCCAACAATAATAAGTTTTAGCGGAGGGTTGAAAGGGTTAATTATAAATTCAGTATCATTAATATTTATAATTTTTAACTGATCGTCTTTAAGGGCATTATTTATATGTTCATTTTTAATAGGATCATCGCTCTCATCAGCTATAATCACCTCAACATCATCTTTGTCAATTTGAGAAATTGTACAAAATGGAATGTTATTATTACTTAACTCAATAATTTTCTTTAATAATTTACTGTTCATTATTATTTAGGTTTTCTAATCTTATTCTTATATCTCCACCACATGCTAAACCAACTTCCCATGCGGTATCATTTGTTATCCCGTAATCAATTATCTTAATTTGTGGTTTTTCAAATAAATCAACTGCATTTGCAACAACATCACCTTCTACACAGCCTCCAGATACAGATCCAAGCATATGACCATCATCTCTTATTATTAATTGAGAACCAGCTCTTCTTGGTGCAGAGCCCCATGTTTTAAGAACAGTTGCGAGCACTACTTTGTGTCCTTTTTCGAGCCAACTATTAGCTGTAGAGAGTAATTCTATGCTAGTCATTTATACTTTCAACAGCCCTTATTGCCATAACATCAACGAGATTTGCTCTATATTTAGAATCTGCATGAATATCTGACATTATACCTTCAGAATTAAGTTTAATTTTTTTTGCTTCTTCAACCGAAAAGCTGTTAGTAAGCGCTTCTTCCATTTCTTTCCATCTAAAAACACCATTTTCACTTGCACCTGTGACGGAAACATTTACCTTATTCTCGAATAAAGCGATATAAACTCCTGCCATAGCATATCTTGAAGCAGGGTTAGGAAATTTCATATATGAAGATTTATTAGGAACATTAAATGAAATAGAAGTGACAATTTCATTTTCTTCCAAAGATGTTTCAAAAAGACCTATAAAGAAATCACTTGCATCTATATCTCTATTATTTGTTTTAATTTTAGCATCTAAACTTAAACAGGCAGCAGGGTAATCAGCGGTTGGATCATTATTAGAAATTGAACCTCCGATAGTACCCATATTTCTAACATGAGGGTCTCCAATGCTTTCAGCTAAATTTGACAAAGATGGAATCATTTTATTAATAATATCTGATGTTGCTACAGTATAATGGTTAGTTCCCGAACCAATTATGACACGATTTTTTTCTTCGTTTATAAATTGTAGATCCTTAATATCACCTATATCTATAAGCATTTCAGGTGAAGCTAGTCTTTGCTTCATTGTTGGAATCAGTGTTTGACCGCCCGATAATATTTTACTTTCATTATTTTCGTTTAATAATTTTACTGCTTCTTCAACGCTATTTGCTTTTTTATATGAAAATTTATACATTTTATTTACTCATTAGCTGCAGCTAAAATTGATTTAACTATATTTTGATATCCAGTACATCTACATAAATTACCCTCTAATTCTTCACGGATAATTTTTTCGTCAAGATTTGGTTTTCTTCTAATAATATCAATTGCAGACATAATCATTCCGGGAGTACAAAAACCACATTGAAGTCCATGATTATCTCTAAAAGCCTCTTGAACAGGGTGAAGCTTATCTCCGTCAGCAATCCCTTCTATAGTTACTACATTTTTTTCATGAGCCTGAACTGCTAACATGGTGCAACTTTTAACAGCTTGTCCATCAACATGAACAATACATGCGCCACATTGACTAGTATCACAACCAACATGGGTTCCGGTTAAATCCATGTCATCTCTTAAAAAATGCACAAGAAGTTGTCTTTCTTCTACATCGCCTGATAGTTTATTACCATTTACATTAATATTTATTTTAGGCATATTTCCCCCGAAATCTTGCTAAATTTAGCTAAGACTATACCAAATTAAAGTAGATAGAGAAGCTAAAATTATTAAAATTGTTATCCACATTTTTTGATTAGTACCTTGATTATCATCTTTAATTTCCGAATCAGCATTGGTAGGGCTTAATATTTCATTAAATTTCCCGAAAAATTCATCGGCCAGTTTATTAGCGGTAGTATCAATAAGTCTTTGTCCTATTTGGGCCAATTTACCTCCTACATTTGCATCAACAGAGTATTTTAAAAGTGTACTATTTTCTTTTTCATCAAGCGTAACTGTAGCAATCCCTTTAGCGAAACCTGCAGCCCCTCCAGTGCCTTCGCCTGTTAAAGTGTAACTAATAGGGGGATTTATTTCTGAAAGAACTATATTTCCTGTAAATTTGGCACTTATCGGGCCAATTTTTGTTTTAACAGTAGCAATTAAGTTATTATCGTCTTTTTTTTCAACACTTTCTGCACCCGGAATAGCTTGTTTAAGTTTTTCAGGATTGTTAAGGGCATCCCAAACTTCTTGCCTAGATGCATTAATGAGTTTTTCTCCATTCATTTTCATAAGTCTTACCTTTAATTAGAATCTAATTTATTGTTAATATTTATTAATGAATAACACAATTTTTATTTATGCACTTAATTCTCTTGGCAAAGAAATTCAAATAATATAAATAAATAATTTATTACTTAAAGAGGGCATTATGGAAATTGAGTTAAGTCAAGGAATGTTATTATCTGGTATCATATTAGCGATAACATTTATTGGTATTTTTACAGAAACATTACATGGTTTCCACAGGGCAAAAGTAGCTATGTTAGGTGCTGGCGTTATGCTTGTGACAGGCATGTTTTATGGATTTTATGATCCAGGATCTGCATTCAAGGCAGTCGATTGGAATGTTGTTTTTCTTCTTGGATGTATGATGGCGATAGTTTCTATAATGATAAAGACTGGAGGTTTTGAGGTTCTTGCAACTAATATAGGCCGAATTTCAAAAGGAAGAAAATTTCTTTTAATGACTCTTTTAGGTACTGCTGTCACTGGCCTTTCTTTACTTCTCGATAATGTAACAACCGTAGTTATTTTTGGCCCATTGATTATATTGATTTGTCGATCTTTAAAAATCACACCAATTCCTTATCTTATGGCAGCTGCTCTCTTGTCAGATACAGGAGGTGTAGCAACATTAGTTGGTGATCCACCTAATTTGATGATTGGTTCAGCTTTTGGAATAGATTTCAATACATTTTTTATCCATATGGGGGGAATTGTTTTACTTGCATGGTTAGGAACATTATTCACTTTAAGATTTATATTTAGAAAAGAATTTAGCACACCTGCAGAAGGTAAATATGAAGATGTAATTGATTATAAAGATAAATCATTATGGAATAAGTCTCTTTTTGTTTTAGCTTTAATGGTCGTTTTATTCATTGTTCACGGTAATATTGGTTGGCAACCTTGGATGGTGTCTGGATTAGGTTTAATTTTATTAGTTTTTCTAGGCAAATCTTTAGATTTAGATGAAGTTTTTGAAAAAGTTGAAATGCAATTACTTATCTTTTTTATCGCGTTATTTATGATTGTAGGTGGCGTAGAAGGAAGTCAATTTCTTGAATACTTAGGTCAGTTTATTATTCCTTTTGTTCAGAGTGATTTATTTATGGCCACTTTAATTTTAATGTGGGTTGCTGCAGTAATGTCTGCCGCTATAGATAATATACCTTTTACCGCCGCTATGATTCCAATTATTGCCTCTATAGGTGATCCTGCATTACAAACACCTCTTCTATGGGCTCTTGCTCTTGGTGTAGGTATGGGTGGAAACGGTACTCATATTGGATCAACAGCAAATGTTTTCATAGTTACAATTTCAGAAAGATTGGCAAAAGATACCGGGGATCCTTCTCTAGCTATTACTCCCTATAAATGGTTCAGATATGGTCTTCCAGTGATGCTAGTAACATTAATAATTTGTTCAATTGTTATGACGCTTGGTTGGGATTTCTATGCAGCTCCATTAGAATCGATAATCTATAATCCATCTGCATCAGGTCATTAATATTTATGAATAAACCTATACCTGAAGGTTTTGTCTTAAACGATAGAAGAGGGCCGTATACAAGTCATAATGGTCCTTTTTATATTAATACTTCTAAAGATCCCTGGGTTCATGGAGCCTATATTATCGAAAGACATTGTAATGCCGCACAAATAGCCCATGGTGGAATGCTAATGTCTTTTGCTGATGGAGTATGCGGTCATGCAGTTTATAAAGAATCTCAAATTCCTGGTGTAACAATTAAGTTTAATTCTGAATTTATCTCTGCAGTAAGACCTGGTGAATGGCTTGAAGGGGTGGCTAGATTAACCTCTGTTAAGGATGGTTTTGCATTTTGTGAAGCAAGATTGTATGTTTCTAATCGTGATGTTCTTTTAGTAAATGCTATTTTTAAATTAAGAACTAACAAACAACAAAAAAGATCATTAAAGAAAAGACGTTGAATTTTGTTTATGATATTAGAAAGTCATCGGGGCGTAGCGCAGGCTGGTAGCGCACCTGGTTTGGGACCAGGGGGTCGGG
>CAZLAN010000048.1:0-8433 GCA_964557485.1 uncultured Rhodobiaceae bacterium | reverse complement strand
GGATGCGATAATTCCGAAGATAATACAGATCCAACATCTGAATCTACTAATGTTGCAGCATTGGAAGATGCGATCGCTAAAGGTTCACCGGGGCCATCATAAGTTTGAGGTCCTCTTTCCCAGCATTCAGAAGATGAATTCGGAACAAGAGAAATATTTTTTTCTTTAGCAAGCTGCATTAAATCATTACCAGTTAAAATCGTTTTAAGTGATCCGTCTTCTTTTAAGAATACAACTGCACTATAAAAATTAGCCAGAACTTCAGCCTCTTCATTGGCTGTAATTGAATTTACTTTAGAATTAGCGGATATAAAGCCCCATGTCCCAGGCGATAAAACACTTTCATTTTCTTCTTGAACATAACTAAGTTGTCCAGATAAAACTAATAAATCCATACCCCCTAAATAAATTGAACTAGGAAATGAACATCCTTGGTCTAATTTAAAAATGATAGAAAACATTCCGCTTTCAGGACTAACCCTAATAGGTTTTACATATAAACCTGATACATCCTTAATAGGAATCCATGGCATTGCATTAGTATCTATAGACCCTTCAGCACCAAGCGGATTGAATTCAGGATTAAAAGTTTCTTTTTGTTCGCTCATAATTATCTTCCCCCTTTTTTTTGAAGAGTATATGTAGAAAATTAATAGCTGTCAAAAAAAGTAAATAAACAAATTTTTACTAAGAATAGTCTTTAAGCATTTTCTTAAGCTCGAGAGAATGCTGCTCTTCTTGACCAATCATAGTTCGAGCATATTCCTCTAGATAAATTGAAGCATTTTCAACATATTTAAGAAGTTTTTTATATAAACTTAATGCATGCTCCTCATGTTCTAAGCTTTCTTTAAGTATATCTTCAATAGAGTGTTGATTACTTTCCTCAATTTTAGAAATTTTCTGACTTGGATGCCCATCAAGTCCTGTTAATAATTCTCCTGCTTGTTGGGCATGAGTTAAAGATTCATTAGCCTGAGCCTGCAAAAAATCAACTATTGGTATTCGATTTGGGCCTGAAACCATTAAAGAAGAATGTGTGTATCTAACAACACCAGCTAATTCATACTCCATTATCTCATTCAAAATATTACAAACATTATCTTGATTAAGTTTTTCCATTTAATATTCCTATTCTTCTAATAAGGGCTTATAACACAGAAAAATATATCTTGTCTGTTAATGCAATTTAATTGCAATAATTAAGATAGATTAAGTTGATCAATTCTTTTAGAAAAACCATAACTAAGTGAAAACATAGAAATAATTGATAAAAAAGCTATAATTTTTTGAATAATTGCCTGATTTATCATTATATCTTTATTTTCTAAAGGATTTCCTCCAAATAATTGATAAAATACATACGATGTTGTTAAAATAAGAAATAGAACTATTACAATCGAGAATCTATTATTTAGAGGACTTCTTAAAAAAACAATCAAATATAAAATTGATGCAGGTATCAAGAGTCTAAAAGAATTTAGCGCAAAAAATACATGAAGATCTAAAAAAAGATCATGTGGAGTTAATCCTACTCCGGCAAAAAAACATGATCCTAGAAAAAAGAACGAAGAACCCATAATAGCAAAAGCAAATGTTATTTTATCCTCTTTAAATAAAAGAGGCACAAACAAGAAAGAAATTCCTGGAAGAAAAAATAACAGCATCGATGAATTAAATAATACTGAAGAAATAAAATTATCTTCTCCTGAATGAGACTCTATCCCCCCTAAATCACTTAAGAAATTATTTATAAAAGAATACCCCAATTGGGAAGGGTCATGGATATTTCCACCTGGATAAAAGTAAGATGAGATAAAGAAAGAAAGAACAAAAAAGATTGTAACAAATCTTATGACCTTAACTGTCCAAAAACTAATCATCTGGAATTTGAATTATTTTATTGCATTTCTATGGCAGTTATAAAAGCATCACGATTACTAATCTTTTCAACATATTGTTTAAGATGAACCATTTCATCGGGCACGCAGCCCATTCTATTGCTCATAAAACAGGCATGACCAAGCATTAAATCTGCTGCAGAAAAATCACCTATGAGATAATCTTTTCCTTCTAAAGCTTCGTTAACTGGTGCTAAAGATTTTGTTAGCAATCTTTGGGCCTGACCTAAAACAGTTTCATCCCTTCTATCAGGAGGTAAAAGAATAGTTTGTACAACTATAGTATTAATTGGAGGCATAACCATCCCTTCGCAATAATGAAACCATTGTAGATACTCAGGATATCTTTCATCGTCAACAGAGGGCTTTAAACCACCATTCTTATGCCTTTCTATGACATATTCTATAATAGCGCCTGATTCATAAATTCTTATTTCTCCATCATCAAGAACTGGAATTCTACCCAAAGGGTGTCTTTTACGGTGCTCATCAGATTTAAGATCTTTTGGATGAAAAGCCATATTATTAACCTCATACGGAAGAGATAGCTCTTCTAAAAGCCAAATTATCCTGCCGGCTCTTGAATTTGGAGCAAAATGTACTTTAAGCATAATTAATTTCCTTTATTAAAATTAATAGTTTTACAAAAAACTTTTATAAATTAGATTTAAGAGATTAATGTAAAATAAAATTTTTACAAATAATTTTATAGGAGGAATTAAATGGTTGGACCATTAAATCATGTTGGAGTTGCGGTACCTTCAATAGAGAAAGCAGCTAAAACTTATAAAGATCTCTATGATATAATTGACATAACAGAGCCGGCAGAAATGCCTGCACAGGGTGTACGATTTTGCTTTGTAAATCTTCCTAATAGTCAAATCGAATTAATAGAACCTTTAGGAGATGATTCTCCTATTACTAATTTCCTTGAAAAGAATCCAAAAGGTGGACAACATCATATCTGCTTTGAGGTAGATGATATTAATATCGCTAAAAGGGAAATGGAGGAAAAAGGGGCAACTGTTCTAAATGAACCAAGAATAGGTGCCCATGGTACTCCTGTTATCTTTATTCATCCTAAGAACACAGATGGTGTATTAATTGAGTTAATGGAATCTCCAAAAAGTTAACTAATATTTAATCTAAAAAATTTTCGATAATCTTATCTACATTAGTTAATTTGAAATTCTGATTTACTTTCTTAGCCTGTAATAAAACTCCGTCTAATACAAAATCATCCATATTCATGTCATCTTGAGCAATGAAAATTCCTTCACTAAAGTTTTCGTTTATTTTTCCATAAAATATTTCAATACCATCTGTTCGTGATACCCCATCAATTCTTTTACTTTTATTAATGGAAAAGCTTCCTATAAATTCCTTATTCTGACTTACATTATAAACAGTAAAGTTACTGGAGCCTTGAGAAGAGGCAATAAGTAATTTTCCTTTAGGGTGATTTAATAAAGCAAGCCCTTCAGTGTCTCCATTAATATTACCATTGTATTTTATAGTTCTATCCAATGTCTCTACTTTATTATCATTAGGTTCTGCATCTATAAAATAGACACCAGAATCTTCGTCTTCTTGGGCAAAATATAATATTCCTAATTGATCATCAGCAACACAACCTTCTGAAGTTGTTGAAGTCTTAATTTGTCTAACCATTTGAGTCTTAAGAGGAAAAAAATTAAGAACCCTATATTGATAAATTGATAAAGTTTCAATATCGCTTACAAAAATATAAGTTGATTTGGATTTGAGGCTTTTATACATGCAAAGTCCATATACACTTTCAAGTCCAGTTATGATTTCATTATTATTTAAATTATCTATAAAACCTTCTTCATTTATTAAGTATATAATTATTGAGTTATTGCTGCCATTTGAACCGGCTAAAATAGAAAACTTTTTCGCCCCAAAACTATAGCCACTCCTACTATCAATATTATTTACTCTTCCTGATGGAATAAATTGCAACCTTTTACCGTCCAAAGAAAAAGAGTGAACTCCTGATTTTTTAACAGTTCCAAAAATAACGCTTTAATTAGGATTGTTTAAATTATACCAAAAAGCAGGATCATCGGCGGCATCACCACTTGAATAAACAGCGTCTGTTTCAATTGTAGGATTTAATTTAATATTTATAGCAGTAAGATCTTTAGCAAATACTAATAGAAAAATTATAGTAAATATTCTGAAAATCATTTATTTATTATCACTCTTTTTATATTATATAAAAGTTTTATAATAGTTTCCTGAAAATCAATAATAAGAAATTTAATAAAAAGAAGGAAAGAAGTTGAAAAAAAGTAGTTATATATGGCGAAGAAACTCTAAGTGAAGTTGCGGATCAAGACCTTGATAGATCAAGCGCACAACAACTAGGATTTCATTCAAGAGGGTTTAAAGGCGCTTATCTATCTGGACAAGAAAATCGTGTCCAACAATTTCATAATTTTATTGATAGATACATTAACAACTAAAGTTTAATAATATTTAAGGTAAAAATAATATACTTGTTAAATAACAAATTTTATTTAAATTATTAAAAATATATTTCTTGGGGAAAGAAATGGACAAAATCTTTAGGCATCCATCTGTAATTGATGGTAAAGAGCCCAATAATTTGAGAGGGGATCCAATAACTAATGATCGCTACTTCTCAAAAGATTTTATGCAAAAAGAATGGGAGAATATGTGGACAAAAGTCTGGCTTATTGCGGGCAGGGAAGTCCAAATAAAAGAACCAGGAGATTATATTGTCCATGATCTTGCTACAGAATCAGTCATCATCGTTAGACAAAAAGATGGTTCCTTAGGGGGATTTTATAATAGTTGCGCACATAGAGGTCAAAGAATTGTTGAATGTGATAGCTCACAAGATTCATTTCGATGCCCTTATCATGATTGGCAATTTGGATTAGATGGCGAAGTAATAGGTTGTCCAGATGAAGATGATTATCCTCAAGGAAGCCCTATTGGTAAAAGAAGATTAGTTGAGGTTAGGGTTGATACTTGGGATGGATTTATTTTCTACACCATGAATGATGAGGCTCCTGATCTTTTAGATTATTTAGACCCTCTTCCAGAAATTTATAAAAATCATAATTTCAAAGACCAGATTAGAGCTCAATGGGTAAGAATCGAACTTGATGTAAATTGGAAATTCTTTTGCGATAATTTTAATGAATCTTATCACACTCGTTTTGTACATCCACAAGTTCCTTCGGTTATTGATCAAGATCATTTTACTTCACGATATGAAATGTTTCCAAAAGGTCATGCAAGAATAATTCAGATGGGCAGACCTTCCTTAAGGGATAGAATTAAAGAAGGAGAAGATCACCCTTTCGAAATGATTCTTGAAGATTGGGGGATTGATACCACTAAATACCCTGATTATGAATCTTTATCTGAGAAAGGCTGGTTAGATTTAAAAGAGGCAAAAAAGAAGCTTTGGAAAGAAAAAGGATATCACCACTATGAAAATTTATCGGATGAGGAATTAACAGAAAGTCCTTTTCAATTTATTTTTCCAAATATTGCAATGGGAGTACAAGCAGATGGTTGCATCCTCTTAAATTGGTTCCCTCATCCTACAGATCCAGAGAAATGCTTTTTCGATCTTTGGGATATGGGATATCCAATTGGTGGATCTGCAAAAGGTATAGGTAAAACAGGTAGAGGTACCGATAAAGGATTCACCTCAACCTCAGCAGGCATAGGCAAACAAGATTTAGCTAATGATCAAGAATTTCTTAGTCGCACTAAAGTAAATCCAGTTAAACTTCAGGAAGTTGAATTAGATTTTCGTGATTATGATGGAGGAAAAGGCGTTGAAGATCTTTGGGATCATGTTGTTTATCAAGACTGGCAACTCACTGATGGATTACGACGAGGTGTAAGATCCAAGGGATATCAGGAACCTTACCTAGCAGGACAAGAATCCCGAGTTAGATATTTTCATGAAACACTTCACGATTACATAAATGGGAAACCTCCAAAATAAAAAATTAATCTATTAATACTACTTCGTTAAAGACTTTGTTCTCTTTTAGATCTACATCCCATATTACAAAGTTTTGTTCACCATTACTTAGGTCATCTAGACTATGGATTCGAAAAGAGGTTCCGCCACCACTCCAAACACCTCTTAAATGAGCTTGGACCATTTCTGACTCTGGATTAAAATTTCTTGCAAATCCTTCAAAAAGTCCATGTGTATTATTCCAACCATTTGTATAAAGTGTCCAAGTAGCTAGTACTTTTCCGTATTTTCCTACATTTCCTTCGCCAGAAATAGTAATTCCTTTGTCAGAGGAATAAACATTAGTAATGTCAAACTCGCCTTTATTAGAATTCGACAAGTCTAAAGCTGAAATTTGAAAAGAAACCAATACACAGATAATAAATATAATTAAATTTTTCATTTTTTTCTCCTATTAAAAAAGCGCCCTTACGGACGCTTTAATTAAATTTCTATTTAAATATTATTGTTTCGGAAGCCATATATTTCCTATAATAATTAAACCACTTATAGCAATAAATGCTATGCCAATGGGTGATGGCATTGTTACAGGATCAGTAATTCCAACATATGCAATAAAACCGTCTGCTGTGCTTGATATCTCTGTACCCGCCTCTTTTAAATTAGAAAGCCCTCTAGCGGCAGCAATCCACAAATTTCCAGCAATAGTATATTGCTCCCATGCAAAAGATAGAACTGTAAGTCCAAAAGCACTAGATATAATTTTTGTTAACAAATTTGTCTCATCTGAAGCTCTAGTAGCTGCAGCAATCCGTATTGATAACCAAATAGCTAAAATAATACCTATGCTAACTAATCCAGAACCAATTCTGTTTGAACTCCAAAGAGTCCACAATTGTAATTCATCCATTTTTTTCTCCTTTTAAATGAAAATTCTTATTTAAATTTATAATTTTTATTTCTTAGTCCAGATTGGCCCTAGTAAAGCAATAACAACTACTATCCACCAAACTCCAGTTATTGGATCCCAAGGAATTAAACTAAATTCAGGGGGCTCTGAAACAGGAAGGAAATCAGCAAACCGTTGAGCATGTGAAGATAGATTTTCCATTTGCCCTAAAGAATATGAAGCACTTTGCCAATTAATTGAAAAGAATGCAGATACTTGTAAGCCACTATAAACAATACCAAGCCCAAACAAAGAACTTATAATCTTAGTAAATAAATTTGCCCCTTGATCATATATTCTTAACGAACCCCTCAGCGCTGCCCATAAAAGAACAAAAACACCTAATTGAAACATTGCACTACTTATTGCTTGCATCCAAAAATTTGCTAAAATTTGATATTCCGTCATTTTTAGTCTCCTTAATTAAGTTTATATTGAGAATATTCTTATCTAATAAGAAATTGCTTATTTAAGCGATACTTTTTTTAAAGTTACTGTGGATAACTTCTCTAAGGGTTTGTTTAAAATAATTAATTTAAATAAGAGATTAAGAGGCCAATTTAGCTTTAAACTTGTGTTTTTTTATTTTCTGTCTATGAAGTTGCGAATAAAAGTTCTCAGTTCTTTTTTTGGTAATACTTTTAACATTAGATCTTCTTTTTCTTGCTCTTTCTGATCTACTTAATCTTTCTGCTTTATTCATATTTTATAATAAAAATGATTCTTAAAAATTTTTCAAATCTTTAAACATCATTTATATTAGATTCATGTTCTTCAACAATATATGAGCGCATCATAGACAGATCGAATAGCTTTTCTTCATCCTCATTGATTTCTTTTTTTATTTCAGGTTCTTGAAGATTTTTACCGCATGCCTCAAAAGTTTCCAAATCTGGATACCAAATCTCCATAAGTACATCAAAATCTGGTTCAGCAATATTTCCTGATCTATCAGGAAGAGGTTCAGTAAATCTCCTTATATATTTTATCGCATATCCAGAAAGATATTTCTCTCCAATAACCTTATGTTTTGTTTCGTAATAGTCTCTAAACTCATCAATAGACATACCAGGTCTTCTTTTCATAGGCATAATAACTTTTATCATTTTGAATTCCTTAAATTTTATAATTATTAAATGACTTTAAATGTAACACCAGCATCAGGTAATCTTTTAATTAATGAATCTCCCATTGCTGATGCAGGCGTCCAGAAACCTCCTCCAACACTTAAATTGTCTTGGGCTAAAGCCATAGCACTTTCTGCAATCATTTTTGATGTAGATCTATATCCTGGATCCTTATCTCCCTCCACCCATACTCTCAAATCTTTACTTCTTTCATTTGGATGAATTCCTAATAATTCTACCTCAAAATACCCCTTCTCCATCGTTTCCTCTGAAGGGCCTTCTCCAGGTTTTGGAAGAAATTTTTGCATTAATGTTCTAGTGGGTGAAAAAGCTGCCATTCCAGTCATTCCTCCTGTTACTAAGCCTGAAGTGGTCGCTCCAATAAAACCTCCCGGACCTTTGCCAGTTATACTTCCTTCGTCATAACGAAAATCTTCGCCATATATATTATTAAGTAATTCA
>CAZLAN010000047.1:0-8685 GCA_964557485.1 uncultured Rhodobiaceae bacterium | reverse complement strand
AAAAGGAAAGTGAAGCTATTATTAAAATAGCAAAAATATATTTAAGAATTTTCATTTTATTTAGTCCTCTATTAAAATAAAACCCCTATAAATCAATTCATAGGGGTTTTGATTAAGTATTAATTACTCTTAGAAAGCGTAACGAATTCCTGCTACAAAACGTCTTCCATAAGATTCAACTTGGTTTGGATTCCACTCATAGCCAGAGTAACGTACATCGACTTCATCAGTAATGTTATTCAGGTCTAAGAAGATAGAAGCTTTTTGACCTGTTAGTTGCTCAAGATCATATCTTAATGCAGCATCAAGACGCATTTGGTGAGCCCAATAAACACCAGAATCAAGTCCAAATACTGCCCCTGTTTCTGTTTCATCAAGCCAACGATCTCTGTAACGATATGTTACTCGCGCAGAGAAACCATAATCTTCATAGAATAAAGATGCACTGAAATTCGTATCTGATTGACCAGGAAGGGCAAATTTTAAACCTTCAGGTGTTGTATATTCAGAATCTATAAAAGCTATATTTGTTTCTATTCCGAAACCAGAGAAAAATCCTTCAATATAATTATCTAATCTAGCAACAAGCTGAATTTCAAGACCTTGGAGTTGACCGTCTTTACCATTACCAAAAGCTGAAAGATCCCATAAATCACCTTCTTCGGCTGTATCAGAATAAATACTTCCGAGCACCTTCTCATTGGATTCAGAAATTACATTATCAATCTCACGATGGAATGCTGTCACAGAAAAGATACTTGCTTCATCGAAATACCATTCGAAAGCTGCATCTATTCCCCACGACTCTTCTTCTTTAAGGAAAGGATTACCACCTGTGATTGCTGATGAAACTTCACTAATTGATGCTGCCGCTCTTGCTTCAATATAAGAAGGTCGACTAATACCTGTTGTGTAGGAAAGACGAAGTTTACGTTCATCATCAATGTCATAATTCACATGTAAACTAGGCAGATAATTAGTGTAGGTTCTTTTAACTGATAATTCTTCTTTTTCACCTGCTGCTATATTTTCATAGTTGATGTCGGTGCCGCTGACAGTTTTTAATCTATAACCCACTGTTTGATATTCGGTATCTTCTATACGAACTCCAGCAATAATACTGCCCCATTCCATATCAAAGGTTTGCATGACATAAGCAGACAATAAGGTTTCCTCAATATTAATCTTTTCATCATCAGGAAAATCAGATCGGGTAGCACCAGTAGCCTCTATACATTCTCTTAATCCAGGGTTATCAGTATAAAAACCCCCAACACTATTATTCATGCTTGTGTGCCAAGGGCCTTTTACATAAGCCATAGCATCACATTCCTCTGGGTATCCTTTTGCAATAGTAGCAAGTGTTGCTCCACCACCTGTTGCTTCCCTGTCATCATATTTAAATCCAAATTTTAATTGTCCTCTAGTATTCTCACGACTAAAATCCGCTTTAATTTGATCAGTTTCTGTATAAAGTCCGCCAACTGCATCCACTAGTAATTTAGTCCCATAGGTTGCATCAGCAAAGGTCCCATCAAAGTTAACGATTGGTGCCTGTGGATCTGAAATATCATAAGAGAGATTCGTATACTGACCTCCACCAATAAAATAAGGAATTGGTAGGAAAGTATCGAAAGTTGTGTCGATTTTACTATAAGATGCTTCCACATCCCATTCACCTAAAGGCGTATCTATTCCTATAGAGTTAACTTCAGTTTTATTGGTGTATGTTCCGTATTCAAGAAGTCGTCTTCCGCTACCTGTAAAACCTGAACCAGTATTAGGAGTTCCGTTTTTAACATATACACGAAAATCATTTCGGTTTTCTTTATCTAAAAATTCCGTATTTAAAGATGTGAAATAGACTCTGCCCCCATTTTCAAGATATGTTTCAATTGTTCCGCCGAAAGCTTCATCTTCTCTTTCAAGTTCATAATTTCTGAAATCTATTCTGTTGGGTGTTAAAGCTCCTTCTGTACCGCCATAAGTCGGTTCACGATTATCCGTGATTTGTTCACGCATGTTATGTGAGCCATAAACCACAAATCCAAAATTGTCGTTTGAATAAGAAACTCTTAAATTTTCTTTTTCAATTTCACCGCCACCTAGG
Source organism: uncultured Rhodobiaceae bacterium (assembly GCA_964557485.1). Lineage (GTDB taxonomy): Bacteria > Pseudomonadota > Alphaproteobacteria > MED-G09 > MED-G09 > AG-430-B22. The sequence continues at coordinate 6,575 of CAZLAN010000047.1, read as the reverse complement.
TCCTGTTCACCCCTACCTAATTCAAATGAAGTGGACCAACCATCTATTTCTGATGGCTTAAATGTTTTGACATTAATATATCCAGAAATTGCTTCACCTGGCATATCAGGTGTTATAGCTTTGTTAGCAACTATTTGAGATGTGATAACTGAAGGGTATGCATCAAATCGAGGAATCCTTCCATTTTCAACACCTGGAATGCTAATTCCGTTAAAGGCCGTTGTTGTATAACGTTTAGGTGTTCCACGAAAACTTACATAACGCGCTTGCCCTTGATCTCTTTCGATCGAAATACCGGGTAATCGTCCAAGTGCATCAGCAAGATTTTGGTCTGGAAATCTACCTATTGCATCAGCTGATATAATATCTGCCACATTTGGTGCGATACGTTTAGCCTCAATTGCCGCTTGTTGGCTTTCTTTAATAGCTTTTCCAGTAACTGTAATTTCTTCAATTTCTTGATCTTGTGCTTTTGCCTGACTTAGCATCAAGAAAGGAATAGATATTAAGACTATAAAAAATATTAATTTTTTCATTTTAACCTCCCTTTAAATTTTTTCTTATTATTAGAAAAGCTTATCTATAAAATGTATGTTACACAAGTTATACAGTTTTTTAATTTTGATAATTTAGTCAGTATTTTTTTAAACTATTGATATTTATGGGGTTTTTATGATTTTTCGATTTTTAGTTATCATCATTATCACCTTTCTGATTCAATTTATTACCCCCACTTATGCAGGAAATGAGTGGAGGAATGAATTAAAAGAATTAAAAATTGGACTTTCTGGAGGTGAAAACGAAGCTGACAGGTTAAAAAATTATGAATGTTGGCGAGTTTACCTTGAAGAACAATTACAAATTCCAGTTAAATTTTATCCTGCATCAGATGTTGCTGGAATAATCCATGGGTTATTAGGTAAAACTATTGATTATGCAAGTGTTGGTCCTTCTGCATATGCTGCAATGTATATTGACGATCCAAACGCAGTTGAACCAGTTTTAACTGTAAAAGAGTCAGATGGTTCTGAGGGATATAAATCAGCAATGTATGTAAGGCGTAATTCTGATATATATTCTCTCGAAGATATGCGAGGAAATTCTATCGCATGGTCAGATCCTAATACTACATCAGGATATCTTGTACCTTCTTATGAATTGCATCAAAGAGGACTTAAGCCTTCCGAATTTTTTAGCCGAACAGGTTTTGCTGGAGGGCATGAGCAAGCAGTAATTGCTGTATTAAATGGACAATATGATGCGGGTGCAACTTGGGTATCTGGTCAGGGAGATGTAGAGGAAGGTTATACTAGAGGTGTTTTCAGAAATATGATCAAAAAAGGTTTATTGGACATGAGTAAATTAAGAGTAATTTGGTTGTCTGGATTTATTATGAATGGTCCGCATGTTGTCAGAAAAGATCTTCCTGATGACTTTAAAGAAGAATTAACAAAACATAATTTTGATTTACAAGAAAAGGATAATGAGTGTTTTAAGGAAATTACTTTTGGTGAAAGCCAAGGGTTTATTAAAGTGAGTCATAAGAATTATGAAAATGTTGTAGAGATTCGTAAATTTATTAGAAATCAAAGAAGAAGGTAATGTCAGAAATATTTGAGAATATTCGTGAAAATGATGATCTTGATCTTGCATTAGATTATGCCTTAACAAAAATTATCAGCGCTATTAATGGAAGAGATGATGACTTACATATTTTTAATCTTGTAACAGTAGATAAAAGTAACAATCCTAATACGCGCAATGTGGTTATACGTGATTTTTCAAAAGAAGAACTAACAATTAGATTTCATACAGATAAAAGATCAAAAAAAATTTCTGATATTTTAAATAATAATAACATAAATTTACTTAGTTATGATAGGGAAGATAAATTGCAAATTAGAATTAATGCAGAAGCAAAAATAATCAATTCAGAAAAGGTTTTGCTCGATATTTGGAATGCTATGTATCCTATGAGTCGCGAGTGTTATAGAGTTATTGAATCGCCTGGTAATGAAATAACTTCATTAAATGACATTGAATTTCAAAATGAAGATAAAAATGGAACTAACGGGTTCGAGAATTTTTCTGCAATTTTGTGTGATGTTACTTCTATAGAGATTTTATATCTACATCATGCTGGTCATTTAAGAGCTAGTTATAAAAATAATAATGGTAAATTAAATGGCAAGTGGATAGTCCCTTAAGAATATGGCTATTAATTACAGTCAAGGTAATGATTTAATTGTTCCAAGTAGTTCTGATGTTTATAGAGGCTTAGAAGGAGATGATGTTTATATATTGTCTAAAGGATTATCTTCAGATGCTAAAATTAATATTGTAGATACTGAAGGAGAGAATACAATTCAATTTGTTGATGGTTTTGAAATTGGAAAAACGAAATTTGCTAATAACGCATTCCAAATAACCTTAGACAATGATTCAGTCATAATTATTAACAGTGCAGAAAATTATACTTATGAGATAGGTGGTAATTCTACTACTGGTGAAAATGGGAAATTAATATCTTTTAAGGATTTATCTAAGATATTTGGTGTCGAGCAATTACCTATTAATGGGACAATTTCGGGAAACTCTGACTTTATTGTTACCAATAAAGAATTTCTATCAAGTGCAAAGGATTTTGGATGGTTGATTAAAAAACCAGAGGATGTTGGATTGTATTCTCAGGAAGTTGATCAACTTATGGATTACTTAAAAATGCCTTTTTTTAATACCCAAGCAGCAATATTGATAAAAGGAAATACTATCATCGCTGAGTATTATGCTGATGGTTATAATAGTAAAGATTTAGCTACAAGTTGGTCGGTAGCAAAAAGTTTTGCTTCTACAATTATTGGAATTGCCATAGATGAAGGGTTTATCAATTCCGTTAATGATCCTATTACAAAATATTTACCTGAATGGCAGGGAGAAGAACAAGATAATATAACTCTAGAAAATCTTCTTGGTATGAGATCAGGTATGGAGGATCATGCTGGATTGGGTGTTTATTTTCAAGCTGATATGGTCTCATTTTCTTTGGAAAGAGAAGTTATAAGAGGGCCTGGTGAATCGTTTAGTTATTCTAATGAGGACTCCATGCTTTTTGGAAGGATTATAGAAAACGCAACTGGTATGTCTTTCCAGGAATATGCTGATAGCCGTTTATTTGAAAAATTAAATATTGATGAAACCTGGTGGACAGATAAAGCTGGTAGCACATTAACTTATGCTGGTTTAGATATGACCCCACGTGAATTTGCCAAATTTGGACTTATGATAGCTCAGGAAGGTTTATGGGAAGGCCAGCAGATAGTTTCAGAATCTTGGATAAACAAAGCTACAGTCGAGTTAGATAATTTAGCATCATACGGTTATCAATGGTGGACATCAACTATTTCAGAATCTGGATTGGGTCTAATTAGGACAGAGGAATATCCTTTCTTTTCAGCTCTAGGTCTAGATGGTCAATATATATATGTCTGGCCGGAAGAAGATATTGTATTAGTTAGATTCACCAAATATACACATTTAGGTAATATAGAATCTTCAGTAGTTGATATAGGTAATTCAACTTATCATGGCACTGAATCAGGAAGTGTGATAGTCAGTCAATTAGAAGAGTTATTATATGCAGTTGGTAACAATCCTGAAGATCAATTGGTACCATCATATTCAGAATTTGGATAAAAATGATTAATATTGATGAATATTCAGAAAAGATGAAAAATGCCGAATTATTTCAAGGTATGGGTTTTCAAAAAATTATTAAACTAAGTGAAGATGAGGCTCAATTTGAATTTTTGGCCGAAACTAGACATTGCCATTCAGGAAATATTGTTCAAGGTGGATATGTGACTGGGTGGATTGATACAACTATGGCTCATGCTGCTATGGCGGCAAATAATTTTTCAGTTAATCCACTTACTTTAGAATTAAAGATAAGCTTTTTTAAACCTGCACACCCAGGAATTTTGACAACATCTGCTTCGATAATTAAATTAGGAAAATCAATGGCTTTTATAGAGGGAGTGTTAATGGATGGTGATGGTAATATTTTAGCTAAAGGATCATCAACTAATAGGTTAATTAAAAATGAAAAATTTCCAGGGCGGAATAATTACTAAACTTAAATGCAAAACTTTCATTATTTTCTCATATATTGTAATGTCAGCATTCACTAATATTGAAGCTATGGAAAATCCTTTTTATAAAGATTACACGACAAAGTTTGAGATACCTCCTTTTGCAGAAATAGACGAAAGTCATTTTATGCCTGCTTTTATAAAAGGTATGGAAGAGCATAATACTGAAATTAAGGCGATAATTCAGAATACTGATAAACCATCTTTTGAAAATGTTATAATAGCTATGGAACGTTCAGGTTCTCTTTTAGATAAAGTCAGTTCCGTATTTTTTAATCTATCAGGCTCAACCACCAACCCTAAAATACAAGAAATAGAAAAAGAGATTTCACCAAAATTATCTGAACATTTTGATTCTATTAGCTTAAATCCAGATATTTTCCAAAAAGTAAAAATATTGTGGGAAGATATTGATAATTTAGATTTATCAAAAGAAGAGAAAAAAATTCTCGAGGAATCTTATAAAAGATTTATCAGAAATGGCGCTCTTTTAGAGGGTTCTCAGAAAGAAAGATATGCAGAAATTAATCAGGAAGTTACAAAGCTTTCAGTCCAATTTTCTCAAAACCTTTTGGCAGAGACCAATGATTTTGAAATTATACTTGAAGAAAGTGATCTTGCAGGCTTACCGGATGACATTATAAATTTAGCTCAACAAGAAGCAGAAAATAAATTTAAAAAAACTCAATATGATAAATATAAAGGTAAATTTGTATTTACTCCTCAAAGAAGCAGTATGTATCCATTTCTTACCTACTCAACACGGAGAGATCTTAGGGAAAAATTATATAAAGGTTATATATTGAGGGGTGATAATAATAATGAGTATGATAACAAAAATATCACTTCAAAAATTGCATCATTAAGAGTTGAAAAAGCCAATATTCTTGGATTTGATACACATGCTCATTATGTACTTGATAATACAATGGCAAAAACGCCTGAAGCTGTTTATGGACTTCTTAATCAGTTATGGACTCCAGCCTTAAATAGAGCAAAAAATGAACTCAAAGAAATGCAAAATCTTGTCGAAGAGGAAGGGCAGAATTTTAAAATTGCCTCTTGGGATTGGTGGCATTATTCAGAAAAAGTAAGAAAAGAAAAATATGATCTTGATGAAGAAGAAATTAAGAATTATTTCACCCTTGATAATACTATTAATGGAATTTTTAAAACTGCCAATAAACTTTTTGGTCTAACATTTGAAGAAAAATTTGATATTGACCTTTATCATCCGGACGCAAGAGTTTGGGAAGTTAAAGATAAGGATGGTTCTCATATAGGTATATACATAGGAGATTATTACACTCGTTCAAGTAAAAGGGGCGGCGCATGGATGAGCTCTTTTAAAGACCAATCAAATTTTGATGGAAAAGAGAGGCCTGTAATAGTTAATGTCTGTAATTTTCCACCACCATCTAAAAATAAACCATCTCTTTTAAGCTTTGAGCATGTGACAACTCTTTTTCATGAATTTGGACATGGTTTACACGGTTTGTTAACAAATACGCAATATAAGAGTTTATCTGGTACAGCTGTTTCAAGGGATTTTGTTGAATTCCCTTCTCAAGTATTAGAGCATTGGGCAAGTGAGCCAAAATTATTAAGATCATATGCAAAACATTATGAAACAGGTGAAGTCATTAGTGATGAATTGATTTCCAAAATGCAAAAGGCAAGTAAATTTAATCAAGGTTTTGCTAACACAGAATATTTAGCGGCTTCCTATTTAGATATGGATTGGCACACTCTTAAAACAACAGATCTCCAAGATACAAACGCATTTGAAAAAAACTCTTTAGAAAATATTGGATTAATTGATGAAATAATTTCTCGTTATAGAACAACATATTTTCAGCACATATTCACTCATTCCTATTCAGCGGGGTACTATAGTTATATCTGGGCAGCAGTATTAGATTCTGATGCCTTTGCTGCTTTCAAAGAAAGTGGAGATGTTTTTAATCAGGATTTAGCGAGTAAATATCGAAAGTATATTCTTGAAAAGGGTGGAACAGAAGATCCTATGCACCTTTATCGTGAATTTAAAGGAGATGATCCTGATATTGCCGCTCTACTAGAAGATAGAGGTTTAAATTAGTTTATAAACTAGAAGAAATCATTGAACTGGTATAAAAGAAATTATTAATTTGAAGAGAAAAAATGGCTTACTTTATTGAAACACTCAAATCTTCTTGGTTATTATTGCTCTGTATAATTCTTGCCAGGTTTATTGGCCTTCCAGCAAACTTCACGCCTATTCTAGCTTGCGCTGTATTTCTTCCATTTATGACGGATAATAAATTTCTTCAAATAGTATTACCTGTAGGAATAGTAATGATTACAGATCCCTTCTTGGGATTTTATTCATCTATGTCCATTGTTTATTTGTGTATTGCATCAACAAGCCTAATAACAACACTTTTT
>CAZLAN010000046.1:2627-8951 GCA_964557485.1 uncultured Rhodobiaceae bacterium | reverse complement strand
ATCACATTTTAATTCAGGTAAATTATATTCCTCTTTTTTCACATGGGGAAAATCCCAATCACAAGGAAGAAATTCTAGTTTACCTGAAAGAGACCATGACCAACCATGAAAAGGACATTTTAGTTCTTTACAAACACCAGAGGTTCCAGAAGGTTTTAATTGAGTACCTCTGTGTAAGCATGAATTAAAGTAAGCTTTAATTTCATTTTCTTCTGATCTTACTATAATTGCTGAAAGATCTGCAACATCATAAACATAATAATCTCCAACCTCAGGAATATGATCTAAATGACAAGCCCATTGCCAAACTTTTGACCACATATTTTCATTTTCCTTTTTGGCAAAATCTTCGGAAATGTATCTTTCAAAAGGAATATCTGCGTCACTGATAAATTCATATGATTCTTCTAAAATAGCTTTTGGTGCACCAGTGTTATCTCTACTAACTAATTCCTTTGTAGTTGGATGATCAGGACATCGTGCGTCACCAGGTTTAAGGTTTTTTAGCTCACTCATAATATTAAATCCCAAATTTACTTTGACGATATAACAATAAATACAAATACGAAATATAAAATTCAAAAAAAAATACAAACATAAGTATTATTGCGCATTTATTAATATTTAGCTGCTTTCAAAAGTAATACAAAAAAAAAAATTCTTCAAATTATTACTTTATGCCTATAAGGTAGTCTAGATTTTAACTATGGGGGGGGTTTTATGCAAAAATTAACCATCTTTTTTGTTGCTTGTTTTTTAATTTTAACAAATAACATATTAGCTGATGAAGGGGATATTTCATCAGGTTCATCGAGTTCAGAAGCTCAGTCAGTTCAAACATCTAATGGATTGGAAGAAATAGTTGTCACTGCCCGTAAAAGGGAAGAAAATCTTCTAAATATTCCAGAAACTGTTGTCGCTATTTCAGGTGAAACAATAACTCAACACAATATGAAAACACTTGATAAGATTGGCATGACAGTTCCTAACTTCAATTTAAATACCAGAACAGATGGTTGGCCAAATGTAACTATGAGAGGTTTAGGCGCGTTTAGCCTTACTCAAGGCGTCGGTTTCTATCTTGATGATATTCAACTTTTTGGTGATGCTACATCGCGATTTGGTGATTTAGATAGGATAGAAATTTTAAAAGGACCACAGGGCGTACTTTATGGTGGAAGTAATATTGGTGGCGCAATAAAATTTATCAGTACTAGACCTTCACCCGACGAAACTTCTGGTCGAATAAAACTTATGGTTGGAGAACAAAACTCAACAGATATTGAAGGATCTATAAATCTTCCTATAGGTAACGATTGGGCAGTACGTTTGTTTGCTTTTTCTAGAGAAGATGATGGTTTTATGTATAACCCAAGCACACAAGATGACAGTATTGCAGGATATGAAGAAAGTGGAGGCAGAATTTCAATAGCCGGACCTGTTTCTGATAACTTATCTTTATATGCTTCAATTCGTTCTAATCAATATGATGGACCAAACAATAACTGGGCTATGGAAAGAGGAACGCCACCTAATTTTGAATATCCTTTCATTAATGATATTGATACAATTTCTAATAATGATAAGGAAACATTTGGTGCTCATCTTGAACTTGTTTGGGAATTAGATGGATATGATGTAACTTCAATTACTTCTTATACTGACACAGAAGCTAAACGATTAACAGATGTTGACCTTCAACCAGAAGTGTGGCTTGACGCAAGACAAGATGAAACATTTGAAACTACTACTCAAGAAATTCGTTTAACATCAACTACTGATAGCAATTTGCAATGGCAAATGGGAGTTTATACTTCAAACATGGAATGGGTTGAAAGAGCAACAACTAGATTTGGTCCAGGCACATTTATTTGTTTGTGTGACCTTACAGTGCCGGCTAAACAAGATGATACCGAGACAACCCATTTAGCTGGTTTTGGTAATATTACTTATACAACAGGACCTTGGGAAGTTGGTGTAGGCATTAGGATTGATTCTTGGGAGAGAGAGAAAGTTGTTCCTGCTAATGTAACAGAAAGTGGTCTTCCCCATGCAAATAAAGTAGATGGTACAGAATTTCTTCCTAGATTTTCTATTTCAAGATCTTTAGAAAATGATTCAATGGTTTATCTAACTATTGCTAAAGGTTATGAGCCAGGTGGGCTAAGGCATGAGCCTGTAATATTTGATAATCAAGGCAAACCTTCTTTATCTACATTTGATAAAGAAGAGGCTATACAAACTGAAATTGGTTGGAAAGGTTCATTTATGGAGGGAAGAGGTAATTTCTCTATGGCTGCCTTTATGATTGATTATGAGGATCGACTTTTCACTACTATTGTTCAATCTGCAACTGGGCCTTTTGAATCAGTAGATAACTCTGGAGATTCTCAAAATATTGGTTTTGAATTAGAGCTTGCTTATCAAGCTACTGAATATCTTACATTGGCAGCAGCTTTCGGTACACTCGATGCCGAATGGGACAGCGGTACAGTGGTTTCAGGAGTAGATGTAAGCGGAACAACACCTTCAGGTTCTATTGATAATGGTATTGCTTTAGCTGCAAATTATGCCAGACCTCTTGATAACGGAATGGAATTTGTTGCAGACTTTCAGTATAATAGGCGTGGTCCTAGTACAAGCATGCCACCTCACAATGCTATAGATAATCCGAGCTATGATACGATAAATTTAACTACCGGAATTAAATCTGGTAACTGGGAATTTATGATTCACGGTGAAAACTTATCAGATGAAAAATATTATACCGATTTAGAAAATTGGGTAAATCTTGGAGCAGGCGGAGCTTTGGATGCTGTTAACAATATGACTGATCCGTTTTATATTATTGGAACACATGGTCATCCAAGAATGATTTCTGCAAGTCTAACTTATAATTTTTAATTTAGTTAAATTATGAAATTTAAAAAGGCCCTTTTGTAGGGCCTTTTTTTATGTTTTATCTGGATGTTTAACTTCATAAATAAAGTGATCATCTTTTCTTCTAACATATCCAGCTGATGGAGTGGCAAAATGTGTTCCAAAAACTAAGATTTTTTGGTCTGAATATTCGCCAAGCTTTTCTCTTCTTGTTTTTTTAGCAAGTTCTTTATCCCAATCAGCACTGGATTCCCAATCTAGTCTCTCCATTTGGCACGGGTGATGAAGAAAATCCCCAGTAATTGCTGCTTTTATACCTTTTGATTCAATACAAACACTTACATGTCCAGGTGTATGGCCAATAGTGGGCTCAAGGTGTATACCGTCACAAATTTTTTCATCCATGTCGACAAATTTAACAAGACCTGAATCTATTATTGGTATTATGGAGTCATTAATAAATTCAGCGTATCTATGATCATCTAACTGTTTTTCTGTATGTTCCCATTCTTTCTTTCCAAATAAATAATCGGCTTTTTTAAAAGTTGGCTCCCATTTATCATTAATTAAAACTGTGTTCCACCCAACATGATCAGTGTGCATATGAGTGCATAAAACAGTATCTATGGAATCAACTGAATATCCTGCAGTTTCAAGATCTTCTAAGAATTTTGTCTGTAATTTATTCCATTGAGGTATATGTCTTTCCTTATCGTTTCCTAAACAGGTATCCACTATTATGCATTTATCATCCGTTTCAATTATTAGCGCATGAATACTAACTATCGTATTTCCTTCGCTATCTGAGAAATATGGTTGTAGCCAAGGCATCTTAAGAATTTCTTCAGGCACCGCATCAGGAACAACGAACATTGGACCAGCTCTTTCCCCCTCAATAATTCTTGTTATTTTAATATCACCAATATTCCAGCTACTAATCTTATTTTTCATTATATATATCCTATAAATTTAATCGGATTCAATTAATTCACAGATCAATTTGTTTTTCTCATTAGTTGGTAATAATTTTATAAAATTTTTCATATGATTAATAAAAATTTCTAATGGAGCAATTTGAGATGCAGATAGTTCTCCATCAATTAGGGCTTTAATAGTCTTATCGCTAGCGCAGTAAACATACTGAAAACTCCTATGGTGGGCAATCTTTTTAATATCCTGCTCTTTTAGTTCAGAAGTATTTATTTTTGAAACCTCACCTCTTTTTATTAATCTATTAACTCTTCTATTTATAGTATCCCTACTTACATCGCTGTACATGCCGCCCTTAGACCTAATATGATTTATGATTTGATTCATTGTAATCCATGGGGTATTCGAAGCTGTACGAGAAAATATCTTAATTTTTATCATTGTTGTTATGACATCCATACCTTTTGAAGGAGCCCCAATAGCATATTTTTGTTTTAATTTATTACCATCTTTTCCAAGGGCTATATTTTTAAAAGATACATAAATGCCAGTTAATTCCTCAGCCATATTACAACGATCTTCAATTGAAATATCTTGCCAGTTTAATTTATTTATTATTTTTTTGGAATCACTAAAAGAGGATTTAATAATATCTTCTGCTGTAAAATTTCTGGATGTTTCTTTATCCATAATTCCCCCATGTGTATGATAGTAAACACGTGTAAGATAGTAAAGGAATTAAATTTTATCTAGGATTTCACTGAGGATGTTCAATCTGTGTAGCTTCATAAAATTTTGCATCAGTTTCAGGAGGATCAGACGAAATTGAACTTATAAATGTCGCCACATGCTCTGTTTTTAAGTGTTCTTGAAGAGATTGTAGGTCTTCCCATAATTCTGTTATTCTAATATTTTTAGTATCATGAAGTTCGACACTAAAAGCATAGTCTAAACAACCATTTTCTTCTCTAGTACTAATTTCTAGTTGTTTTACAGCTGTTTTAATAATTTCAAAATTATTTTCATTTGTTTTCATTTTTGCGTTTACTACGATCATTTTTATCTCCTATTGATAGTTATCCTAGACCATTGAATTAAATTTAAAAGAACTAAATTAAAATCTATAAATTAATTACTATCTTCCAGTATCTATATGATATTGATTCTTGCGTACTTTTTTAATTTGTACTATCAGCTTTTTTAGATAATATTTACAATTGTCTAATAAAAAGAGGGAAACACAACATTGCCACAACGCTTTGATCAGATAGATTTTTCTAAAAATATTATCGCTGACCCTAAATTTGAAGCTGAACTTTCAAGTGATAGATATACTTGTCCCGATTTTATGAAACTTGAATGGGAGAAAATATGGACTCAATGTTGGCTTTTTGCTGGTTTAGAATCAGATATTAAAGAGGTAGGAGATTTTTTTGTTTATGATATTGGAAGAGAGTCAATAATTGTAACTCGAAATGAGGATAAACAGATATCAGCATTTTATAATACTTGCCAACATAGAGGAAATAAAATTTTTACAATTGAATCTGGCTGGGTAAAAAATGTTTCATGCCCATATCATGGATGGACTTATGGATTAGATGGACAATTAATTAAAGTTCCAGATGAAGAGTTATTCAAAGATAATGTTTTATGTAGAGAAAATTCGTTAAAGCCTGTTCATATAGAAACCTGGGCAGGTATGGTTTTTATAAATATGGGTGAAAAACCTGCTCCACTTAAAATTTTCCTTGGTAAAATAATGGACCAACTTAGCCCTTATCATTTTGAAAACATGCAGCTTGTAAAACATCAAAGTGTTACATTAGATACGAATTGGAAGACAGTAAGGGATAACTTTTTAGAACAATATCATGTTGATTTTATTCATCCTCAACATGCAAGTTTTGTTGACTGTTGTGATGCCCAAAATTATTTATGGCCTTTCGGACACACACATACTTGCGTTGAGAGCCCTGTTATGAATCCAAGATACTCGATGCCTGAGGAGCCACCAGAATATATGAATCAATATTTAAGAGGTCTTGAGCTTAATCCAAAAGATTATATTGGGAAAGTTCCCGAAATACGTAAAATTATACAAAAACAAAAGAGAATTGTCGGTAAAAAGCTTGGCTTTGATTATTCAGAGTTAACTGATGAACAAGTTTCTGATGTTTTTCAATACGATATCTTTCCAAATTTATTTATGACAATTCATGCTGAAAGAGTTTGGTTTTATGGACCTAGGCCACATCTTTCCGATCCAAATAAATGTACATTTACTAAGTATAGTTTGATGATACCTGAGGATAAGATTCGTGATGAAGAAAAAGGATTAGAGCTTCTTCCCGGTTCATATGAATATAAATATTCAAAGGAAAGAGTAGAGCACGAAGTATTTACCAGACAAGATGTTATTGAGGGAAGAAATTCAATGACTGTTACAATTGACCAAGATATTCATTATTTGAATGATATGCAGGCTGGAATGCATTCAAGAGGATTCAATAG
>CAZLAN010000046.1:0-2527 GCA_964557485.1 uncultured Rhodobiaceae bacterium | reverse complement strand
TAATAGGATTTCTTGGAGATCGTACGGATACCCGTTGGGGTAGAAGAAGAGTTTGGATGGTGGCGTCTATTCCTGTACTTATGATGGCAGTTTACAAAATCTTTTTTCCGCAACTTGGAGCTGATGGGGGGTATTTACTATTTTGGTTAGTTATTTTTTGGTGTGGGTGGACTATGCTATTTATACCCTATTATGCTTGGGCCGCAGAGCTTTCTCCAGAATATAATGAAAGAACAACTATTGCTGCGTGGAGAATGTTTATTGGGATGATAGCAAATGTTGCTACCAAAGTTTTACCAGTCTTAGCTTTGCTATTGTTTGCATATGGAGGCACACAAGAAGTTGTGGAGATGATTGGTTGGGCATTGATTTTTTTAATACCGGTATGCATTACCTTAACAGTAATAAATGTACCAGAAAAAAAGGATTACTCTCAAAATAGAGTCCCTATTTGGCAAGGTCTTAAGATAATGTGGAGGAATGGACCATTTAAAAGGTTAGTTTTTGCTTTTTTCTTTAATAGTTTAGGCACAGCTTTATCTACCGCTGTTGTTTTATTCTATATCAGGGGTGTGACTGGTGAAGAAGAAGCGGGAATTATCTTTCTCCTTTGTTATTATACTGCAAATTTATGTGGAATACCTTTTTGGGCATGGTTTTCTGAAAAAATAGGCAAACATAAAGCATGGATGATAGGTTTAAGTTTTTATATTGTAATGAGCCCATTTTATATGTTCCTTGGTCAAGGAGATTTTTATTGGATGTTGCCTATAACTTCGACAACAGGTTTTGCTGGTGCAAGTTTTTATGTAATGCCAAATTCAATGAAAGCTGATGTTATAGATCTTGATGCTTTAAATTCTGGTGAAGATAGAGCCGCTTTATTCTTTGCTGTTTGGTCTTTTGTTTCTAAAATTGCTCTTTCAATTGGACCATTTTTAGGTTTAACTTTACTAGCTTTTACAGGCTTTGATTCTACACCGGGAGCTATAAATAGTGAAAACCAAATTCTTGGTTTAAAATTAATTTTTTCATTTGCTTGTCCAGTATTCTTTATAATTACAAATTTAATTGCTTATGGATATCCTATTACCCAAAAGCGGCAAATTGAGATTAGGAATGAATTGGAAAAAAGAAGAAAACTTGATACGGCAAACGCATGACAGAGAAAAGATTAAGTAGAAAAAATTTATTTTTTTATGGTCTCTCGGAAATACCGATATCTATTGCCTCTCTTCCCTTACTTACATATTTACCAAACTATTATGCCCAAGATATAGGAATTAGCCTTATAGCAATTGGTAATATATGGCTCTTTACAAGAATCTTTGATGCTATATCGGATCCTTTGATAGGGTATTGGAGCGATAGAACAAAAACACGCTGGGGTAGGCGTCGTGTTTGGATGCTAGCGTCGATACCTCTTTTAATGTTTGCAATTTATAATCTTTTTTTTCCTGATGAAGAAAACTTAACTGCTCTGGATTTATTCATTTATCTGGCAATATTTTGGACTGGCTGGACGATGCTTTTAATACCTTATTATGCTTGGGCAGCAGAGCTTTCACCCGATTACCATGAACGATCAATTATAACAGCTTGGAGAAGTTGGTTGGGTATGTTTGGTAATGTTGTAAGTAAATCTATTCCTACACTAGCTTTATTTTTCTTTGCATATGGAGGAACTAGAGAAGTTGTTCATATGCTTGGAATTTTTATGCTTATATTAGTTCCTGTTACCATTATGCTAACTACTTATAATGTTGCTGAAAGGAAAGATTTTAAATCTACAGATATGCCTATTTTAAAAGGTATTAAGATTATGTTTAAAAATAATCCTTTCAAAAGACTTGTAGTTGCCTTTTTTTTCTCATCTTTAGGGACCGCAGTATCTAGTGCTCTTTTTATCTTTTTTATTAGAGGCGTTATAGGAGAAGAAAAAGCAGGAATAGCGCTCTTGTTGTCTTATTACATAATTAATATGTGTGCGATGCCATTTTGGGTTTGGCTTGCCAAAAAAGTTGAAAAACATAGGATCTGGTGTTTGGGCCTATCAACATTTGTCATTACAAATCCTTTTTATCTTTTATTAGGGGAAGGCGATATTTATTGGATGATGTTAGGCCTTATGATTACAGGATTTGGCGGAGCAACATCTTATATTTTTCCTCATTCTATGAAAGCTGATGTTATAGATTTAGATAAATTGGAATCTGGAGAGGATAGAGCCGCTTTATTCTTTGCTGTTTGGTCATTTGTATCAAAACTTTCTTACTCATTTGGCCCTTGGTTTGCTCTCATTTTACTTGGCTATTCAGGTTTTAATACTGCCCCTGAAGCATTAAATACACCTGATCAATTATTTGGGCTTAGATTCTTATATGCCCTTAGTACTACTTTATTCTTCGGAATGACGATTTTTATAATATTTAATTTTTCTCTCAATAAATCTCGACAAGAAGAAATCCGAAAAGAAATTGAATTATTAAATCAACAGGAAGGAAATTAATATGAGTAACTTAGATAG
>CAZLAN010000045.1:0-9044 GCA_964557485.1 uncultured Rhodobiaceae bacterium | reverse complement strand
CCATATTTAGATAAAATATGACTAGGCACTGGATAAGTTGTGTAGTGAGTTAATAATTCTTCGAAATAAGGAGCAGGATAATTAAGAAAGATCCTTAAAGAATAATTATCTATTGCCTCTACGCCTAATTTTTCCGGAGGCAAAGAACCTAAGTTAACATCGTATGCATTTTTAATTAGATATAATAGAGAGCCATATTGAGAAGCTGTTAATGGGTCTAATACTCTTCGAAAACCATTAACATAATCAAATGCTGTAACATTTACTCCATCTGACCAGTAATGATTTTTTTTTAGATAAAATGTGTATATCAAGCCATCTTCACTAATTGTGTAACTTTCTACCGATCCTTTTAATGATTTTCCGTCTTTACCTTTAGTAAATAACCCTACAAATATATCATTAATAACGCTTCCCTCCCAATGACCTGTTGCAAGATGAGGATCTAGAGTATCTGGCTCAGCACCATTTCCACGATGTAATACCCTTTCCGAAGCTAATATGTTAGACGAGCTTATTATAAGAAAAAGTAGATTAGTAAGAATAAATATATTTATTTTTTTTATGAACTTTATCATGTTTCTTAAAACCTTTAATTACTTTAGTATTTCTTCTTGCATAAACTTGAAAGCCATTTTTTTGGTAGAAAATTAACGCTTTAGGGTGATCCAAAGAATTAGTTTGTAAGATTAATGGTTTAATATCAATTTCTTTTGATCTTTTGATGGCAAATTTAAGTAATTTTTTTCCATACCCTTTTCCTATAAATGAATCTACCACGCCTAAATGTACAATTTTAACCTCGTCATGTGATCTATAATCTATCTCAAGAAAGCCGATAACTTTGCCTTCTTTAAGCATAAAGTAAATATCAACATATTTATCATGTATAATTTTTATAAGTTCTTTTTCAGGTAATTTTAATCTACTAATCCAGTTATATTTAAAGCCTATTTTTCTATATATATTTTTATATAGATTGGTATTAATATTCCTTTTTTTTATTATCTTTGAATCATTTTTAATGACAGATAAATTTTTTTTGGAATCTCCAATATATTTAAGCCATGTTACAGTTGTTTCTATTAATTCTTCACTCATAACTATATTCAAATAATGTATATATTTTATACCTTTAGTTTTATATCATAAATAAAAAAATAGGAGTTATCTTGATTATATTTTATATTGCATTAGGCGGGGCAATTGGGTCTTTAATAAGATATATAATAGGACTTTTTTTACAAAATGCTAAGTCAGGCTTTCCTTTATCAACATTCTTGGTGAATGTAATAGGTTCATTTGCTATAGGAATAATTTTTTATATTTTAAAAGATACAAGCAATGAAAATTTAAAAGCATTCATAATTATTGGATTTCTTGGCGGATTTACAACTTTTTCAGCATTTTCAATTGATGTATTGAATTTAATAATAGCTAAAGAGTATTTTACTTCAGCTCTTTATATTTCAATGACTTTCGTTTTTTCATTATCTGCTGTTTTCTTGGGTTTCCTATTGGTCAGGTTAATTAATTCATGAATGCAAATGATAATTATATAGTTTCAAATGATTTTTCCGGATCAAGACTGGATAGATGGATAAAAAAACATTATCCAGATATTTCTCATAGTGATTTAGAAATTGCATTAAGAAAGGGAGATATCAAAGTAAATGATAGTAAGGCTAAATCTAACTACCGTATTAATTTATCTGATAAGATTTCTGTATCTTCCTTTTTAAATAATAAAAAAAAACCAAGCAAAAATAACTATAAAAGATCCTCAAGGAAAGAAATAGAAAATATGTTGATATACGAGGATGATGAAATTTTAGTAATTAATAAACCATATGGCATTCCTGTACAGGGTGGATCAAAGATAAAAAAACATATTGATGGCTTGCTTCGATCCTCATACACATCTCTTCAACCGAGATTAGTACATAGAATAGATAGGGAAACATCAGGAATTCTTTTGGTTGCTTTGAATAGAAAAATTGCTGATTTTTTATCTTATTCATTTAGAGAAAAAAAAATAACAAAGTTTTACTGGGCAATTACATATGGTAACCTTTCAAAAAAAGCTGGAGTAATAGACAAAAGATTAAAAAGAAAGAATTCTAATACTTATATAGATGCTTTAACTGAGTATACTAATTATATGAATTTTAAAGATAAATTAAACTTTATGGTTTATAAGCCTATTACTGGAAGGAATCATCAAATTCGAATACATTCTTATGATTTAGGTGTTCCAATTTTAGGCGATAAAAAATATGGTTATAATTTAGACGATAATAAAAAGCTTCACTTGCATAGTAAAAGTATAGAATTTATTCACCCTAATGGTAAAAAAATGTATTTTGAAGCTGATTTACCTCCTCATATGCAGGAGACATGGAATTTATATAATTTGCCTTATGAGATAAAATTATAGAGATTCTATATTTAATGAAGGTATAAAATGGAAGATATAATAAAAGAGCTAGAAAAAAGACGAGAGAAAGCAAAGCTTGGCGGTGGAAAAAAGAGAATAGATGCCCAGCATTCTAAAGGAAAACTAACCGCGAGAGAGAGAATCGAATTGCTTCTAGACGACGGCTCATTTGAAGAATATGACATGTTTGTTGAGCACAGTAGTACCGACTTTGGGATGGAAGATAATAAAGTACCGGGCGATGGTGTTGTTATTGGGTCAGGCGAAGTAAACGGAAGAACGGTTTTTCTATATGTAAAAGATTTTACTGTATTTGGTGGGTCTTTATCTTTAGCGCATTCAAGAAAGATTAATAAGGTCCAAGACATGGCTATTAAGAATAACGCACCTTTGATAGGTGTTTTGGATGCTGGGGGCGCTAGAATACAAGAAGGCATAGATTCATTAGGAGGGTATGCCGAGGTGTTTCAAAGAAATGTTCTTGCTTCGGGAGTAATACCTCAAATTTCATTAATTATGGGCCCATGTGCTGGTGGTGATGTTTATTCTCCGGCTCTTACAGATTTTATATTTATGGTTAGAGATACTTCATACATGTTTGTCACTGGTCCAGATGTAGTTAAAACTGTCACTAATGAAGAAGTAACTGCTGATGAGCTTGGTGGAGCAGATGTTCATACTTCAAAATCATCTGTAGCAGATGGGGCATATGATAATGATATAGATATGCTTGCTGATATTAGAAGATTTATAGATTTTTTACCATCTAGCAATACTTCTGGTGTTCCTAAGAAAAAAACAAAAGACAATTCAAAAAGATCGGAAGAGAGCCTTGATATGCTGATACCAGAAAATTCTAATACTCCTTACGATATAAAAGAATTTATTATAAAGTCTGTTGACGAAGCTGATTTTTTTGAAATTCAGAAGGATTTTGCTAAAAATATAGTAGTAGGATTTGGCAGAATAGACGGTTACACTGCAGGTTTTGTTGGAAATCAACCTTTAAATTTAGCTGGTGTTTTAGATTCAGATGCTAGCAGAAAAGCTGCAAGATTTGTCCGTTTTTGTGATTCTTTTTCTATCCCTATAGTTACTTTTGTTGATGTTCCTGGTTTTCTTCCTGGAACTGAACAAGAATATGGTGGGCTAATTAAGAATGGGGCGAAGCTATTATATGCTTATGCAGAGGCTACTGTTCCGAAAGTTACTATAATTACTAGAAAAGCTTATGGTGGCGCATACTGTGTTATGGCTCCCAAACATCTTAGGGGTGATATAAATTATGCTTTACCAAGTGCCGAAATAGCTGTAATGGGAGCAAAAGGTGCAGTTGAAATATTGTATAGAAAAGATTTAGACAATTTAGAGGAAATTAATAAGCATACTCACGAATATGAAGAAAGATTTTTAAATCCTTTTGTTGCTGCTGAGCGTGGGTATATTGACGATGTTATAATGCCAAGAAATATTAGACCTAGAATCTCAAAAGCATTAAATCTTTTAAGAAAAAAGAAATTATCAAATCCCTGGAAGAAACACGATAACCTTCCGTTATGAGCTTAATATGTTTAGTAAAATACTAATAGCAAATAGAGGGGAAATAGCTTGTAGAATAATTAAAACTTGCAAGAAGTTAAAAATACCTACTGTAGCTGTTTATTCTGATATAGATAGCAGAGCTTTACATGTAAGGATGGCTGATGAATCAATACATATTGGTAAAGCTCCTTCTGCAGAATCTTATCTTTTATCTGAAAACATTATTAAAGCGTGCAGGAATGTTGGCGCCGACGCTATTCATCCTGGTTATGGATTTCTTTCAGAAAATTATTCGTTTGTAAATGAATTAAATAGAGAAGGTATAGCATTTATTGGACCTCAAGCTGAACCAATTAGAGTTATGGGCGATAAAATTGAGTCTAAGATATTTGCTCAAAAGGCTGGAGTTAATATCATTCCCGGTCATCAAGAGGTTATCGTTAATTCTACAGACGCAATAGAAATCTCAAAAAAGATTGGTTTTCCAGTAATGATTAAAGCTTCTGCTGGTGGGGGCGGAAAAGGAATGAGGACAGCCAAAAGTGTAGATGAAGTTGAGGAAGCATTTAATTCATCAATAAATGAAGCTAAATCAAGTTTTGGAGATGATAGGATATTTATTGAGAAATTTATAGAGAAACCAAGACATATAGAAATACAAATTCTCGCAGATTCTCATGGAAATTTAATTCACTTAGGTGAAAGAGAATGCTCAATTCAAAGAAGGAATCAAAAAATAATTGAAGAATCTCCTAGTCCTTTTGTAAATGAATCTTTGCGCAAAACTATGGGAGATCAAGCTAAGAAATTGGCTTCAGCAATTGGTTATACAAGCGCAGGAACAGTTGAGTTTATAGTCGATAAAAATAAAGATTTTTATTTTCTAGAAATGAATACACGATTACAAGTTGAGCATCCGGTTACCGAGCTTGTTACTGGAATAGATTTAGTAGAAGAGATGATAAGAATTGCTGCTGGAGAAGAAATAAAGATAAAACAAGAAGAAGTAAATATTAATGGTTGGGCGATAGAATCAAGAATCTATGCTGAAGATCCAGAAAGAAACTTTATGCCGTCAACTGGGATTCTTAATGATTATTTGGTTCCTGAAGATATTGATAATATTAGAAATGATACTGGAGTGTATGAAGGGAGCGAGATTTCAATATATTATGACCCAATGATTTCTAAGTTATGTGCATTTGGAAAAGATAGAAGCGATGCTTTATCTACTATGGAATCCGCATTGAACAAACACTTTATTAGGGGTATTAGAAATAATATTAATTTTTTAACAGCAATAATAAGAAATGAAAATTTTATTTCAGGTGATATTAATACTGAATTTATTAATACTGAATATCCAAATGGTTACAGCCCAAGGATTAATAAAGAAAAATATGCACTACTGTTTTCTTTAGCAGGAGCTTATCTACATACTATAGGGCACTTTCATACGAGAAGTAATGATATTAAAGATGATTTCTATGAGAAAACTTTAGTTATTAATATTGAAAACTATGAATTTGAATTCAAAACTTATGATAAGCAGGATAATATAATTATCGAATATAAAAATGATATTATTTCAGTCGATTCGGACCATATCCCAGGGAAGCCAATTACAAATATAAGCATAAACAATAATAATTATACTTTCAAAGTAGAAAAGATTATTAATGGGTATAGCATCAGTGGATATGGATATTCATCAGAATTAAAGGTTTTGAGTAAAAAGGCCTCAATATTGTCCAAACATATGATCAGTAAAAAAACTAAATCAAATGAAAAGTTAGTTAAATGCCCAATGCCAGGACTAGTTATTTCTGTAGATGTTAAGGAGGGACAGGAGGTGGAGGTGGGAGATAAAATTTGTACTATTGAAGCAATGAAGATGGAAAATATTATAAGATCAGAGCTTTCAGGAAAAATTAAGAAAATACATTGCAAGGATTCAGATAGTTTAAGTTCTGACCAAATTATATTAGAGTTTTTATAGAGTTTAATTTCTTTTTAAATGTAATTTCAAAATTTTTTAATAAAATATTATCAAATTTTTTATTATTTTTAATTTTAATATTTTCTTCAATACTGGTTATATTTTTGTGATCATTTCCACATGGATTAATCCCATTAAAATGTTCTAAATTAGGATTAATATTTATACTTATACCATGAAAGGTTATTCCTCTTCTGACTCTTAAGCCAATTGCAGCAATTTTCTTAGAATAATTATCTTTGTTTATCCAAATACCTACATGATCTTTATCAGCGGTTGCTTTTATTCCTAACTCTTTTAAAGAACTAATGATCCAATTTTCCAATAAATTAATAAAACCTCGAATATCATATCCGGCACCTCTAATATTTAATAATAGATAAACTACTCTTTGACCTGGACCATGATATGTAAATTGGCCACCTCTATTTGTTTTATATACTCTAAATTTATTTGGTTTTAATAAATCTTTCAGTTTTGCGCTAGTACCAGCCGTATAAATATTATCATGTTCTAGGAGCCATAAAAATTCATTGCAATTACCTTTATAAATCTCATTAACTTTTCTTTCCATAAATTCAACGGATTTAAGATAATCAACTAATTCTTTTTCTAGAAAGTAATCTACTTCATTATTGTTCATGGCATTATTAGTTTAATAATTTTATAATTACTTTACTATTCATTAGCAAAAATTGGTATAAATGATTGATAAATGCGGCCGTGGCGGAACTGGTAGACGCGCAGCGTTGAGGTCGCTGTGGGGTAAAACCTGTGGAAGTTCGAGTCTTCTCGGCCGCACCATAAAGGATTAATTTAATGGATAGAAAGACTGGAAAGGATACTTTTTATTTTAAAGATCAGTTTGATCCATCACTTGTTTCAGAAATTATATTTTCTGTTGATTCTGGAGATAGTGACTCTGTTATAAAGATAATTAAAGAATTACCACCTTCTGATATTGCTGATATTATTAATCTATTAAAGCCATCAGAGAGGAAATCTTTTATTGAATGTATAAAAGATGAATTTAAGCCTGAGATATTATCTGATTTAGAGGATTTAGTTCGTGAGGAAGTAATAAATTATTTAGGGTACAATTTTGTAGCTAATATTTTACCAAAACTTGAAACAGATGATGCGGTTCATGTAATTGAAGATTTAAAGGATAATGAAAAAGATTTAATTCTCCAAAAAATTCCTCAAAGTGATAGAGAGGAGCTTCAATTATCATTAAATTATCCAAATGATAGTGCTGGCAGGTTGATGAGTTTAGATTTTGTTTCAGCTCCCCCGTACTGGAATGTAGGAGAAGTGATTGATTATTTTAGAAAAAATAAAGATCTTCCTAATGAATTTTATGAGATTTACTTAGTAGATCCTTCTTTTAAACCGGTCGCTACTCTGTCTTTGTCTAATATCTTAAAATCAAAGAGATCTGATAGGCTTGAAGACTTAAAATCTAATCATTTTGTTGCTATTCCTGCAGAAATGGATAAAGAGTTAGTCGTTCATGAATTTGAACGATTTGATCTTGTTTCTGCTCCGGTAATTGATGCAAGTAATAGATTAATTGGAGTTATAACTGCAGATGATATTGTTGATGTTATACAGGATGAAGCTGGAGAAGATATTAAATTTCTTGGAGGAGTTGGTGATGAAAATATTACTGATAATGCCTTAAAGGTTTCAAGAGGAAGATTTTCTTGGTTATTTATTAATCTTCTTACGGCTATTTTAGCTTCTATTGTTATAGGAATCTTTGATGCAACCATAGAAGAAATGGTAGCTTTAGCAATTCTTATGCCTATAGTAGCATCAATGGGAGGAAATGCTGGAACGCAAACCTTAACTATTGCTGTTAGATCTTTATCAACAAGAGAGTTGGTGCCTCTTAATTATAAAAGAATTATAAATAAAGAAATATTAGTAAGTTTTTATAACGGAATATTTTTTGCAATTATAATTGGCATACTAAGTGCTTTTTGGTTTTCTAACTTTTCTTTAGGTATTGTTCTTGCTTTTGCTATGGTATTAAACATGGTAATTGCTGGTCTATCAGGAATTTTAATACCTTTGTCTTTAAATAAGGTTGGAATTGATCCAGCTATAGCATCTACTGTTTTATTAACAACAATTACTGATGTGGTTGGGTTTTTTGTATTTTTAGGTCTTGCTGCTTGGCTACTTGTTTAACCTATAATGTTTATAAGGCTAAAATATATAATAAATTCATTTTGGATAATATTAATTTTCCAAATATTATTATCTGAAATTCTTTATTCTAAGTGGGAAGAAGGAGTACCTTTACCTAAAGCTAAGAGCGGTACTGTAGCAACTACTATTAATGATGACATATATGTATTAGGAGGAAAGGGTATTATTGGTACCTCGCCTTTATCAGAAATATATGATTTTAAAGGAAAAATCTGGAGACCAATTAGTATTTTTCCTAAAGAAATACAAGGATTTAGGATTATTAGCCTTGGTAAACAAATTTTCTTATGCGGTGGTTTTGATGGTAAAAATATAACAAATTCGTGCTGGGTTTATGATGATATTCTTTCTAATTGGTCAGAGGCCGAGCCGATGCCATTTGCTAGATCTGAACATGTAATGGTTAAAATTGATCACGAGGTATTTGTTCTTGGTGGAGTAGGTGAGAGTCTTGATATGATGATGTCTTTCAATTTATTATCAAGGAAGTGGAGTTACAATAGTTTAAATTTTAATAAATTGCCTTATTCTTCAGGTTTTAATTCTTTTAATGGCAAAATAGCTATAGTTGGAGGAATAGATATCTCTAGAAATAAAGTAACTAACATTTTTTTAACTTATAATCCAAAGATCAGTGAGTGGAAAAGACATAAGGATTATCCCTTAAATATTTCATCTTCATCAGTTCAGCAGATAGGAGAAAAATTACATGTCGTTGGAGGAAAGTCTTTAAATCCAAATAAAACTTTTGATTCTCATTTTTCTTTTTTTGACGGTGTTTGGGTTTCAAGAAAACCTTTACCTACTCCAAGGCATGATATGTCTTCAGCTCTTGTTAAAGGAAATTGG
>CAZLAN010000044.1:0-9044 GCA_964557485.1 uncultured Rhodobiaceae bacterium | reverse complement strand
TTCTCATCAACCTCCTTTAAAAGACCAAGTGAAGGCATTTCATAATTGTCAATCACATTTGTTGTCTTTGGTTCTATATTTTCCACTGGAACCTTGGTAGTATTTTTCTTTTTCGGACGTGTTATTTTAGCTTTAGTGGTTTCTTCTATTGGCTCATCAAAAACTTCCTCTCTCTTCTTCCTCTTCTCTTCTCTTCTCACTTTCACTTGTATTGGTTGTAAGGCAAAGCTTCCAAAAAGGATTGAAGAAATAAAAGAAATTAAGATGTTAATAGTTATAAAATACTTGGTTATTTCAAAATTTAGAATTTCCCCTATTTTTATTATTTGACTATTTAATAAATAACCAATAATACCCCCATTTTGGGTAATTAGCTCTACAGATAGCGACAAGCAAAAGACGCTCAAAAGTAATAAGAGTGTGCTTTTCCAAATTTTTGGCGCTCTTTTTGCTATAGCAAAGAACCCTAATAATATAAGAGCTAATGGAACCAAAAGAGATGCAACACCAACTACTTGAATTAAAAGGTCTGAAATATATGATCCCGGTAGGCTTATTAAATTTGTTGATATATCATCTGAAGAAGTATTTATGCTTTGGTCAAACTTATTATAGGTCAACAAGGACAGCGCCAACAAAATCCCTATAATTATTAAACCAACATTTGTAAAAAAATTAAAAACATTAATTATTAATCTCAATAATAATGAAAAAAGATGACGGAAAGCTATTTTTGGATAAAATGTTATTTTTGATATAAAGCTCATTTTTTTAAAGCCCCATTGAAATATTATATTTGTAACAGCGAATCACTTTTTTATATTTGCGCTTAATTAGATGGCACCGCAAGGTTTTTTTATATCTATGTTTGACATTTGGATTTATGAAGTAAAATAATTATTAATGATGACAAAAAAAGATCAAATAGATTTTGTAATTTTAGGCAATGGAATAACAGCAGATATTTTTTCTAAAGTTGTTTCATTATCAGGCAAAAATTTTTACCGAATATCTGAGCAAGTGCCTTCTAATGAAAAATCTAACGCTAGATCACTCGCCTTGTCCCCTTCAACTATGAAAATGTTAAGATTTTTAGATATTAAACTTGATTATGAAAGATTGGACAAGATGGAGGTTTATGAAGGCAAAATAGGAGGGGCGCCAGAAAAAGGAAAAGTTATTTTTGATAAAAAGAATAATAACAATGAAAGCCTTGCTTATATTGTAAAATATAATGACATTAAAAAATCTATCAAATTGAATGCCTCAAAAAAAGAATCAGAAATTTTAAACAACTCCATTTTGTCGCTAGATATAGATAATAATTCTTTATGCATAAAAATGGATAGCGGCGAAGAATTAATTACTAAAAATTTAGTTTTCACGAAGAAGTTAGACCCATTGTTTTTGGATAAACTTAAATGTGAATATAAGGAAAAAGATTATAAGCAAAAATCTATCATTGCAACTTTAGATCATGAGTTGCCCCATAGGAATATAGCCTACCAGTTCTTTCTTAGTGGAGGTCCTTTGGCTCTTCTGCCATTAAAGAAATCTAATGGAAATAATAGAAGTTCACTTATATGGTCAGCAGATAATTATATTATAGATGATATTTTAAATGCTAACGATTTAAGAGATTTGCTAAATAATATGCTTTCTAGTTTAATTGGTCAGATTAATATTTCTGAAGGTCCTCTATCAGTTTCGCTAACAAAAAGACTCTTAAAAGGAAGAATAAATGACAAATTTATCCTTATAGGTGAATCTATGCGCCAAATGCATCCTATGGCTGGCCAGGGCTGGAACCAAGCTATAAGAGACATTTCATATATTGCAGACGCTATTGCAGAATCAGAAAGTCTTGGCCTTGTCTTAGAATCCACGCCATCCTTTATGGCCTTTAAAAGATTAAGAAAGGCTGAAGGTGATAGCATGGTTAATTTTATAGATTTAATTAATTCAAGTTTTTCTTCTGAGAGTTCAATTTCTAAGGGTTTTAGAAGGAATGTTATGAAGCTTATTAATTCTTTCTCACCTATAAATTCTTTATTAATTAAAGAAGCCGAAGGCGGACTAGTTAGGAAGCCTAGTTTATTAAATGGTGAGACTCCAGGATCAAAAAATATCTAATTAATTTTTCTCGCCTCGTCGGGAAGCATTATAGGTATCCCATCTTTTATAGGATATGCCAATCCAGCCGCTTTACTAATTAATTCATTATTTTCTTTGTCTAGTATCAATTTATCTTTTGTTAAAGGACAAACCAGAATATCTAATAATTTTTCATCAATTTCTTGGGTCATTACTATTGTATAGATTCAATTCCCTTATTTGTCGATAACGCCATTTCTGTCATGGCTATTAAAAGGTCGTTTCTTTTTTCTATACTATCGGCTTCCAATAAGGCCTGCTTTTCTTCAGCCGAGTAAGGGCTTAATGTACATAAAGAATTTACCAAAGTTTCAGTGGCTGAATTCTTAATTGCCTCCCAATCCATTTGAAGATTATTTTTTTCTAAATATCTTTTTAATATATCAAGTAATTTCCGCCTATCTGCTTTTTCTTCTTCGAATCCGGACACAAGATCATTACTAAATTCATCATAAGAAATTTTTGCTTGCCTATATGGGGTTAATGTTTCGAGCTCTTCAATAATTTTAAATCTGCATAATCCATTTAATGTAATTAAAAGTCGAGAGTCTGAGAGTTCTGTATAAGAAGTAATTCTACCAGAACACCCAATCTTATAAAGCTTATGATCGTTTGATTCTTGAGATTGAATCATACCTATTAATCGGTCAGAGGAAATTGAATTATCAACCATCTCAAGGTATCGTGGCTCGAAAATATTTAGTGGTAGTTGTGATCTTGGCAATAAGAGGGCTCCGTTTAAAGGGAAAAGTGAAATTTTATTTGGTATATCACTTATTTTTTTATATTTATCAAATCTACTCATTTTAACTAAATAAAATTGATGATAATTTTTTTCTTCCATCAACTACTAAATCATTATTTGGACCAAGAGCATTAAAAATTTCAAGTAAGTTTTTCCTAGCTACTTCGTCATTCCATAATCTGTCCTTTTCAATTATATATAGCAAATTTTTTATAGCTTCTTCATGATTATTGTTTGCCATTAAATTAATTGCAATATCGAAACGAGCTTGATGGTTATTCGGATCTTTATCGATCACCTTTAATAGATCATTAAGTTCATTTGCGTCTATGCCTTGTTCTTGGGCTTTATTTAAAATATCAATTCGAGATTTTGCCGATAAATATTCTTGGTTTTTTTCTTTACCTTCATCTTCAATATTGGAAAGTATTTCCTGGGCAATGTCTTGCTCCCCAAGACCCAAATAACAATTTGCAATCATTGATAATGCAGAGATATTATCTGATTCTGATTGAGCGATTTTACCAAATATTTCTAATGCTTCATTGTACATTTTGTTTTCATAAAATGCCTTACCTTCTTCCATTGCAAGTTCATTCTCTGAGGGCCCATTCAAACTAGCCAATTTTTGAACAAAAGACTTAATGGATGATTCAGGCTGGACTCCTACAAAACCATCAACAGGCTGCCCATTATGAAACCCTAAGATTGCTGGAATTGACTGGATTTGTAGCTGTTGAGCAATTTCAGGGTTATCATCAATATTGAGTTTTGTTAAAATTACTCTTCCACTTTCATTTGAGACAAGATTTTCTAAAATTGGGGCAATTTGTTTACATGGCTCACACCAAGGTGCCCAGAAATCAACAATAACTGGTATCGATTTAGATTTTTCAATAACCTCCTGTATGAAAGTTTCTGAAGTTATATCAATAACCTGATTATTACCCACACTTAAATTAGGATTAAATGATTCTGAATTACCTGGGTGATCGGTTTCCATTAAACTAAAGTGCGTCTTCTTGAGTTTCGCCTGTTCTAATTCTTACTGCTCTATCAATATCAGAGACAAATATTTTTCCATCACCAACTTTACCTGTCTCGGAAGTTTTTGCTATTACTTCCATCACTTCTTCCAGTCTTTCAGTGGGTACAACAAGCTCTATTTTAATTTTGGGTACCTCTGTTGTTTTATATTCTGCCCCTCTATAGATTTCTGTTTGGCCTCTTTGTCTGCCAAAGCCTTTTATTTCTGTAGCTGATAGTCCTTCAATTCCTATAGAAATTAATGCATCGCGAACGTCGTTATATTTATGCGGTCTTATTATTGCTGTTAAGAGTTTCATTGTTTCACCTTTCTCTAGTCTGAGGGCTATTCTAACTAATCTTCTAATAGATTCAGAATGCGAAGGTAGATCTGTTTGATCGCGCCTCCATTTGTCAACTTCTTGACGAAATTCTGAAGAAGCGACTAGTTGTATTCTTTGATCCTGTTTACTCATTATTTTATTATACATAAGATTTATTATTAGTTAAGTAAGATTGTTTACAACTAGAATAGTTTCAAATAATGTGGTTTGGTCTAGCGGGTGTAGCTCAGTGGTAGAGCATCACGTTGCCAACGTGAGGGTCGTGAGTTCGAATCTCATCGCCCGCTCCATAATTACAAAATTTAACTACCTATTAAAATTTTATATATCTTAGCCTCTCAATTATTAATATACATACTATACACTTCTTACACATTTTGTGTAATAAATACTAACTTTTTTTATTTTAATTGTTAATTTCTGTAATTTTTTATATAAGTTTTACCAATGGTGCTGTGTAAAACCAGTTAAAAGGGAAAAAGGTTAGAATCCTTTGCTGTTCCCGCAACTGTAAACATTAGTTTAAACATAAAGCCACTGAGAAATTGGGAAGGCGTTTAAATGTTAATATGTAGCCAGGAAACCTGCCATTATGTCGTTCATCTAAGGATCGGGATAATCCTTTGGTAAAGGTCTTTCCTTTGAAACGACATTTTTTAGTTTTAAGGGAGATTGATTTGCCAATCTTTTTTCTATTATTCAGTCTTATCTTTTTTTCTGAGAATTTATTTTCTAGAAACTCAGAAGATTTATATCTTGAAAATATTGTAGTTACATCTACTAGATCTCAAACAAACATTTATCAACTTGGTTCATCTTTAGATATTATTACATCAAAACAGATATCTAATAGAGGGTATACATTTGTCAGTGAAGCACTTGAAGGTATTTCAGGTTTAACCTTGAGTCAAACAGGAGCTTTTGGCGGCACTTCAACATTAAGAATAAGGGGCGCGTCTAGTGATCAAACTCTAGTTCTTGTTGATGGTGTTTCTATCAATGATCCATCTTCACCAGGGGGAGGTTTTGATTTTTCAAATTATTTAACTTCAAATATAGAAAGAATAGAAATTTTAAAAAGTTCACAATCCACTTTGTGGGGCAGTGATGCTATCGGTGGAATTATAAATATCATAACCAAAGATTTAAAATTAAACCCTATGCTAAATTTTGTTTTAGAAAAGGGCTCACATGAAACAACAAAATTAGGGTCTAATTTTAATATTATAAAAGATTCAAACAAAGTTCTTATTGCTGCAAACTTGTATAACTCAAAAGGCATTTCTAAAGCAGAAAAAAAAGATGGAAATTCTGAGAAAGATGGCTTTGGAAGCAAATCTTATTTAATTAAAACGAGCCATGATTTTTTAAGAACTAAATTTTCTACCAACTTAAATTATACAGAATCCGATATTGATTATGATAGTTATGGATTTGTTACTGGCGTTCAAGATGGTGATGAAAATACAAAAGCAAAACAATTCAATTGGAATTTATCTGCAAAGAATATTTCTTTAGATGACAATTTTACTAATACATTTATGTATGGATATTCAAAAATAACTAGAAGGTATTTTTCTAATAATATTCAGAATTTTTTTGCTGAAGGTAAAAGAGATTTTTTTAGGTATGTGGGAAATTATAATATTAATAAAAATAATTTCATAACCTACGGATTTGAAAAAGAGGATTTATTTACGGCAGATTTTTCTTTTGAGACTAAATCTTTTTTCATACTTTATGAGGTAATTCCTTTTGATGGTTTAGGGCTTTCTTTTGGTGTTAGAGATGACAAAAGAAAAAATAGCTCTAATAAGAGCACAGCAAAGATAACAGCCTTTTTAGATCTTTCTGAAAATTGGAGACTAACATCTAATTGGGGAGAAGGTTTTAAGTTACCAACTATTTTTCAGTCTACATTCTATTGTTGTGGTGGATTAGGGCCTAACAAACAATTACTACCTGAGATAAGTGAGGGTTATGAGCTTGGTTTAAATTATAATTCAAACAAGATAATTAAAAATTTAAATATTACTTATTTTAATCAAAAAATTAGTAATTTAATCGATTTTTCATATTTGTTAGGGTCTTATGAAAATATAAAAAAAGTGATTTCAAATGGGTTAGAATTTAACTTTATATTAAGCCCTATTGAATCAATAATAATTTCCGGCAATATTTCATATATTGATGCAAAGAATGAGTTAGGCCTTAGACTCTATAGAATTCCAAAAAATAAAGCAAAAATAGATATGGATCTTATAATTAGTGAGAAAACTAAAATTTCTTTTTCGACTTATTATAATGGTTCAGAGCTTGATTCAAGAAGCAATATAGATGAGTGGGTTAGGTCAGATCTTGCATTTTCTAGAAAACTTAATAAGGGCAAAGAGCTTTATTTAAAAGTTAAGAACATTTTTGATGAGGATTATCAAGATGTTTATGGTTATGGGACTGAAGGTTTATCATTTTATATAGGATTAAGGTTAAATTATAATTAGTGGTTAAAATGTCTTAAGCCAGTAAATATCATTGCCAAATTAGCATCATCAGCTGCTCGGATTACCTCTTCGTCTCTAATAGAGCCACCAGGTTGGATAATAGCTGTCACTCCAGCATCTGCTGCTGCCATTAATCCATCAGAGAAGGGAAAGAATGCATCAGAAGCAACAACTGAACCAATTGCAAGAGGTTTTTCAATCCCAATAGCTTTAGCGGCATCTTCTGATTTCCTTGCTGCTATTCTTGATGAATCAAGTCTATTCATTTGTCCTGCACCAATCCCAACAGTTGCACAATTTTTTGCATAAACTATTGCATTGGACTTGACATGCTTGGCAACAGTAAATGCGAAAAGAAGATCTTGCATTTCAGAATCATCAGGTTTTCTTTTAGAAACAATTTTGAGAAGAGACTCATCAATATTAACGCTATCGTTGGATTGAACTAAGAAGCCACCTGAAACTGTTCGCATTTTTAAACTTTTATTAAATGGGTTAGCGAGTCCTCCAGTTTCGAGTAATCTGAGGTTTTTCTTTTCTGAAATTATTGATTTTGCTTCTTCTGATATTTTTGGAGCAATAATAACTTCAGTAAATATGTCTGTAATTAATTTTGCAGTTTCTGCCTCAAGTTCAGTATTAAAAGAAACTATTCCTCCAAATGCTGATGTCGAGTCACATTTTAAAGCTTCTTTATAAGCAATTAATTGGGTTTCTGCCTTTGCTACTCCACATGGATTTGCATGTTTTATAATGGCTACAGCTTTATCTTCTTCCGGATTGAATTCGGAAACTAATTCAAAAGCTGCATTGGTATCATTAATGTTATTATAGCTTAATTCTTTTCCCTGAAGTTGTTTTGCTGTTACTACTCCAAATTCATTTGTTCCATCACTGTAAAAAGCTGCTTTTTGGTGAGGGTTTTCACCATATCTCAATGATTGAATCTTTCGTCCTCCAAATGCTTTGAAATCTTGCAGTTCTGCGTTTAATTGTTTTTCTAACCAATTTGATATTATTGAATCATAAGATGCAGTCCGTGAATAAGCTTTTAACGCCAATTTCTTTAATACTGACTTATCTAAATACCCATCATTTTTGTTTAATTCGTCGATGGTATTTTCATAATCATTTGGATCCACTATGACAGCAACACTTTCATGATTTTTTGCAGCCGCTCTTATCATTGCTGGACCACCTATATCAATATTTTCAATACATTCCTCATAACTAGAATTCTTTTGAATTGTTTCTTCGAATGGATATAAATTTACAATTAGCAGATCAATAGGCGTGATAGAATTTTCTTTGAGCGTATTCTCATGTTCATCATTTCCTCGAAGACCAAGCAATCCACCATGTATGTTGGGGTGTAATGTTTTTACTCTACCATCTAATATTTCAGGAAAACCAGTTACACTAGATACATCAGCAACATCAATTCCTAATTCTTTAAGGAATTTATAAGTTCCGCCTGTAGATATAATTTCAATTTCATTTTTTTCTAATGCCTTCGCCAACCCCTCAAGTCCACTTTTATCTGAGACTGATATAAGAGCTCTTTTGATTTTAATTTTTTCCATATGAGTTAGTTCTTTGATCTAAGTTTTAAAATATTATCTGAATAATTTTTAGGTCCCCCAGTAAAGGTTGAAGTTCCGGCTACTAGCACATCAGCACCTGCTTCTATGGCCAATGGAGCAGTTTCAAAATTTATCCCTCCATCAACTTCTAGCTCTATTTGTCTTTCAATAGATTCAATCATCTCACGAATTTTTTCAATCTTTTTCAATTGATCGTGCATAAAGCTTTGTCCTCCGAAACCAGGAACAACCGTCATAACAAGCACTAAATCAATTTCATTAATTAAGGGCTCGAGAACATCAATTTTTGTTGAAGGGTTTAAGGATATTCCAACTTTGCAACCTAAGGATTTAATCTTTTTTATTGTATTCTCTGGTTGAGATTCAGCCTCAGGATGAAAAGTAATAATATCTGAACCTGCTTCAGAGAATGATTCAAGTAAAGGATCTACTGGAGTTATCATTAAATGAACATCGAAAGGAATTTCTGTACATTTCCTTATATCCTTGATGACCTCAGGTCCGATTGTTAAATTTGGGACATAATGACCATCCATAACATCAACATGTACATAATCAGCTCCAGCATCTGTGATTGCTGATATTTCGTCCCCAAGTTTTGAAAAGTCTGCTGCTAAAATAGAAGGAGCAATTATAATTTTTTTGTCCATTTAGATTCATTATCAGAGCC
>CAZLAN010000043.1:7447-9083 GCA_964557485.1 uncultured Rhodobiaceae bacterium | reverse complement strand
AACAAGGATTATATGATTCTAAAAACGAACATGATTCTTGTGGTGTTGGATTAATTGTTGATACTAATAATGAAGCTTCTCATGATATTATTAGAAAAGGACTTTCTATGTTATGCAATCTTGAACATAGAGGTGCTGTTGGTGCAGATCCTAAAGCTGGAGATGGTTCAGGAATTTTAATTCAAATACCTCATGATTTTTTTAGTGCAAGAATTACTAGTTTTACCATTCCTCAAAAAAATGAATATGCGGTTGGTGTATTTTTTATCAAAAAAGACGGTAGAATAAAGGATAAAATCAAAAGTAAAGTTGAAGAAATATGCAACCTAGAAAATATTCCTTTTATCGGTTGGAGAAAATGCCCAACTTATGGAGAGGAGCTAGGTTGGTCAGTAAAGCCAACTATTCCTTATGTTTATCATTTGTTTATTGGAAAACCTAAAGAGATTTATGATCAAGATTCTTTTGAAAGAAAGATATATGTTCTTAGGCAATGTATAGATAATGCAGTCCATGAACTTGGTGAAGAAATTTATGATCAATTTTATATTCCTTCATTTTCTTCAAGAACTATTCTCTACAAAGGAATGGTTTTATCAGATCAAGTTGGGACAGTTGGCAATAGGTTAGGGTTTTTTGAAGACCTTGCTGACCCACTTTTTATATCATCCTTCGCACTTATTCATCAAAGATTTTCAACCAATACTTTCCCCACATGGAGTCTCGCTCAACCATTTCGTATGATATGCCACAATGGAGAAATTAATACTTTAAGAGGTAACATTAATTGGATGAATGCAAGACATAGCATTCTAAAATCAGAAAAATTTAAAGATGAAATTGAAAAGTTATGGCCAATAATTAAAGAAGGTCAATCTGACAGTGCCTCCTTTGATAATGCCTTAGAACTTTTAGTTTTAGGAGGATATTCAATTTCAGAAGCCATGTTAATAATGATACCAGAAGCTTGGCAGAATAATAATTTAATGGATGAAGATCTTAAAAGTTTTTATGAATACTACGCCCCATTGATGGAACCTTGGGACGGTCCTGCAAATATTGCTTTTACCGATGGAAAACAGATTGGTGCTATGCTTGATAGAAACGGTTTACGCCCTGCAAGATACCTTGCAACAAAAGATAATAAGGTTATTTTTGCATCTGAAATGGGTCTTTTACCAATTGAAGAAGATCAAATTATTTCTAAGTGGCGTTTACAACCTGGTAAGATGCTTTTGATTGATTTAGAAAAAAAATCAATCATTGATGATCAAGAAATCAAAAAATTTATATCAGAGAAAAATGATTGGAAAAGGATGGTTCAACTTAGCCAATTGGATCTCAAGAATATTTCTGAAACTAAAGATAAAATAAGAATTAAAAACTCATTACCCCAATTAAAACTTCTGCAGGCTTATGGTTATACTCAAGAAGATGAAAGCTTTTTAATGAATCCTATGGTTCAAACTGGAGCAGAAGGAACTGGCTCAATGGGAACAGATACCCCTGTCTCTGCTTTATCCAATAAATCAAAACTTCTTTATACATATTTTAAACAAAACTTTGCACAAGTTACTAATCCTCCTATAGACCCAATACGTGAAGAAATTGTCATGTCTCTTATCAATTATATTGG
>CAZLAN010000043.1:0-7347 GCA_964557485.1 uncultured Rhodobiaceae bacterium | reverse complement strand
AGGATCAAATATTCTTATCCTTTCAGATAAAAATATTTCAAATGAAAATATTGCTATTCCTGCTCTTTTAGCTGTTTCAGCTGTCCATCATCATCTAATTGATAAAGGCTTAAGGACCTCTACCGGTCTTATTATTGAGACAGCAGAAGCTAGAGAAATCCATCATTTTTGTTGCCTTGCTGGTTATGGTGCCGATGCAATAAGTCCTTGGCTTGCTCTGCGACAAGTTGAAGAAATCGCTCCTGATTTAAAAGAAGAAGCACAAGATAATTATATTAAAGCCTGCGGAAAAGGAATGCTTAAGGTTATGTCAAAAATGGGTATCTCTACTTATCAGTCATATTGTGGTGCTCAAATTTTTGATGCAATAGGATTATCATCAGAATTGATAAAAAAATATTTCTTCGGAACTTCATCAAAAGTTGAAGGAATAAATCTTAAAGAAATTGAAGAAGAAACTATATCAAGACACAATACAGCATTTGAAGACATTCCTACCCTAAAAAACATGCTCGATGTAGGTGGTGAATATGCTTTAAGAATGAGAGGAGAAGAGCATGTTTGGAATAGTGATAGTGTTAGAGACCTTCAACATGCAGTTCGTTCAAACAATTCTTCAACATATGATGATTATGCAAAACAAATCAATGATCAAGATAAAAGATTAATGACTTTGAGAGGTTTATTTAAATTTAAAAAACCTGAAGAATTTGGACGGACACCTATTGAAATAGATGAAGTTGAGAATGTAAAAGAAATTGTAAAAAGGTTTGCAACCGGAGCTATGTCTTTTGGCTCAATCAGCAGAGAAGCTCATACTAATCTTGCAATAGCAATGAATAGAATAGGTGGAAAATCAAATACAGGTGAAGGTGGAGAAGAAGTTGATCGATTTAAAAATATGAAAAATGGAGACTCTATGCGCTCAGCTATTAAACAAGTTGCATCTGGACGCTTTGGTGTTACGGCTGAATATTTATCGAATTCTGATATGATTCAAATTAAAATGGCTCAAGGGGCAAAGCCTGGAGAAGGCGGTCAACTTCCAGGCCATAAGGTTGATAAAACTATCGCTAAAGTAAGATACTCGACACCGGGAGTAGGTCTTATATCCCCTCCTCCACATCATGATATTTATTCTATCGAAGATCTAGCGCAATTAATTTATGACTTAAAAAATGCTAACCCTGATGCAGATATATCAGTTAAATTAGTTTCTGAAGTTGGAGTAGGTACAGTTGCAGCTGGGGTATCTAAAGCAAAAGCAGATCATGTTACGATATCTGGATTTGAAGGTGGAACAGGCGCAAGCCCACTAACCTCGATTAAACATGCAGGAAGCCCGTGGGAAATTGGTCTATCTGAAACACATCAAACTCTAGTTCTTAATGGGTTAAGATCTCGTATTTCTGTTCAGGTTGATGGAGGATTAAGAACTGGAAGAGATGTTATCATTGGAGCTTTATTGGGGGCAGATGAGTTTGGTTTTTCAACAGCACCCCTAATAGCCTCTGGGTGTATTATGATGAGAAAATGCCATTTAAATACTTGTCCAGTCGGAATTGCCACTCAAGATAAAGAATTAAGAAAACTTTTTAATGGACAACCCGAACATGTAGTAAATTTCTTTTTCTTTGTAGCTGAAGAAGTTAGAAAAATAATGGCTGAATTAGGTTTTAGGAAATTCAATGATATGATAGGTGAAAGTAATGTTCTCGATACCAATGAAGCAATAGATCATTGGAAGGCTAATGGTTTAAATTTTGAAAAGTTATTTTATAAACCTGAAAAATGGGAAGGTGAAGACAATTACAATAGTCAAAAACAAGATCACGCTATTTATGATATTCTTGATAGAAAATTAATTGAAAAATCTAAAGACGCCCTTTCAAATAGAAATCCTATCCAAATAAATGAAAATATAAAAAATACAGATAGGTCTGTAGGCACAATGTTATCGCACATGATCGCTAAATCATTCGGTCATAAGGGCTTACCAGATGATACCATTAATATTCAATTAAAAGGTACAGCTGGACAAAGTTTTGGCGCTTTTTTATCAAGTGGTGTAACTCTCGATTTAGAGGGTGAAGCTAATGATTATGTTGGTAAAGGATTATCAGGCGGGAGAATAGCGATTAGACCTTTTGATCATTCATCTATTACACCAGAAGAAAGCATGATAGTAGGAAATACTGTCCTTTATGGGGCTATAGAAGGTGAGTGTTACTTTAGAGGTATTGCAGGGGAAAGATTTGCAGTGAGAAACTCTGGGGCAACTGCTGTTGTTGAAGGTGCGGGAGATCATTGTTGTGAATACATGACGGGTGGAGTAGTTATTGTACTTGGTAATATTGGAAGAAATTTTGGAGCTGGAATGTCTGGAGGCATCGCATATATTTTAGATGAAAATGATGAATTAAAAGATCTTTATAATCCTCAAATGATTGAAATAGAAACTATTGAATCAAAAGATTCAGATAATGG
Organism: uncultured Rhodobiaceae bacterium; assembly: GCA_964557485.1. Classification (GTDB taxonomy): domain Bacteria; phylum Pseudomonadota; class Alphaproteobacteria; order MED-G09; family MED-G09; genus AG-430-B22. Next base: position 4,860 of record CAZLAN010000043.1, on the reverse strand, counting down.
TTTATCTGACAACTTACTTTTTAACGATAAAGAACGGTTAGAAAAATTACTTAAAAATCATTTGCATTATACAAACAGCAAAAGAGCTTCAAAAATATTAAATGATTTTGATAAATATCTACCAAAATTTAAAAAAATTATGCCTATAGAATATAAAAAAGTCTTACTTGAAAACCTAAACTCAAAAGAAGATGAAAAAAGAGTTTAAGAAATAAGGATAGGAAAATGGGAAAAGCTACAGGTTTTATGGAAATAAGAAAAAAGGAACGAGAATATCTTGATATCGAATCTAGAACAAAAAATTATAGCGAATTTGTTGTTCCTCTAACTGAAAAAGATACAAAAGATCAAGCATCAAGATGTATGGATTGTGGCGTTCCTTATTGCCATTCAGGTTGTCCTGTAAATAATCAAATACCTGATTGGAATGATTTGGTTTACTCAGAAATGTGGAAGGAAGCCCTAGACAATCTTCATTCAACAAATAATTTTCCTGAATTTACTGGTCGAATATGCCCTGCCCCGTGTGAAGCTTCTTGTACCCTTAATCTTTATGAGGAACCTGTTTCAATAAAAACTATTGAGTGCTCAATTATTGATAAAGGCTATGAAAACGAGTGGATTATTCCTATGCCTGCAGAAAGTAAAAAAGAAATGAATGTAGCAATTGTTGGTTCAGGTCCTGCGGGATTGGCATGCGCCCAACAATTAGCAAGAGCGGGTTATGATGTAACTCTTTATGAAAAAAATCAAAAAGCTGGAGGTCTATTAAGATATGGCATTCCTGATTTTAAAATGGAAAAAAATCTAATTGATCGGCGAGTTGATCAAATGACTAAAGAAGGTGTCATATTTAAAACTGGAGTGAATGTAGGAGTTGATATTAGTATTGAAGAATTAAAAGATAATTATAATGCGGTTGTTCTTACAGGCGGGTCCGAACACCCAAGAGATCTTCCTGTACCCGGTCGAGAACTTGACGGGGTTCATTTTGCTATGGATTTTTTACCCCAGCAAAATAGAAGGGTTTCAAATGAGGATCTAAATACTTCTAAAGAAATTATAGCTAAGGATAAAGATGTAATTGTAATAGGTGGTGGCGATACAGGCTCAGATTGCATTGGAACTTCTATTAGACAAGGGGCAAAATCCGTTACTCAATTAGAAATCATGCCAGTCCCACCAGAAAATGAGAATAAAGAAATGACCTGGCCTAACTGGCCACTAAAATTAAGAACCTCATCAAGTCAACAAGAAGGCGCAACCAGAGATTTTTCCGTAATGACTGAGTCTATTTCTGGTGAAAATGGTATAATTAAAACCATTAACTGTGTAAAAGTTAATAATAAAATGAAGCCAATTTCTAACAGTCAATTTAAATTAAAAGCCGATCTTGTCCTTTTGGCTATGGGTTTTATACACCCAACACATGAAGGAATGATCAAAGATTTAGGAATAGAAATTGATGATAGAGGTAATGTTAAAGCAAATACTGAGGAATATAAAACAAATATAGAAAATGTATTTTCTGCCGGAGATATGCGAAGAGGACAATCTTTAGTTGTTTGGGCAATTAGAGAAGGCCGTCAATGCGCTAGTGCTGTAGACCTACATCTATCAGGATCAAGAAGTCTTCCGCGCTAAAACGCATATCTTAATAAATCATCAACAACCTTTTCCAAATCGGCGAGAGAACTGCAAGATTTTGCTTTATGACAATAAGGGACATATCTATTCATTTCAGAATCGCCAGTACCCCATAAACTTTTTGGTTCTGGGTTTAAGAAAATTATTCTTTTTGATTTTTCATGTAATGACTTCATTATATCTGTCCTTGGATCACTATAATTAGATCTTCCATCACCAAGAATAATTAAAGTTGTTTTTCTATCGATATCATTTTCGATAAAACCTTCAAGATCACTTATTGAATTTCCATAATCTGTTGAACCTCCACCATGTAAAAGTAAGGTCTCAGCAGAAGCTGTTTCAATATCCTTAGTGTCGAATAAATCAGTAACTTCTCCAGCATTGTTAGAAAAGGCAAAAGATCGAATATTAGGTAGAACTTCAGTTAAACTATAAAGAAACATTAAGAAGAATCTTGCATAATTAGCTACAGAACCAGATACATCACATAAAGTTATAACTTTTGGTCTATCAACTTTTTTCCTTTTCCATAAGGTCTTAAAAAGCAAACCATCATATTCCTGATTAACCCTTATTGTAGATCTAACATCAAGTATTCCTCGATTAGCTTTCCTTTTCCTTCTAGAATGTAAAGCGATCAATCGCTTAGCCATTTTCCGAACAATATTAGACATAAGAGCAAAATCAGATTTATCAATTTGACTCAACCGAACTTGCGAAAGAGCTTCCTCCCTTAGTTGCCTACCAGATTCTGAGGCACGCAACTTTAATTGATGTTCAACATAATCCCTTATCTCAAGACGAATTTTTTCTCTAATTTCTTTTAATTTTTCTTCACGACTAGCATTTCCATCTCTTGAAGCTTGGAAAATATCATTATTTAATTTTTCTAATCCCATAAATTCAAGAATCTTTCTTGTGAACATTCCTGTTTGAGTAAAAAGTCTAATATTCTTTAAACCGACCTCCTGAGAGGCTATCGCCATTGATGTTTTTAAAGAGTTTGTATCAGAACTATTATATAATTCTTCTAAATCATTATTTCTTTCATCAAAAGATTTTTCTAATAATGTTTCATCATCTTGATAATCCTTGTTAAATGATAAATTCATATAATCTTCTTTGAAGAAGTTATTGTAGCATTCATCAAATATTTCCTTCTCCCTCAAACTTTTTGCTAATGATTGAGATAAACTTACCTTTAGCATTGCTTTGTCTTCTAAACCAATAATAGTTGAAGCGCGCATAGCATCAATCGCTTCTGCAGTAGATATCCTTACATCGGATGCTCTTAAAACTTTAATAAAATCTCTTAAGAATTCAGACATTAGCTTTTATTTCTTTTTGACCTCTCTTGTTAAAGATTCAATTTCGGAATCAGCTGTATCAATATCACTCTGGAATTTTAATAAAATATTAAGAGTCTCTCTCACTAGGTTAGGATCTAATGTTTTAACATTTAATAATACAAGTGATTTTGCCCAATCAATTGTTTCAGAAACTGAAGGAAGTTTTTTTAAATCCAACTCTCTCAAATTTTGGACAAAAGAAACCAATTCAGAACGTAATTCTTTATCTACATCAGGGACTCTAGAAATAATAATTTGTTCTTCTAATTTTGCGTCTGGAAAAGGAATATAAAGATGTAAACATCTTCTCTTTAAGGCATCTCCAATTTCTCTTGTGTTATTTGAGGTTAGAAAGACTATAGGTTTTATTTTACCTTTTACTGTACCTATCTCCGGAATTGAAATCTGATAATCAGATAGAATTTCAAGCAAAAAAGCTTCGAATTCGTCATCTGATTTATCAATTTCATCAATTAATAAGACAGCCCCATTCTCATCGCTAACTGCTTTTAATAATGGTCTAGGTTCTAAAAATTTCTCAGAAAAAAATATGTCGTCAAAATTATGTAAACTTTCAATTGAACTCTCTAGACCTTTAGAATCTGAAATAATGTCATTAAGTTTATCTTTAAGAACCTGAGTGTAAAGTAACTGTTTCCCATATTTCCATTCATATAAAGCTTTTGCCTCATCTAAACCTTCATAACATTGCAGCCTAATTAATGATTTATTCATCCAACTTGCCGTAGCTTTAGCTAGTTCAGTTTTTCCAACTCCCGGAGGCCCTTCAACTAGAATGGGCTTACCTAAGTTTTGACTTAAATAAATTGCTGTCGCTATTTGCGAATTACAAATATATCCTTCACTTTCAAAACTTTGTTGAATTAGTTCTATTTCTTTTTTTGCATTTTTTGTTGAAGATAGTTTTGCTTTTGCCAATTAAATCTCCTATTGTTTTCTTCTATTAATTTCGGATAGCATATACATATTTACATTTGGCGAAAGGAAAAAATATGACTGCAATAAATGATGTTACTACAATTGAGAAAGATTCTAATATATCAATCATAACACTTAATTCTCCGCCAGTTAATGCTCTTTCAGCTGGAGTGCGAGAAGGATTGCATGAAGGGATAACTCAAGCAAGAAATGATGCAGAATCTGAAGCTATAGTATTAATTTGTGATGGAAGAACATTTATAGCTGGTGCAGATATTTCTGAATTTGGAAAAGAACCTAAAGGACCATCTTTATTTGAAGTCCAAGAATTTATAGAAGACTCAAATAAACCAGTAATCGCAGCAATCCATGGCACAGCATTGGGTGGCGGTTTGGAGGTAGCTTTAACATGTCATTACAGAATAGCGGTTCCTTCAGCAAAATGCGGTCTTCCAGAAGTTAATCTCGGATTGTTACCAGGTGCCGGTGGAACACAAAGACTTCCAAGAGTGGTTGGAGTTGAAAAAGCTTTACAAATGGTTACTTCTGGAATGCATGTAGCTGCAAATGAATGTTTAGAAATGGGTTTAGTTGATGAGATTGCTGGAGAGGATTCGCTTCTCGATGACGCCGTATCTTTCGCTAAAAAAATTGTCTCGGAACAGCGTCCCTTAGTTAAAATTAGTGAAATGAATGATAAAGTTGAAGCAGCAAGAGGAAATGAAAATCTATTTAAAGATTTTAGAAAATCAATAGCTAGAAAAACAAGAGGATTTTTAGCTCCGGAATATAATATTCAATGTATTGAAGCCGCTGTTAATAATTCTTTTGCAGATGGTGTAAAAGTTGAACGAAAGTTATTTATGGAACTTGTTACAGGAACTCAATCTGCAGCACAAAGATATGCTTTCTTTGCGCAGAG
>CAZLAN010000042.1:0-9533 GCA_964557485.1 uncultured Rhodobiaceae bacterium | reverse complement strand
TATAAAGCTTTAAATATGGATCGTGAGACACAAACTTACTCTCATATGGGTGGTGAAGGAATTAGTTGGATAGGGCGGCATAGATTTGCAAGAGATAAACATATGTTTGTCAATATTGGTGACGGAACCTATCAACATTCAGGCCTACTTGCCATTAAAGCTGCGGTAGCTTCAGGAATGAATGCTACATATAAAATCCTATATAACGATGCAGTTGCTATGACGGGTGGCCAAAAAATTGAAGGTAATCCTTCAGTAACTGAAATAGCATTTCAGGTTCAAGCCGAAGGGGTAAAGGATATATCTATTGTTGCTGAAGATCCTAAAATTTATGAAGATCTTTCTCTACCAGAAGGAGTAAAGGTTTTTGAAAGAGGTCTGCTTGATAATATACAAAGAAAATATAGGGATATTCCTGGTTGCACGGTGATAATTTATGATCAAACATGTGCCGCAGAAAAAAGAAGAAGAAGAAAAAGAGGCTTAATGCCTGACCCTCTTAAAAGAGTTTATATAAATCCAAATATATGTGAAGGATGTGGTGATTGCTCAACACAATCAAACTGTATATCTATTGAACCATTAGAAACAGAATTAGGAAGAAAAAGAAAAATTAATCAATCAAATTGTAATAAAGATTTTTCCTGTGTTGAAGGATTTTGTCCTTCTTTCATAACTTTTGAAGTTAAAGAGGGAAAGAAAAAAGAAAATTTTATTGATCCGCCAAATATTAATATAAGTGATCCAGAAATAAATGAATTAAAAGGGTCTTGGAATATTTTAGTAACGGGCGTCGGAGGTACTGGGGTTGTAACTATTGGAGCCTTAATAGGTATGGCAGCAAATATTGAAGGAAAAAAAGCTACAGCTCTTGATATGACCGGTCTTGCCCAAAAAAATGGTGCAGTCTGGAGTCATATAAGAATTGATAGAAAGAATGAATATTTGAGATCAAATCGAATTCCTCCTGGGTCTGCTAATCTTCTTCTTGCTTGTGATCCTATAGTTAGTATCGGTGAGGATTCATTATCTGTAATATCGAAAGAAACAACTTCTGTGGTTATTAATTATGAGCAACATCCAGTATCAGATTTTATCTTCGATCGAGATTTTGAATTTAATGAGAAAAAAGTAATGGATCGAATTATAGAAAACACAAAAGGAATTTCTTCAGAATTTCCTGCAGGAGAATTAGCTGAAAAAATTATCGGCAACAGCATAGGCTCAAATCTATTGCTTCTCGGTGCAGCTTGGCAGAGAGGTCTTGTTCCACTCGAAAAACAATCAATCTATGAAGCAATTAATCTCAATGCTGTGTCGGTTAAAGAAAATATTGCTATTTTTGAATGGGGTCGATGTTTTGTTGAAAAACCTGAACTAATAAATGAAATATTGGGAAGGCAACAAACAAAAGAAATAAAAATAGATGATTTTGTTAATGCTCGATGTTTAGATTTGATTTCATACCAAAACAAATCTTTATCTAAAGAATATAGAAAAATAATAGAAGATTTAAGGGATGTAGTTAAATCTAATTCAGATGAAGATATTTCATTAGTTAAGGCGACGATAAAAAATTTATATAAGGTTATGGCTTATAAAGATGAATATGAGGTTGCACGTCTTCATATTAAAAATAATCCAAAAAAGGAAGTGCAAGAACTCTATCCTTCTACAAAAAATGTTTATTACCATTTATCACCACCATTTGCGCCAAAGGATTCATCAACCGGGAGGCCAAAAAAATATGCCATTCCATCTAATTTCATAAGACCGTTATTTTTTTTGTTATCTCATTTACGAAAATTACGTGGGACAGTCTTTGATTTTTTAGGATATCGGAAGGAAAGAAGGAATGAGAGAGAATTAATTAGAATGTATCAATCCGATATTGAATTAGTCAAAGAGAATTATGAATTTTCAGAAAAGTGTATCTTGCAACAATTATTAGATCTTCCTGAAATTGTAAGAGGTTTTGGACCCATCAAACATGAGTCATTCAGAAAATATAAAAAACTTCGTAAAAATTTAAGGTATAAAATCATTGAAATATAATTTTTTTAATCTTGTTAATAATTCTAATTATCTAGATGCTTTACTTTTATAATTTCATAATGTTTATTTATTAGTGTTATTCTCGGGGGATTTTACATTATGCTTTTAAAGAAAACTTTTTTTATCTTTGCTTTTTTATTTTTAATTTCTAGTTTGCAAGCTAACGAATATTCTCCGGCAGTAGGCAAAAATTATCCTAATAAACTTTTGTGGGGCGATACCCATCTTCACTCTAATCAATCTGCAGATGCCTGGTCTATTGGAAACTCAAATTTAACACCTAGTGATGCTTTTCGCTTTGCTCGGGGCGAAGAAGTAATTGCGGAAAGTGGAGTCAAAGCAAAATTACGTGTTCCATTAGATTTCTTTATGGTTTCAGATCATGCAACATATCTTGGAATATTTAAAAGAATAGAAAATAGTGACCCTGATATCATAAAAACCCCTTTAGGAAAAAGGTGGAGAGGATATATGGATAATAATGATCCAAGACTTTTCACCGAGTTTGTTGAAGGACTTAACGGAAACCAAGAACAAAGTTTTGATAAAAATGTTTATGTACCTATTTGGAAAGATATTACAGATAATGTAGATACCTTTAATCAACCAGGGATATTTACTGCATTTATAGGATATGAATGGACACCTGCTCCCACAGGAGATAATTTACATAGGGTAGTTATCTTTAAGGATGATGCTGAAACTGCGCAAAAAATTATACCTTTTTCTGCATTAGACAGTAATGATCCTGAGGATTTATGGTCTTTTCTAGAAAATTATAATCTAAATACAGGCGGTGAAGCTATTTCTATTTCACATAATAGTAATATAAGTGGAGGAAGAATGTTTCCGCTCAAAGACTCATACGGAGAGCCTATTGACCGAGCTTATGCAGATATGCGTAATAGATGGGAGCCTTTAGTTGAAGCAACGCAAGTTAAAGGTGATAGCGAGACTCATCCAGTTGTTTCTCCAGAAGATCCTTTTGCAGATTATGAGACATGGGAAGGCAATATTGGCAGGAGCGAAATGCAAAGAATGGAAAGGATTAGCAATACAGGAGATTGTAAAAATTCTGAAAATTATAAATGTTATCGTTATAAAAAAAGTGAAGCAGATCGTTATAAAGGTAGCTATGTTCGACCTGCATTAAGACGAGGATTAGAGATAGAGAAAAAAATAGGAACTAATCCATATAAGTTTGGCTTAATAGGAAGTACAGATAATCATACAGCTTTAACTGCTTCAGCAGAAGACAATTTTTTTGGAAAATTTCTTGATTCCGAACCTGGTCCAGAACGGATGAAAAATTGTATGGCTGGTTGTGATAGACCTGATGGTGATGGCCAAGGGGATTTGTGGAGAAATTGGCTTATTACAGCATCAGGTTATGCAGCAGTATGGGCTCGTGAAAATACTCGTGAAGAAATCTTTGCCGCTATGAAACGTAAAGAAACATATGCAACCACAGGTCCAAGAATGGCAGTACGCTTTTTTGGTGGGTGGAATTTTTCAGATGCAGATTCTACTAAACCAAATTTTATTGAGATAGGATATTCTAAAGGTGTCCCAATGGGTTCTGATTTAGGTCAAAGAGAAAAAAGAAAGTCACCAGGATTTTTAATAATGGCATCTAAAGATCCTAATGGAGCAAATATTGAGCGTGTTCAAATTGTTAAAGGCTGGGTTGATTCATACGGAAGATCTCAGGAAAAAATATATGATGTAGCTATATCTAATGATGTAGGTGAAAGTTCAGTTAATGTTGAAAAAGCTACTTATGATAATTCTATAGGTGATGCTTATTTCTCAACATTCTGGGAAGATCCGGAATTTAACGCCAATCATTCAGCTTTTTATTATGTTAGAGTTTTAGAGATCCCAACGCCGAGATGGACTACTTATGATAGTGTGGCTTTTGATATTGAGCTTCCATCATATATCCCTAAAACACATCAAGAACGTGCTTACACATCATCAATTTGGTATAATCCTTCATAAAAAGAATGTTTAAGATTAATTTTAATCTTTAAGTTGTTTATTGATGACAGGAGAATAATTAGCAATGAATAAAAAATTACTTTTATTTGTTGGCTTAGTAATTGGTTTAATTGCATTATTATTTGGAATAATAAAGCCAACATCTAAGGTTAACGAAAATACTATTATAATTTCTAATAAAAATTTAGAGATGTTCTACTTTAATAATTTAAATCCTGAAAAACCATTTAATCCTGAATATGCGTCCTTATCAGAAAAACAAATGGAGAAATTAAAAAAGGATTTTGTTGAACGAGAAGTATTAAAAAGAGAAGCTAAAATATTAGAACTCGATAAAATTGATTCAATAATTTCAGCTCGTTTATCTCAATTAGGAAAACAGGCTCTCGTTGGTGAAATCATTAAAGATAATGATGTTAAAGAGAAAGATATTTCAAATTTTTTTGAGAAGAATAAACATAATTATATTGAGCAAGCAACTATTTCATTTACGCATATTTTTTTCCGTCAAGAAGATAATGCGACATCCTATCTTAGCAAGATTAAGGGGGCAGGAGATGAAACATTAATAGAAGAATTAGTTATGAATGGAGGGGTAGTTTTTCCTTATCAAAAGAATTATTCGAACAAAAGTAAAGCTTTTGTTTTGGGGCATTTTGGTGAAGATGGAACAAATAGTATTTTTAATTTAAAGAAAGATCTAAATAAATGGATAGGACCAGTTAAGTCTTCATTAGGTTTCCATTTAGTCAAGGTCTATAATCGTAAAGAAGAAAGGCAAATGGAATTTAAAGAGGTCTTTTTAGCCATTAAGAAAGATTATTTAGATATTTTAAAAAAGGATGAATCGAAAAGAATTATTCAAAACAAAATCTCTGAATATACTGTTATTGATAGAATAGAATAACTTTAAGACTTATCAAACTCAATATGAAGTCTATCTAAGCCTCTGAGTAAAACATTCGGACTATAAACAAAATCATTACCTTCTCCAAACCTCATATTCTTAAGCCTATCAAGAATTATAGGAAATGCAGTATACATCTCTTTCCTAGCAAGATTCATCCCAAGACAAACATGTATACCCTGACCAAAAGCAATGTGACGTCTTGCGTTTTTCCTGGTTACATCAAACTTGTCAGGATTCTCAAAGATATCTTCGTCTCTGTTTCCTGATCCATATCTTATTATTAAAACTGATCCTTTAGGTATTTTTACCCCATCTAATTCAGTGTCTTCTGTAGCTATTCTCCACATATTATTTGTTGGGGTTAATAGTCTTGTAGCCTCTTCAACCATATTAGGTATAAGGCTATGATCATTAACAACTAATTCCATCTGATCAGGGTTAGAAATTAATAAATGCAAAGCTTCTGAAATTGTATGAGCGGTAGTTGCATTTCCTGCTACAAGAAGTTGTTGTAGAATTGATAATTGTTCAGATGTTTCAAGTTTTCTTATTTTACCTTCATCATCCTCAATCTCAAGATTAGCCAAATCTGATATAATATCATCGGTTGGGTTATTTTCTTTTTCCTTTAACTTTTGAGCAAAATATTGTTGGAATTGAACTAATTTTTTAGCTATTCCAACATGTTCTTCTGGCGAACTTGTTCCTGATAATTGCTGAACAAATGCATTTGACCAACTACTAAAACTTTCGTAATCACTTAATGGTACTCCTAATTGTTCCGCTATTACCCTTATAGGAAGTTGCTGTGAAATTTGTGTACATACTTCGCATTTTCCTTCATCATAAAATTGATCGATTATATAATTTATTTTTTCTTCTATATCTGGACCCATATCTGAAACACGTTTAGGAGAAAAAGCTTTGTCTACTAGGCTTCTGTAACGAGTATGCCTTGGAGGATCAGCAGTTAGCATTGTATCGACAGGAGGGAATCCATCTTTTTCCATTATATCAGATGCTTCTTGAGGATATTCTTGCCCGCCACTCCTTTGAATAATACCAAATTGGTTTGAAAATAATTTCGCATCTCGAGCTACCTTACATATTAATTCGTGCTTAGAAACTTGAAATATTCCTGTTGTTGGGTCCTGATATACAGGCGCTTCATCACGAAGTTTTTTGAAAAATGAATGAGGACAGGCCATTAGCTCAGGATCAAAAATATTAACTTTACTAAGATCTTCATCAATGGGCTTTATTGCTTCACTCATTATACTTCCTCCGAATTTTAATTAAGAATTGCGTTATAATTATAATAAGGTTTTTAATTAATTAAATACAGTAATAAAGATTTATTATAATAATTTAAATATATGTTGTATAATTACAACAAAAATAAGATAACTTTATATATATATAACGATATATCACTTTGACCTTGACGAAGTTCACCTAAATTGTGATTGTAAAGAAAATAACCAATAACTTATTATTATTGGTAAAATATTGTTTAAATTATTTATTTATGCGGGGAGGCATTATGAAAAAATTTATTTCATTTGTCATTTTAGGTATTTTTGCATCAGTTATTTCTACCGATGTTATTCTTGCCCAAGATGCTTCATCAGTTTCAAATCGTCAAATTGATGAAATTGTTGTTACATCAAGAAAAACTGAGGAAAATATTCAAGAGGTTCCAATAGCTGTTTATGCTATTGATGAGAAAGCTTTGGACGATTTTCGTCCTACGACTATGAGGGATATGGATAGTCTTGCTCCAAATTTACAAGTTGGAATGAATTCAGCCTCTGGTAATCAGAGCGCTATATTTGTTAGAGGTTGTGGATATGCTGGAGTTGAAAAAACTAATAACCCTACTGTCGGTTTAATTGTAGATGGCTTATTTCATGGTACTAATACTGGCACACTATTAGATTCTTTTGATTGGGCAAAAGTTCAAGTTAATTCAGGTCCTCAAGGTGTGGTTTATGGTAAGAATACATCTTGCGGTAATATTGTTATTGAAAGAAATCGTCCATCTGACGAATTCGAGTTTGACACAGAAGTTTCTGCAGGTAATTATGATGCTTACGAAATGGGCCTTATATTAAATATTCCAATTTCTGATAAAGTTTCATCTCGTTTTAATTTAAGAAAATTAGAACATCAAGGATACTATACAAACTTACATACTGGCAATGATTCAGGAAGACTTGATATTGCATCCATAAGTGCACGTTTTTTGATTACACCTAATGAAGATACCGAAATTTATTTTATTGCTGATGGTTTCTATGATCGTGGTGATACAGCGCCTGTTTCTTATTCTGGTAATCCTTATGGACCAGGTTGTGTATCAAACTTTGGCGCTGGCTTAGGTCTAGTTCCAGGAGCTAATAATGGTTGTAACGCTGCATTAGGTGCTGTAACCGTTACCGAGCTGAGCACTGCTGGTATTGCTGCAATTGGATTATTCCCTTTTGCTGCTTTTAATGGTTTGGAGCCATTATTTTCACAAACTGATGCTTATCCACCACATGTAGTAAGTCTTGATAATCCAGAACAATCTGATATGGACTTTTCTAGATTAAGTTTAGAAGTCACAACTTCAACTCTTCTTGGTGAGCTAACATCTACATCATCTTTTGTACAACTTGATGATAATGTTCTTCAAGATTTTGATGCTCTTCCTGGTTTTGGTGGAGGACAAGGTAATCCTGCTACATTAGGCGGTGATCTTCATACAGCAAGAAATCAGCATTATACTCAATATTCTCAAGAAATAAGATTGAATACTAATATTAACGATCAGATAAATCTAACAACTGGCCTCTTTTTCTGGAAGGATTCAATTTTTCTACAACAACATTCTGGGGGAGTTATTCAAACATCAGGCCAAGATACTGAATCTTATGCGGTATTTGCTCTTTTACAATATGATATTACTGATACAGTAGCTCTTTCAGGTGGTTTTCGGTACATAGATGAAAAGAAAACTTTCCATTCCCAATACAATTCAATAGTACCTGGTGGTGATGCAACATACGGATCTACACCTTATGAAGAAGCTCCTGTAGTATTACCTAGGTTTGATAATGGAAATTCTTGGGATGAGTATATGGGTGAAGCAACGCTTGACTGGCAAGCATCAGAAGATAACCTTTTGTATTTACGTTATGCAAGAGGCTTCCGTTCAGGTGGGTATTCTATGCGATATGCCGCATCTGATACTTTGAATGTTTCTAAGGTTACGGAAATGAACGCCAAAGGATTTGCTTTAGCTCCTCAAGCTCATGCTTGTGAAGGTGCAAAAGGTTGTGGTTTTGGTGTATTTGAACCGGAAGTTACTGAATTAATTGAATTAGGATCAAAGAATACATTTATGGATGGCTCTCTTCAAATTAATGGAGCTATTTTCCAAACTACTACTGAAAATTTTCAAGCTCAATCAATTCTAGTAACGCAAGGAGCTTATCGCCAAACTGATACATTTATTGTGAATTATGATGAAACTGAGATATCGGGTCTTGAATTATCAATTAATTGGTTGCCACCAGTTGATGGCCTTTCAATTAGATTGCACCTTGGCTTTCTTGATTCAAAAGTTAATGAAGCAACAGTTGATTCAGGTTTAATAGGTGTAGGTGGAGCCCCACAAGCAGGTGGCACTCAATTAGATTTAATTGCGGCAGGAAGCACTCCTCAATTAGCGAGAGTTCCAGAAACTAGTTTTGCTTTAACAGTTCTTTATGAGCATGAACTTCAAAATGGAGCATCATTAAATACTAATGTTACTTACAGAGGGTTTGATGATCAAAATCTTACGATTTCTTCGTTTCCAGATTCTGAGGAAGCTTATGAACTTCTCGATGCGACAATTGTTTATGATGCAGGCGACTGGTCAATGGCTCTTATTGGTAGAAATCTCACTGATGAAGCTTATAGAACGCATTCGTTGACTTCTGTTCGTTTCCAGGGATGGGGCGATCCAGCAACATGGATGCTTGAAGTAAGGAATTCTTGGTAAGAGAATATCTATAAATAAATAGGGCGAAACCTAATGTTTCGCCCTTTTTTTTGTAAAGTATAAATTCTAAAAATATAAAATTAATGACTAGTCTTTTAAATAAAAATGTAATTGTTACAGGCGGAGGTCGTGGTATTGGAAAAGCTGCATGTCATTTATTATCCAAAGAAGGAGCTAATGTTGTAATTACATGTAGAACTAAAGAAGAAGGTTTAGCGGTCGAAAAAGAAATATTAGATTCTAGGGGTTCTGGAAAATATATTTCACATGATGTTACATCTGAGGAAAGTTGGAAGAATCTAATTAATCAAACTATAAAACAATTTGGTAGGATTGATAGTGTTGTAAATAACGCTGGTGGATATAACTTTGAATCAATCTCGGAGTGCAGTTTAGAAAATTTTCAAGAATTATTAAGAACTAGTCTTAATGGATGTTTCTTAGGATTAAAATTTGGGACTGAGGCTATAAGAAAGCATGGTGAAGGAGGATCTATCGTTATGATGTCTTCTATTCTTGCCAAAGTAGGTGCTCCTA
>CAZLAN010000041.1:0-9802 GCA_964557485.1 uncultured Rhodobiaceae bacterium | reverse complement strand
TAAGACTAATTTCATATTTCCTCTATATCGCTCTCATTATCTAAGTATTTTATTCTTGAAGAGTGTTTAAGCGCAGATGCTTCAAGATTACTAATTTGGAAAATATTTTCAAATATTTCCAACGCTCTTAGTTTTTCACTTGTAAAATTCTGATCAACCATCATTATTTCCAAAGACAACATATATGCAATTTTCTTATTGTTTTTGTTTAAACTTTTATCAATTAAGGCAATTAATTCTTCAACATTACTATCTGCCTTTAATATTTCCATACACATGCTCATTGTTTTTTTTGTATCATCCTGATTATGTTTTTTAAATATAGGTAAAGAATCAATCAAATGATCAATCGTTCTCATTTCCTTTTCAGAAATTTCTCCATCTATTGCGGCGGAGAGAGTCATGCTATAAATAAGAGCATCAATAGGATTTAATAAAGTCATGAATCAATCATTAATATCTGTAGCTAAAGAAAGCAAGTCATGGCCGTTCGAAGAAGCTAGAAAAGTATTAAAGAGATTAGATAAATCTGGATCAAATGTTGCTATTTTCCAAACTGGATATGGGGCTTCAGGTTTACCGCATATAGGGACTTTTGGTGAGGTTGCAAGGACCTCAATGGTAAGACATGCGTTAAAAGTTTTAGATGAGAGCGTTAATTCAAATCTAATTTGTTTTTCAGATGATATGGATGCTTTGAGGAAAGTTCCAGATAATATTCCTAATGCTAGTGTTTTATCAGAAAACCTTGAAAAACCTTTATCAAGCATTCCAGACCCTTATGAGAAGTTCACTAGCTTTGCTGAGCATAATAATAATTTGTTACAAGAGTTTCTGAATGGTTTTGGTTTTGAATATGAGTTTGCTAGTGCAAGTGAATATTATAAATCTGGAAAATTTGATGAAACTTTAAGTAAAGTTTTAGAAAATTATGATGAAATTTTAAAAATAATATTACCAACGTTGGGTGAAGAAAGGCAAAAGACATATTCACCTTTCTTGCCTATTTGCCCTAATACTGGACAGGTTTTAATGGCAAAAGTTTTAGATAGGAATATAAAATCAAATACAATTCTCTATGAAGATCCTAAAACTGAAAAAGAAATAGAGATGTCAATTTTTGGAGGTAGTTGTAAACTTCAGTGGAAAGCTGACTGGGCAATGAGATGGATTGCATTAAATGTAGATTATGAAATGGCTGGAAAAGATTTAATTGAGTCAGTTAATCTTTCAGGAAAGATATGCAAGGCTCTTGGCGGGTTTGCGCCTGTAGGGTTTAATTATGAATTATTTTTTGATGAAAAAGGAGAAAAGATATCTAAATCTAAAGGTAATGGAATCTCTATAGAAGAGTGGCTTAAGTTTGCTTCACAAGAAAGTCTTTTACTATATATGTATCAAAATCCAAGAAAGGCAAAAAGATTAACTTTTGATGTTATTCCTAAAGCAGTTGATGGGTACCAAAGTTTTTCTGAAAAATTTTCTTCACAAGAATTAAAAGACAAAGTTAATAATCCTGTTTTTCATATTCATTATGGTAATCCAAAGATAATAGAAAGTCCTGTAACATTTTCACTAATCTTAAACTTAGTAAGCGCTTCTCAAGCGGATAGCAAAGAAGTTATTTGGGGATTCTTGCAAGAATATTTTGATGATATTTCTGAGAATTCAAAAGAATATATAGATCAACTAGTAACATTTGCTTTAGAATTTTATAAAAACTTTGTCTTGCCTACAAAAAAATATAGAAAACCAGATTCTTCTGAGGTTAAGCATTTGGAAATCCTTAAAGAAAGACTTTCATTGATGTATGAAGAAAAAGATCCTGAGAATATTCAAACTATAATTTATGATATTGGAAAGGAATCCGAATATGCTTCTCTTAAAGATTGGTTTTCAGCATTATATGAGATTTTATTAGGACAGGCTCAAGGACCTAGGCTGGGATCATTTATAATTTTATATGGTGTTGAAGAGACAGTTGAACTAATTGATAAAGCTATTAAAGGTGAACTTTAATTTTCTTTTTCAAATTTCTTAATACTTTCCATCATTCCTATTCTACCTGATCCAGGGCTCAGCGGTTTTTGTTGGCTTTCATGATATTTCCACCCTGTTATCCAAGCGATTTCAAAAGTAGCAATTATTTTTCCAGTTTTATCTGAAAAATGATCAATATAAATTTCGTACATTTTATTTAAAACATCTCTGCGCAATGTAGCAGTATTCATTTTTGACAATATATTATTTTCTCCCATTGCTTTAAGGTCTTTAAGTAATAAAGATGGGTGATCATAATGAATTTTATGTCTATCAATATCAGCCACAGGTAAAGAAAAATTAATATTTTGTAATAATGAGGCTAAATCTTGAAGATTTGCAAAAGGACTTACTCTTGGACTAGCTCCACCACAAATTTCTTCTTCGGCTTTTAAAAACGAATAATTTAATTCTTTTAAGGTATCACCACAAAATAGACATGCAATAAATACACCATTAGATTTAAGACTACTTAGGATTTGATATAAAATTCCAGGAACATCATTAGCAAAATGCAAATTAAAAAAACTTAATATCATATCTACAGAAGATTCTTTGAAAGGCAAAAGCTCTTCATCATAAATTATTTCCGTTTTAGGTGTTTTAACAAGATTTCCATATATTAGATTATTAATATTTTTAGGTAACGCTAATTTTTTTTCTTTAAAGCCATAAGCAATACAATTGTCAAATTTTTCATTAATGAATGATATTCTTTCAATAATTTCTATTTGGTAATCAGAAAAAAATAGTTTTTTATTAAAATCACTTAACCTATCTTTTTCTTGTCTAACCTTAAGAAGTTTCCTATTATGCATAAAATTGCTCTCAAAAAATTTGAAATCTTGAATATATAAGTATATTTACCATATTATAGACTAAGAGGTTGATATGGATATTATTATTTACACAGGACCAATGTGCCCTTATTGCGATAAGGCAAAAGCTCTTATGAAAAGTAAAGATCTTGATTATAAGGAAATATATGTTGGTGATGACTCTGGTCTTATGATGGAAATGATAGAAAAGTCAGGCGGAAGAAGATCTGTTCCTCAAATCTTTATTAAAGATCAACATGTTGGTGGGTTTGATGATCTTTACGCAATAGATAAAAATGGCGAACTTGATAAGCTGCTAACATGATTAAATATTCTTTGATATGTAATGATGAGCATAGTTTTGAAGCTTGGTTTTCAGATTCGAAAACTTGTGATGAGCAAATTAAAAAATCCAAAGTTGAATGCCCTTTATGTGGATCAGTAAAAATAGAAAAGACTATTATGGCGCCAAATATTTCCAGCAAAACTAATCAAAAGAAAATTAATAATGATGTAAAGAAAGTTGAAATGGCAATGACGAAAATTAAAAAACATGTTGAAGACAATTATGAATATGTTGGAGAAAAATTTCCGGATGAAGCTAGAGCTATGCATTATGAAGAAAAAGAATCTAAAGATATTTATGGGGAAACATCTATCGAAGAGGCTAAAGATTTAATTGAAGAAGGAATTAATGTTCAGCCATTACCTGGTATTAATCCTAAATCAAAGAATTAACTTTTAGTTGCTGTTCCAAGGTAATTGACACTAGTATCTTCAGATAAATACCAACTGTCATAAATAGGATTATATTTCATTCCTGCAAGCTCAGTTATTTTCAATCCACTTGATCTAAGAACAATCTTTAATTCATCTGGCGTTACAAATTTGTTCCAATCATGTGTTCCTTTTGGCAACCAACCAAGAACATATTCAGCACCAATGATAGCTAGACCAAAAGATATAACATTTCTGTTTAGAGTTGCAAAAAAAAGAATACCATCTTTTTTTAAAAGTTTTTCGCAAGATTCCATAAATAAATTTAGATCTGAAACATGCTCAATAACTTCCATATTTAAGATTACATCAAATTTTTTATCCTCTTTGGAAAGTTCTTCAGAAGTTATACATCGATATTTAATATTTAAATCTGATTCACTCGAATGAGCGCTAGCAATATTGATATTTTTTTCAACTATATCAATTCCGGTAACATTTGCGCCCAATCTAGACATCGGTTCACTTAACAAGCCACCGCCACAACCAATGTCAAGAATATTAAGTTTATCTAAAGGTTTGGTGCCATTTTTTTTAATATCAAAATGGCTAATTAATTTTTCTTTTATAAATTCAATTCTTTTTGGATTAAATTTATGAAGTGCTTTAAATTTTCCTGATGGATTCCACCATTCTTCAGCCATCTTAGAAAATTTTTCGTATTCAGTAGGATCTATTGTTGTATTCATTTAAAAACTTCTTCACTTATACTTGCCCCTAAGAGCCCTTTGCATTATCTATTATTTTGTCCCAATTATATAATTGTATTTTATATAGCTAATTATGGAGACTTTTTGAAATTAATTTGGAGAATTAAATGTCACGTATTGTGATGAAATTTGGCGGAACATCTGTTGGTAGTGTAGATAGAATAAAAAATGTTTCGAAGATAGTTAAAAGTGAATTTGATAAAGGCAATCAAGTTGTTGTTGTGCTTTCTGCTATGGCGGGTGAAACAGATAGATTAATAAATCTAACAAAAGGCATTTCTAAAAACTTTAATTCAGAAGAATATGATGTAGTAATTTCTTCTGGAGAGCAAGTAAGTGTCGGTTTGTTATCAGCCGCCCTTAATGATATTGGTATTAATTCAACTTCATGCTTGGGTTGGCAAATTCCTATAGTTACATCTGACGATCATAAATCTGCTCGGATAGAAGGAATTAAATCTGAATTAATTAATAATTTATTAAATAAAAATAAAGTTTGTGTTGTTCCTGGTTTTCAAGGGATTAATAATCATGGAAGAGTTACAACATTAGGAAGAGGTGGTTCGGATACTTCGGCAGTTGCAATTGCCGCTGCTATTGATGCAGATTTTTGTGATATTTATACGGATGTTGATGGAGTATATACATCAGATCCAAATAAAGTACCCGATGCAAAAAGACTAGACAAGATTTCATATGAAGAAATGTTAGAAATGGCATCATTAGGTGCAAAGGTTCTACAAACAAGATCTGTTGAAACAGCAATGACTAATAATGTTTCGCTAAGAGTTTTATCTAGTTTTGAAGATTCTAATAATTCTTATAAAGGAACTATTGTTACTGAAGAAGATGCAATAAATGATAAAAGAGTTGTCACAGGTATAACCTCAAGTCTCAATGATGCTAAAGTTACGCTTATTGGAGTTAGAGATAAGCCCGGTATAGCAGCTAAGATATTTATGTCACTTTCAGATAATAATATTAATGTTGATATGATTGTCCAAAATATTTCTGAAAGCGCAAAGACTACTGATATTACTTTTACAATACCTAAAGATGATTTAGTCGAGGCTAAAAAGATTATGGAAGATCTCAAGGGAGATGTTCCTTATGAAAATATCATAGTCGATAGCAATATAGCTAAAATATCAATTATTGGTGTTGGGATGAGAAGTAATGCTGGGGTGGCGGCAAATATGTTTAATGTATTGTCTGAAAATGCAATAAATATAGATGTTATCTCAACTTCTGAGATAAAAATTTCTATTCTTATTAATGATGAACATGCAGAAAAAGCTGTTAATATGCTTCATAAGTTTTTTGGACTAAATAATTAAAAAGAAATTTTCTTTTCATGGATGCTAAATGGTAAATCCTTACGCGGTAAATATTAAAAGAAGAAAAACAAATAAAATTTTTGTTGGTAATATTCCTATTGGAGGCGATTCTCCTATAAGTGTCCAATCCATGACAAATACTGATACGCGAGATATTAAATCTACAGTAAGGCAGATAAAAAGTTTAGAAGATACTGGCGCAGATTTAGTAAGAGTTTCTTGCCCAGATAAAGAATCATCGCAGTCGCTCAAAACAATTATTCAGGAAACAAATGTTCCTATAATTGCTGATATTCATTTTCATTATAAACGCGCAATAGAGGCTGCAGAGTCTGGAGCTTCATGTCTAAGAATTAATCCTGGAAATATAGGTTCAATTGACAGAGTTAAGGAAGTCGTTAAAGCGGCTAAAGATCATAACTGCTCAATAAGAATTGGGGTGAACGGCGGCTCTCTTGAGAAGAATATTATGGATAAACATAAAAGCCCTACACCAATGGCGATGGTAGAAAGCGCTTTGATGCATGAAGATATATTAAGAAGTCTAGATTTTGAAAATTTTAAAATATCAGTAAAAACTTCAAATGTTTTATTAACTGTTGAATCTTATAAAGAATTATCAAAAGTAACTGATGCACCTTTACATCTTGGAATTACTGAAGCAGGAGGTTTAACTGACGGAACAATTAAATCCTCAATTGGAATTGGACAGCTTCTTTCAATGGGAATAGGAGACACATTGAGGGTTTCTTTGTCCGCAGATCCTGTAGAAGAAATAAAAGTAGGCTTCAGTATATTAAAAAGTTTAGGTCTTAGACATCGTGGGGTAAATATTATTTCCTGCCCTTCATGTGCTCGACAAGGTTTTAATGTAATTGAGACAGTTCAAAAATTAGAAGAGCGGTTATCACATATTTCTGATCCTGTAACTATTTCAATAATAGGTTGTGTTGTTAATGGTCCAGGTGAAGCTACCATGTCGGATATTGGATATACTGGCGGAGGGAAAGATAGTGGTATGCTTTATGTTGATGGTAAACGGCTATTAAAATGTGATAATGAAGAAATTATTGATTCAGTTATTGAAGAAGTAGAAAAAAAAGTAAATCAATATCATAATATATCTGCGAAATAATATGCCAACAATACCTCTTGAAAAATTAGAAAATATTTTAGAAAGATCAAAAGAGCTTGAAAAATTATTAAGCGGAGAATTATCATCTGAAGAGTATGTTACATTCTCAAAAGAATATTCAGAAATTGAGCCTTTGAAGAACACTATTAATGACTGGAAAAGTTATAGTTCAGAAGTTGAAGGATTAAATGAAATAATTAATGAAGGCTCGTCTGATGCAGAGATGCAAGAATTAGCTAAGACCGAGTTAATTGATTTGAAAGACCGTATAGAGAAAGCAGAAGAGACTATCCAATTAATGCTTTTACCTAAAGACGAAGCAGATTCAAGTGATGTTATCTTAGAAATAAGAGCTGGGACAGGTGGTGACGAAGCAGCAATATTTGCTGGGGATTTATTTCGTATGTACCAAAGATTCTCAGATATCAATAAATGGAAAACGCAAATAATGTCTTTATCTGATGGAGATGTAGGTGGGTATAAGGAAATAATATTATCGATATCAGGAGAAAATGTTTTTTCTAAATTAAAATTTGAATCAGGTGTACATAGAGTCCAAAGAGTTCCAGCAACTGAATCAAGTGGAAGAATTCATACCTCTGCAGCTACGGTGGCTGTTTTACCAGAGCCTGAGGATGTTGATATAGATATTCAAGAAAAGGATATAAGGGTTGATGTTTTTAGAGCGAGTGGTCCTGGAGGCCAATCAGTTAACACAACAGATAGTGCTGTAAGAATTACTCACTTGCCATCTGGTCTTGTTGTTAGTCAGCAAGATGAAAAATCCCAGCATAAGAATAGGGCTAAGGCAATGAAGATATTACGCGCTAGATTGTATGAGGCTGAACGAGATAAGCAGCAACAAGAAAGAGCTGCTGATAGAAGATTTCAAGTTGGGTCAGGCGATAGATCAGAAAGAATAAGAACTTATAATTATCCACAAGGAAGAGTTACTGATCATCGAATTAATCTTACATTGCATAAATTAGAAACTATTTTAGAAGGGCAAGATTTAGAAGGTCTAATAGATTCTCTTATTACAGAAGAAAAAGCCAGACAGTTAGCTCAAGAAGATTAATATGCTTTTATCATTATTGCATAACCAAATTGTAAAAAGATTTAATTCAAGAGATATCCAATCAAGTAATCTTGATGCAAAGATAATTTTAAAAGAAGCGCTAAACATCCAAGATCAAGAATTAATGTTAGATTCAGATATTTTACTTAAAAGTCGTGAAAAAAAATCATTATGTGAAATGGTTTCTAGAAGAGAAAAAGGTGAGCCTATTAGTAGGATCTTAGGCTCAAGAGAATTTTTCTCTTTGGATTTTAAAATTAATAACTTTGTTCTAGACCCAAGACCAGAAACAGAACACTTAGTTGAAGAATCTATAAAAAAGATTAAAGAAAATAATTATAATAATATTTTAGAATTAGGAGTCGGGTCGGGGTGTGTGATAATTTCTATTCTAAAGTCTTGTAAATTAATTTATGGCATGGGCATAGATATTTCCTTAGAAGCGATAAAGACCGCTAGAGAAAATGCCAGCATTAATAATGTTAACGATTTAGATTTAATTGTTTCTAATTGGGGAGCCTCAATAGATAAAAAGTTTGATTTAATAATCTCAAATCCACCTTATTTAAGATCTGACCAAATAGATGATTTACCGAAAGAGGTTAAATCTTTTGATCCTATAATTTCATTAGATGGGGGAAGTGACGGTTTAACTGTTTATCGAAATATTGCAAAGAATATAAAAAGAATTCTATCAGATAATGGTACTATAATAATTGAAATTGCGTTTGATCAAGCTAAAGATATTGAGAAAATATTTATAAATAATAATTTTTTATTACAAAATAAAGTTAAAGATTATAATGGGTTAGACAGAATAATGGTTTTTTCCAAAAAAAAGTTAAAAAAGTAGTGGAAATATAATTAACTAGAGGCTAGTGTCTCATCAGCTAAAGAGATTGAAGCTATTCCCAAAAGAAAATTGAATTTAAATTAATAGCGCTTTAGTATTTTTAAAATAGGAATTTAATGTTTACATATAAAATGAATTTGGAATTTTTTCTTGCCTAGACCTTCAAATAATAATTCAAGAAGAAGAGGAAGAAGAAGACCTAATGGTTATGGTAATGGCAATGTCGATTCTTCTGGTCCTTCAGTAAAAGTTCGTGGATCTGTAAAACAGGTTTATGATAAATATTTGATAATGGCTAGAGATGCAAAATCTTCTGGGGATATTGTTGTAGCGGAAAACTATTTTCAACATGCTGAGCATTACGCAAGAATATTAATTGAAAATGGAAAATTTGATAAAAATCCTTCTTCTAATAACTCTAAAAAGAATGCTAATAATAGTGAAGACGAATCAAATAAAGAAAATGTAAATGCTATAGATGAAAAAAAATCATCAGAACAAGAAATTTCAAAAACTAATTTAAAAGATACCCCTGTAGAAGAAAATACTATTGAAGCAGACTAAAATAGCTGATACCCGCCATTATTTTTCCAATTTATTATAATTAATTAATCAATTTATTCTCTATTAGAATTCCCATATTTTTTTGTTTAAAAAATCATAAAAAAAGGTTTACATTGTATATAGGTACACTTATAAACCGTGTTCCGAGCTTAAAAAGCTCACGGGGGTTTAATTTAAACGCCAAACACAAGAAAGAAATCTTTCGAATATAATTAAGTTTGATAGGTGGATTTTTTGTGCGCTCTTTGAAATTGTGATTTTAGAAAGAGAAACGCAGATGGCGGTGTCCTAGCGGATGATTTTCTTATGAAGATTATCAAATTAATTCGACTCGTCTTTGCGTTTCAAGCCAACGCACAATAGTGCTAATTATATTTATATAAATGGTGCCATTGTCGATATGCTTTGAGATAAAAAGACAGTTAGAGTCGTAAGTGTTCAAACTTAAGAGTTTGATCCTGGCTCAGAACGAACGTTGGCGGCACGCTTA
>CAZLAN010000040.1:0-9990 GCA_964557485.1 uncultured Rhodobiaceae bacterium | reverse complement strand
TAATATTTCCTGAAGATAAGTTAATAGAACTTTTTTTTATGGCATTGGCCACATCATCAAAATTAACACCATATCTTCGCATTGCTGTTTCAGATAATTCTATGGATATTTGTTCTTTCCTATACCCTAAAATTTCAACTACATCTATATGAGGTTCAAGAGATAATTTATTTCTTAAATCTCGAGAAGTTTTCGCAAGCAATTTTTCTGAGACATCGCCTGATATGTTAATGGCAATAATTGGAAATTGGAAAGATGCGTCATCGACAACAGGTGGTTCAACATCATTTGGTATTGAAACAATTGCATCTACCTCTCTCTTAACCTCTTGTATTAAATAATCAAGCTCTACCTCAGGAAAAGCTTCAATATATATTCCCCCAAAGTTTTCTTGGGCAAAGCCTCTTATTTTGTCAATTCCTTCTATATCCCTTATAGATTCTTCTACTCTAACAAGGATTTGATCTTCTATTTCTTTTGGTGAGGCTCCTGGCCAAGTATAATGAATTGAAACTATTGGAGGAGAAATTTTTGGAAATACTTCTTGTTCAATTCTCGAGAATGTTGCTACTCCAACAATTATAATCCCTACCATTAAGAGGTTTGCAGCCTTTGGGTTTCTTGCCCACCATGAAATTAAATTATACATTAAATTAAGATTCTCTCTCCTTACCTAGCAACATTGGAGTAAGTTCCATTCCCTCTATTCCGGAATTTAATGTTGATACTATCACTCTATCCTTGTCACTTATTCCTTTAACAATAACATTATCACCATCTGTTCCCGCTATTTCAATTTCTTTAATTCTTAATTTATTATTTTGATCAATAATATATATTTTATTTTCATTTTTAATTGCTGAAATGGAAACTAAATATCCATCCATTATAAAACTTCCTTCTATTTCAGCGTCAACATATGTTCCTATTGCTAATGGAGGCTCTGCATCATAAGGGTTTAAGACTTCAGCATATGCATAAACTAACCTAGTCTGACTATCTATTGATCCTGATATTCTTGTTATTCTGCCTACCCACTCAATATTTTTCCTCGAAACAAAAGATTTAAATATGACCTTTGGGCCCTTAAAAAAACTTTCCGCTTCATAGCCCAAAGGTAAACCTAAATAAGACAACTCTGTATCCGTTAAAGGTAAAGGTATAAGAACTTTTTCAGTTGAGAACGCTGAACCTAGAATAGAGCCTGCATTTACATATTGACCAATACCTGCATTCTTTCTTTTAATTAAACCATCAAATGGTAGAGAAATAATTGTTCTTTCTAAATTTAATTTTGCCTTCTCTAAATCGGCCTCAGCGGCATTTAAAATAGCTCTTGCTTCTTCTAATTGAGGAATCCTTAATGTAAGTGGACTTGCTTCTCCTTCACCTAATTCTTCCCAATCTTTTTTTGCTAATTCACTTTCGGCAATTTCTCTTTCTAAAAGCTTTTTAGCTTGAGCTACCCTAGAATCTGCTGAAATAACTGCTAGTTTATAATCTCTATTATCAATCCAAATAAGGGGTTGATCCTTCTTAATATTCCCTCCATCAATAAATTCATCTGCAACCTCAACTATTCTGCCGTTAACTTGTGGAATTACATTTATTTCAGTAACAGACCTTACTTCTCCATTAGTATTTACTTTTAAAGTTACATCTTTCTTTATTGGCATTTCATAAAATACAGCGGTTGGTTTAGGAATTTCTATTCCTTTATTAGGTTGAGGTTCGAATGAAGAAATTAAAAAAGATATAAAGAATCCAAAAAATATAATTATAATTGGTAAATATCTAGAATTAATAATTATCCTAATTAGACTTATCATACTCACTATATCCCTTTAAATAATGGCGAAGATATGGCTAAATGAAGCTTAATACGATTAGTAATTCTTAATAAATGAGAATTAATCAATAAACTTTCAGAAGATAAACTTCTAGACTGTGAATCTAGAAGTTCAAAAATTGTTGCTACACCCTTGTTGTATTGATCAATAGTTAATTCTTCTGCAGCTTTTGCTTCTTTAAAGGCATTCGCTAGAGCATTTTCTCTTTCTAAAAGCATATTATCTGCATAAATTGCATCTTCTATTTCTCTTGCCGCGCCCAATAAGGTTTTAGCATATTGGTTTAGAATTATTTTCATTTGAGATTCAGTAATTTTACTTTGGGCAATTCTTGTTCCACCTTGAAAAATAGATTGTGTAAGGCTTCCAATTATATTACCAGCAAGTCTATTTGGGTCAAAAGCATCTGACCAATTTCTTTCCGATGTAGACCACTGAGCAGTAATATTCAAGCTAGGAAGGAAAGCTAGGCGCGCTGCAGTAACTTCAAGACCCGCTTGCTCAAGTTGAATTTCAGAACTAATAATATCTGGTCTATTTTTTAAAACTTCTTCGGGTGGACCAATAATAGGTTTAGCTGGAAGTTCAGGAAGAATTTTTGGAGTTGTTTTTGCGTTTGGATACCTTCCAATAATTATTTCAAGATTTCTTGCTGCTTCCGTCATAGCTTTTTTTCTATTTAAAAGCTCAGCTTTTCTAGATTCAACTTCTGATCTAGCTAATCTAAGATCCCTACTCTGAATAATTCCTTTTTTATATCTGCTTTCTACTCTTTTAAGAGTACTTACCCTTGTTTCTAGATTTCTTTCGGCTAAATCCGACTGTAACTTTGCTTCGCAAAATAAATACCAAGCTTGGGCAGTCAAGCCAACTATAGATAATTTGGCTGCTTCATAATCAGAGTAAATGGCTTTCGCATTTAAATAAGAAGCTCTCGATTGAGTTGACAATCTTCCCCAGATATCAATCTCCCAATTAAGCTGTGTTGTTAAGCTTTCTCTATAATTATAATTTCTTTGTATATCGCCAGTTGAGTCTTGGTAAGTAGAGGAAATTTGGTTTTTAGCAGCGCCAACGCCTAAAGTTGGTAGAAGCGGTGCCAATGATGCACCTGCTCGTGCTCTCGCAATTTTTATATTTTCGTAGGCTATTCCTAAATCCTTATTATTTTCGAGAGCCTCATTTATTAAATTATATAAACTTAAATCTTTAAAAGAATTTACCCATCCATCAGAATCCTCTAAACCTTCATAAATAGTAGACCAACCTGATGGAATATCTGGTAATTTTTCAATATATTTCTTTTTATTTGATGCACAACTAGTTGATATCAAACATAAGGATACTATTAGAATTTTAAGGTTTTTATTTTCCATATCAAATCTAGGGCAATTAAAAAGAATCATAGATATTATACTATAATTTTATCTTTTAATGCTAAATCATCTCAAAGCTTTACCAGCAATAAAATCATTAATTATTTTAGCAAGTTCAGGGCCTACTTCTTCCTGAATAAAATGACCAGCCCCTTCTACTGTTATAACAGTTGGATTAGGTATTCTATTTAAAAAATCATCTTTCATTCTAATAGTGACTCTTTCTTCGCTGCCAAATGCCACTAGAAAAGGTTTATCCCATTTCTCGTATACATTGACCCAATACTCTTCATTCTCTGATAGTTGAGTTGGGATTAAATAAGGCCAAACATGAGCTCCTGCCTTATATTCTCCTGTTGGATAAGGAGCCTCATAGGCCCTTTCTTCTTCATCCGTAAGATCTATTCTTCCAAAGTTTTCAATTATACCAACAACATCCATATCTTCAGAATAATAAGAATAAGCCATCCATTTGGAAAACATTCTTGCCCCTTGCAGAGGAGTAGGATTTTCTATTGTCAGGGCTTCTTCTTGCGCAGCTTTTAATTCATCAAATGTTACAGCACCATTCCACCAAACAACAATCCTAACAAAATGTTCAAAAAGCCAACCGATAAAGCCGTCTCTTGCTACCATTCCTGTATTAGATACAACAACCCTTGCAAAACGATCAGGCAGTTCAGCCACAACCCTTAAACCTACTAATCCTCCCCAATCTTGACCAAAATGGGTAGCTTCTTTTAAGTCCAACCTTATTACAAGTTCCTTCATTACATCAATGTGATGTTTGTAACTGTAGTCATACTTAGATATAAATTTATCCGATTTTCCAAATCCAATCATATCGGGAACAATTACTCTGTGTCCTGCTTCAGTTAAAACTGGAATCATTTTTCTATATAAATAACTCCAAGTAGGCTCTCCGTGAAACAAAATAATTGGATTAGCGTCTTTTGGACCTTCATCAAGATAATGAACTCTTAAACCGTCAATAATCATGTAATTAGGTTCAAATGGATAATCTACTAGGTTTTCAAATCGACTGTCCGGAGTTCTTAATACTCCTGATTTTATCTCAGAGTTATTAACTTCCTGGTTACTGACCGCGTAAAGGCTCGAAGTATATAAAATAATAACAATAAAAATTATTAGTGTTTCAAAGGTTGGTAATATTTTTTTTATCATAATTGCTCCAAAATAAGTTGCATATAATATGAAAATATAATATGACAGTAATAATGTCAATTTAATTTGACAGCCATACTGCCAATTAAATTTTATACTAGTGGGGTTATATAAAATGAATGAAGTACCTAAATGTGGATGTGGAAGATCACCAATTGAAAATTGTATAGGATGGCATGCGCTATCTGAAGAAGAATATTTAAAGAAAAAAGAAGCATACGAAGCGCGTCAAGATAAAAAATCGACTTAAATCGTTATATATATTTAAGGCTAATTTTTGAGTAGATTATTTGTCTAAATTTTTAAAGGTCAAATGCTTTTAATATGAACAAAAAAATAATAGATGGAAGAAAACTAAGAAGCCAAAACACATCAGATCATATTTTATCGACGATAATTAAACTTGCTCGAGAAGGAAATAAAGATATAAATTTTGATCTTGTTGCTAAAGAAACAAAATTAGGCGCAAGAACAATTTTCAGACATTTTAAGGATAAGGATGCTTTGCTTAGAGCGTTACACAAAAGGATACAAGAAAGTACCATTGATAGCTTTCCAAAAATATATGAAAAAGAGACTTTGTTGAAAAGAATGAAATTATTAATTTCCTATCTTTGCGATATGTACTCTATGAATAAAGAATTATTCTATTGGACAGCTATAAATATAGTACAATCTGAACAAGTCTATAAAAATGCTATGAATATGCATAAATTGCATAGAAAAAATATTATTACAATTCTTCCAGAAATTAAAAATAAAGATGAAAGAGAGCAAGAAGCTATACTTCACATTCTTTCATTTAGTTTTTGGAGAAATATGCATTTTTTTTCAAAAAAGAAAAATAAGGAAATAGAAGATATTTTATTATTTAATTTAAAGAAACACCTAAAGACGAGATAATCAATAAAAATTTTTTTAGAAATGGTTTTGGTGATCAGTAGAGTAGCAAAAAATTATATAATCTTATGATACAAACTTTGTAAGAAGAAGGAGTAGTTTTCTTTAAAAAAAAATGCTTAACTTTATTTCTTAAATTTAAATGGAAATACTTGAATGATTAAAAATATTAAAGAAATTGGACCTAACCACTATAGAGAAAAATTCGGGAGATATTTTGATGATTTTAATGTTGGAGATGTCTACGAACATCGACCAGGTAAAACGATTACAGAATATGATAATCATCTTTTTACTTTAATGACTTTAAATACTCATCCTATTCATTTTGATGCCGAATACGCCAAAGGTACTGAATTTGGTAAAAATCTTGTCGTTTCTCCTTATACTTTATCGCTTTTAATAGGAATGAGTGTTTCTGATTGCAGCCAAAAAGCGATAGCAAATCTTGGAATGGATGAAGTTAAATTTACAGCTCCAGTATTTCATGGAGATACCATCTATGGATCGTCAGAAGTTTTAGAAAAAAGAGAAAGCAAAACCAGAAAAGGACAGGGAATAGTAACAATAAAAACCACAGGAAAAAACCAAGATGATATAGTTGTTTGCACCTTTAAAAGACAAATACTAATTCCTTTTGAGGGTCATGCGGTCGAGGATAAGATTGAGAATTATTAATAATGAAGTTTCTTAATAAAATATTTTCATTTCTTCTCATTATCTTATTTATAGGCAATTATTCTTATGCGGATGAAATATTAGATCTTTATAAACATTTACATGCAAATCCTGAATTATCTTGGCAGGAGTATAAAACTTCAGATTTGTTAGCTGAACAAATGGAAGAATTGGGTTTTTCAGTTACGAAGAGATTTGCAAAAACAGGTGTAGTTTCAATTTTTAAAAATGGAGATGGGCCAGTTCTGATGATAAGGGCAGACATGGATGGTCTTCCAGTCCAAGAAAAAACAGGTTTGGATTACGCGTCAAAAGTTAGATCCCTTTATACCGATAAAAGCGAAGTCTATGTTATGCATGCATGTGGGCATGATGTTCATATGGCTGTAGCTGTTGGAACAGCTAAAAAATTAATTAAAAACAAAGACAAATGGTCTGGAACTTTAATGGTAATTTTTCAACCTGCAGAAGAAAGAGGACAAGGATCTGCAAGAATGCTTGAAGAAGGCTTGTTTGAAAAATTTCCACGCCCTGATTACAATCTTGCGTTGCATGTAGGAAGTACATTACCAGCTGGAAAAGTCGCCTATCATAAAGGCTATGCCATGGCTAATGTTGATATGGCTGATATAACTGTATATGGCGTTGGAGGTCATGGAGCGTATCCGCACACTGCTAAAGACCCAATAGTGTTAGCATCAAAAATAGTTTTAGCACTTCAAACAATAGTAAGTAGAGAAATAGATCCTCTAGATCCTGCTGTTGTTACAGTTGGTTCCATTCATGGGGGCTTTAAACATAATATAATATCTGATGAAGTTAGACTTCAACTAACCCTTCGATCATACACCGATAAGGTTAGAGAAGAAATCATTTCAAAAATTGAAAGAATTATTAGAGGAGAGGCAATCTCAATGGGTATTCCTGAAAATAAAATGCCAACATTAAAATTAAGAGATGAATATACTCCTGCCCTTTATAATACTCCTGAGTTTGTGGATATTGTAATTAAGTATATTAAAAATTCTATCGGTGAAAAAAATGTTTTTGAAGTACCCCCAGTAATGGGAGGAGAGGATTTTGGAAGGTTTGGAAGAGTTGAACCAAAGATTCCAACATTTCTTTTTTGGATTGGAGGTCCATCTCTTTCAGATTGGGAAAAATTTGAAAAAGGTGAAATATCTTTACCGACAAATCACTCTCCCTTATTTGCGCCAGATCCAGTTCCGACACTTAAAACAGGTGTTTCAGCAATGACAGCTGCAGCTATAGGAGTTTTCAATGAGCAAAGATAATTTATTCAGCTTAGAAGGTAAAACAGCCCTTATTACAGGAGCAGGGAGTGGCTTAGGACAAGAAATAGCAAAAACTTTATATGAAGCTGGTGCTAATTTGGCTCTTGCTGCACGGCGAAAAGAAAAATTAAAAGAAACTCAATCCATTCTAAATAAAAAAGAATCCAAGGTTGAAATTTTTTCCCTAGATGTAACAGATGAATTATCTATAGAAAGTTGTCTTAATGAAATTAATAATAAATTTGAATCAATTGATCTATTAATTAACAACGCAGGAATGACGGTTGTAGGAACCTTAGATAGTCATATTGAAGATGAATGGAATAATGTAATTAATACAAATTTGAGAGGTCCATGGGCATTATCAAAGTTTTGGCTAAAACAAAGACTAGAAAAAAATCAAAAAGAAGGAATTATTATTAATGTTTCTTCTATAACAGGAGAAGCCGCTCAAAAGGGTAATGGAATTTATGCCATATCCAAAGCGGCCTTATCACATATGACAAGACAAATGGCTTTAGAATGGTCTAAGCATGGTGTTAGAGTTAACGCTATTGCGCCAGGTTATTTTCGAACAGATCTAAATAGTGATTTCTTAGACTCTGACATGAGTGCCCCTATGATAAAAAGAGTGCCAATGAGAAGAGCTGGCAATTTAAAAGAGTTGAAAGGACCTATTCTTCTACTCGCTACTAAAGCCGGCTCATATATAACTGGTTCAACGCTAGTCGTTGACGGTGGACATTTAGTAAGAGACCTTTAAAGGATATTAATATGACAAAAAAAATAATTTTCTGTTTTGATTTTGGTAGCCCAACTGTTTATCTTGCCTCAACTCAACTTCCTCTAATTGCAGAAAGGAATTCTGCAGAGCTAGAATATAAACCTGTTCTTTTAGGAGGTATTTTTAAAGCTACAGGCAACCAAACACCTGCTGCGATTCCGGCAAAAGGGGCTTACTATGGTGTAGATCTACCTAGATTTGCAAAAAGATATGCTGTCCCCTTCAAGAATAATCCTTTTTTTCCTGTCAATACTTTAGCTTTGATGAGAGGAGCAGTTTCTTATCAACTAAACGGTGACTTCGATGGTTACTTAAAGACAATTTTTGACTCTATGTGGGTCAATCCTAAAGATATGAATAATCCTGAAATTATCGGTGAAGTTCTTATGAATGGTGGTTTTGATCCTGAAGATTTTATGAATAGAGTTTCCGATCAAAATGTAAAAGACATATTAATAAATAATACTGAAGAAGCTGTTCAAAAAGGGGCTTTTGGTGCACCTACAATCTTTGTTGGAGATGAAATGTTTTTTGGACAGGATCGTCTCGATTTTATAGAAGAAGCGCTTAAATAAAATCACCGCGCCTTAAAGAATAGCGCGGTGATAATTATTAGTCATATTTCTATCGGAGGGGGAGAAAAGAATGACTAATTTCTGAATTCAGGATATGCCTCCATTCCTAATTCCGAGACATCTAGCCCCATCATTTCTTCTTCATCAGAAGGTCTTAATCCAATTGTAGCTTTAAGCGCTAACCAAACTAGTGCACTTACAACACTTACAAAGAAACCTATTGCAACAACACCATAAAGTTGAGTCATGAAGTCACCACTTCCATTTAATCCAGGTATACCAACAACTAAAGTTCCCCATATACCAGCAACTAAATGAACTGATATAGCGCCTACAACATCGTCTATTTTAAACTTGTCTAATAAAGGTATTGCAAGAGTACATAAAATACCGCCAATAGCTCCAATAATTATTGCTTGCAAAGGTGTGGCAACATCAGGGCCAGCAGTTATACTAACTAAACCTGCAAGTGCTCCATTTAAAACCAATGTTAAATCAACTTTAGTATACAAGATTGCAGCTAAAATCATTGCAGAAATTAACCCGCCACAAGCAGCCATATTTGTATTAACATAGACATTTGCCATAGCTGCAGCATCGGCAGCACTGCCAAGAGCAAGTTGTGATCCACCATTAAATCCAAACCAACCAAACCATAAAACAAAGGTACCTATTGTTGCTAAAGGTAAGTTGGATCCAGGGATAGCAATAACTGAGCCATTTGAAGAATATTTACCCAATCTTGGACCAATAATAATTGCTCCCATTAAGGCTGCCCATCCACCGACAGAATGCACTAAAGTTGAACCAGCAAAATCAGAAAATCCCATCTCGGCAAGAAAGCCACCACCCCATACCCAAGATCCTTGAATAGGATAGATTACTCCAGTAAGGACAATAGCAAATATAAAGAATGGGGCTAATTTAATTCTTTCGGCAATCGTTCCACTAACAATAGACATTGCGGTAGCACAGAAAACCATTTGGAAGAACCAATCTGACATCTTAGAATATCCGTCTGCAGAGTTTACCTTAGTCTCAGGATTCCATAAAGTCGGTTGCCCTAAAAATCCATTAACTTCATTGTACATAAAGCCATAACCAACAAGATAAAACATAATACCGGCTAAACTATATAAACCTACATTCTTAAGGCAAATTGCAGCAGTATTCTTAGTCCTTACCAAACCAGCCTCAAGGCAGGTAAATCCCAATGCCATAAGCATTACTAGAAAACCATGTACTAGAAATGAGAAGGTATTGAAAATATATGCCGTTTCTTCGCTTACTTGAGCAAATGCACTACTTGATAAACCAACTAATAATAATCCAAATAAAGATAGTTTT
>CAZLAN010000039.1:0-10218 GCA_964557485.1 uncultured Rhodobiaceae bacterium | reverse complement strand
GGATTTTCCCCATGTGAAAAAAGAGGAATATAATTTACCTGAATTAAAATGTGATATTTGGGGAGGGTTTGTTTTTGTTAATTTTGACCAAGATGCCGAGCCTCTTAATGACTATCTTGGAGTATTACCTGAACATTTTAAAGACTGGAATCTTGAAGATAGATATATAGAAACACATGTTGTTAAAAAACTGCCTGCTAATTGGAAAGCATCTGCAGAAGCTTTTCTAGAAGCTTATCATGTCTTAGAAACGCACTCAGAAGGCGTTTATACGGCAGGTGATGCAAATGCAGATTATGATATATTTGGCGATCATATAACTCGTTTTGTACATACAATAGGCTATACAAGTCCTCATATAACTGAAAATAGACCGGACCAACAAGCAATACTTGATATCCTTCTTGGTAGAAGATTGGGAGATGATTCTGGACTAGTAAAAGTTCCGGATGGAAGTACTGCAAGAGAAGTATACGCTAAAATGGTTCAAGAAGAGTTTGGTAAAAAATATAAAAATGATTTTTCTCATTTAAGCGTTACAGAAACCATAGATTCAATAGAATATTTTGTTTTCCCTAACGCCTTCTTTTTTCCTGGCCTTCAATTGCCTATGGTTTATAGATTCAGACCTGATGGAGTTGATCATGCAATATTTGATCTTCTATTTTTGAGACCAAAAACACCGAATGAGGATTATCCGGCACCCCCAGAACCACATTACTTAGATGTTGATGATAGTTATACCCAATGTGAAGGAACTGGATTTTTAGGTGCAGTTTATGACCAGGATACTAATAATCTTCTATCGCAAACCCGTGGGTTTAAAGCTAGTCCAAAAGGTGCTCAAACTTTAGGTAATTATCAAGAATCAAGAACAAGACATTTACACTTAATTGTTGATAAATATATTGAAAAAAATAAAACTTAAGGGAATTAATAAAAAATTTCATAAAATTAGAATTTAGGAGAGAATTATGACAGGAAGACTTGAAAACAAAGTAGCTATTGTAACTGGAGGCGCAATGGGCCTTGGAGCGGCAGATGCTAAATTATTTGCTAATGAAGGCGCTAAAGTTGTTTTAACTGATGTTGCCGAAGATGAAGGACAAAAATTGGCTAATGAAATTGGCGCTACTTTTATGCAACAAGATGTAACCGATGAAGAAAGATGGAAAGAAGTGATTGCCGAAACTATCAAACTTCACGGTAAATTGGATATTCTTGTTAATAACGCAGGGATTGTTGAAGTTGGAGACCCAGAAAATCAAACTACTGAAGAATATAGAAAGACTATGGCTGTTCATATGGATAGTACATTTTTTGGATGTAAATATTCTATTCCAGTTATGGCAGAAACTGGCGGTGGCTCAATAGTTAATATGTGTTCAATCGCTTCAGTTCAAGGTGAATCTTATGTTGCTGCATATTGTGCAGCTAAAGGTGCTATAGAGGCATACACTAGAGCTGTTGCAGTACATTGTGGCTTAAAAAAGAATGGTGTCCGATGTAATTCGATTCATCCTTCAGGAATTGCTACACCAATGGTTGCAAGTGTTCCTGAAAAAATGGATGCAAAATTTGGAGCAAGTCCTAACCAGGATGCTCCAGTAAGTAAAACCGGTGAACCTATGGATATTGCATATGCAGCTTTATATCTTGCCTCTGATGAGTCAAAATTTATGAATGGGGCGCAATTAAGAGTTGATAATGCTATGTCCGTTGCTTCAGGCACTATGCCGGAATAGTAAAAATTAGGAGATGAATAATGAGTGAAAAAGTAGATTACTTTGACAATGATATTCGGTTGGAAGGAGTCCTTTTTCCTACAGATAATCCAGCCGAGAGTCCAATTGTACTTGTTGTTCCAACATATGCAGGAAGAGATGACTTTACCTTAGAAAAAGCTGAAAAAATGAATCAATTAGGATATTCAGGCTTTGCGGTGGATATGTATGGAGATGGCAAAACAGGATCTACTCCTGAAGAAAATATGGAACTCATGCAATCAGTTCTAGATGATAGAGAACTTCTTCAAAGAAGAATAAATTTAGCACATAAGACTGCTATTGATAAAGTTGGTGTTGATGCATCAGATTCTGCAGCAATAGGATTTTGTTTTGGTGGTTTATGTGTTCTCGATCTTGCTAGATCAGGATCTAGTATTTCTGGAGTAGTGTCCTTTCATGGCTTATTTACACCTCCTGGAAATACCGATGGTAACAAAATTACTGCTAAAGTATTAGCTTTACACGGCAATGATGATCCAATGGTTCCTCATGATGCAGTTAATGGACTTGCTAATGAACTAACCGCAGCAAAAGCAGATTGGCAAATACATGCTTATGGCGGCACAACACATGCTTTTACTAACCCATTAGCAAACTCCCCTGAAGATGGTATGGCTTTTAATGAAAATGCTAATAATAGATCTTGGGAAACTATGAGTAACTTTTTAGATGAAATATTTTCTTAATTGATGGAAAAAGAAAATCAATCTAGGTCTATAAGAGCCGTCGTTGTTCCAGTAACTCCTTTTCAACAAAATTGTTCAATTGTTTGGTGTGTTGAAACATCCTTAGGTGCCGTTTTTGATCCTGGAGGAGATCTAGATAGCATTTTAAAAATGGTTGAAGAAAATGACATTACTATTGAAAAAATTTTAATTACCCATGCTCATCTTGATCATGCAGGTGGTGCGAATCAACTTTCTAAGAAACTCAATATTCCAATAGAAGGACCGCATAAAGATGATCTTTTTCTAATGGAAAGTTTATCTGAACAAGGAGAAAAATTTGGGTTAAAAGATGCTCAATCTTTTGAAACTACAAGGTATCTAAAAAATGGCGATGAAGTGTCAATTGGTAATCAGAAATTAGGTGTTAGACATTGCCCTGGTCATACACCAGGCCATATTATTTTCTTCCATGAAAAAGCTCAATTAGCAGTAGTTGGAGATGTATTATTTCAAGGTTCTATAGGAAGATCAGATTTACCTAGAGGTAATCATGAGCAGCTCGTAAACTCAATAGTTAATGAGTTATGGCCGCTAGGAGATGATATGACATTTATTCCAGGACACGGCCCATTATCAACCTTTGGTCACGAAAGACTATCAAATCCATATGTTTCAGATTTTGCCTTAGGAATTGAGAGAGAAATAACTCAAAAAGTAAAGAATCAAGAAGAATCGGAAAATTAAACTTATAGGGGAATAACTTGTATTTTATTAATAACCAAAAATACAAACGAACCTCATTATGTTTGTTGTACTTTCTTCAGGGTATTCCTCAAGGACTTATATATTTTGCTTTATTGGATTGGTTAGCTGGTAATAACTTTTCAATTAAAGATATTGCTATAGTCACTGCAATAGCCTCAATTCCTTGGTCATTAAAATTTTTAATTGGTCCATTTGTTGATCGTTTCAGTAATTCTTTAATGGGGAAAAGAAGACCTTGGATAATAACTTCTACAATTTTGATGAGTATAACACTTATTATTGGATCTATAATATCTGATCAAAATATTGATCCTACAATTCTTGGGTTGGTATTATTTTCGACAATCCTTGCAACTTCAACACTTGATGTTGCTACAGATGGCTTAGCCATTGATATTTTAGATGAAAATGAAAGAGGTTTTGCTAATGGCTTAATGTGGGCTTTCAGGACATTAGGCATGAGTATATCTGCAATATTTTCATCTGCAGTTATGAATAGTTATGGATTAAGTTATGCAATGTTATACCTGGGAATAATAATTATTCTATTAGGTGCACTTTTATTCTTTTTAAAAGAGAAGCAATCTGATGCAATAATTTCTTTAAGTTCTATATCTCATAAAGAAAATGAAGATATGAATTTAAAATTCTCCAAAATCTTATTTATAATTATAAATAGTTTTTCAAATAAATTTATTTTTCTTTTACTCTTATTCTGCCTTACTTCTAACCTTGCTTCAGGTATACACTTTTCTTCAGTTTCCTATCTTTATATAAATTATGCTGAATGGGAATCATATGATCTTACAAAATTAAGATCTATCGGTTTATATGGCGGAATCGTGGCTGCCCTTATAGGTGGTTATCTATCAGATAAAATTAATCCACAAACAATAATTAAAATCTCACAAATAGGTTTAGCAATATTTTGTTTTATAATAGGAATATATATAGAAGTTTTAAAAAATGAATTTCTTGGAATAACAATTTTACTAGCTTTTTCGTTTTTCAATTCTTTTGGCATGACAGCAGTATTGTCATTATGTATGAAATATTCAATTACGGCTTCAGCTGCATCTCTTTTTGCCATATTCATGAGTGCTAGGCATTTATCCAGAATTGGGGGAGAAACAATAGTTGGAATTTTTGATGGCATTATGAATATTACAGTTAATAACATTTATTTAATAACTTCAGTAATCTGTCTTTTGCCCTTAATTTTTTTAAAAAATCCAATAAAAATCGAATAAAAAAATTGTTTTTAATATCATAAAACTTGACACATATTTCCGCAGGGTTATAGTCGCGCCACACAGAATATATTGGTAAAAAGGTTTAAAATGTACGCGGTAATAAAAACTGGTGGTAAACAATACAAGGTTTCAAAAGATGACATTATCTCAGTTGAAAAATTGTCTGAAGATTCAGGTAAAAAAGTAGAGTTAGATGAAGTTCTTATAATCTCTGATAAAGGCAAACCTATAATTGGTAATCCTTTAATAAAAGGGGCTAGTGTGGAGGCAGAAATCTTAGAACAAACCAGATTAAAAAAGATTACTGTATTCAAGAAAAAAAGAAGGAAAAATTACAGACGTAAACAAGGTCATAAACAGTTAGTAACTAATCTTAAAATTTTAAGTATTAATTCTGCTGGTACAAAATCTACAAAATCAAAAAAGACTAAAATTGAAGACACTAAGAAGAAATCTTCTTCTACTAAAAAAACTACTACACCCAAAAAAACCACTGCTAAAAAAACTGCTACTAAGAAAAAAGCAGAAGACAAAACTAAAAAAACTGCTACAAAGGGTAAAGAAAAAACAAAAGCTTCTGCTAAAGGCTCAAAGGAGTAAAAAATGGCTCATAAAAAAGCTGGTGGATCATCAAGAAATGGAAGAGACTCCGAAGGTAGAAGGCTTGGGGTTAAAAAATTTGGTGGGCAAAGCGTTATTCCTGGGAATATTATAATCCGCCAAAGAGGGACTAAATGGAAACCTGGAAAAAATGTAGGTCTAGGTAAGGATCATACGATCTTTTCTTTAATAGAAGGAACTGTTGATTTCTCAAAAGCCAGAAATGGCAGACCAGTAGTTTCTGTAAAACCTAGTACAGAAACAATTAATTAAAAAGTTTCCAAATAAAATCTTAAATATTAATTAATATTACGAGTCTGGTAATGAAATTCCTTGATCAAGCAAAAATCTATATACAATCCGGAGATGGTGGTAATGGATGCATAAGTTTTCGCAGAGAAAAATATGTTGAATTTGGTGGGCCAAATGGTGGTAATGGAGGAAAAGGCGGGAATGTTATTATTAAAAGCACAGAAGGCTTAAATACTCTTATTGACTATAGATTTAAACAACATTTCAAAGCTAAAAATGGTGACCCTGGGATGGGTAGCGATAAAACTGGAAAATCTGGTGAAGATATCATTATTGAAGTTCCAAGAGGAACCTTAATTCTTGAAGAAGATAATGAGGAAGTAATAATTGATATAATTGAAAAAGATCAAAATATTACAATTTTAAAAGGTGGAAATGGT
Organism: uncultured Rhodobiaceae bacterium; assembly: GCA_964557485.1. Taxonomy (GTDB): domain Bacteria; phylum Pseudomonadota; class Alphaproteobacteria; order MED-G09; family MED-G09; genus AG-430-B22. Next base: position 4,453 of record CAZLAN010000039.1, on the reverse strand, counting down.
GGTTTTGGTAATTCTCATTTTAAAAACTCAGAAAACCAGACACCTCGTAATGCAAACGAAGGAGAAACAGGAAAAGAAAAATGGATTTGGTTAAGACTGAAACTGATTGCAGACGTAGGCTTAGTTGGTCTACCAAATGCTGGTAAGTCGACTTTCGTATCAACTGTAAGTAAAGCTAGTCCTAAGATTGCTGATTATCCTTTTACAACCATCCACCCTGTTTTAGGGATTGTCAAATATATGGATAAAGATTTTGTAATTGCTGATATTCCTGGATTGATTGAAGGGGCTCACGAGGGTAAAGGTTTAGGAGATAGGTTTCTTGGGCATATAGAGCGGTGCAATATATTATTACATCTTGTCGATGCTAATGATGAAGATATAATTAATTCATGGAAAACTGTAAGAAATGAAATAAAATCGTATTCTAAAGAACTTAGTTTAAAAAATGAAATAGTTGTTCTTTCTAAATCCGATACTTTTAACGAAAAAGAGATCATTGATAAAAAGGAAAAACTAAAAAACTTTATTGGAAAAGAGGTATTTGCGATATCCTCTGTTAGTGGAGATGGGATAAATAATATATTAAAGGAAATCAATGAAGAAATCCCAAAAGATATTCTAGATGAGTATAATGAAGGCTGGAAACCATGAAAAGTATAAGTGATTGTAGTAGATTAATTATTAAGATTGGATCCTCCCTTTTAATTAATAAAGGGACAGGAATTAATATAAAATTCCTCGATGAAATAGTTGAGGATATTTCTTCTTTAAAAAAAGAAGGAATTGAAATCCTTATTGTGTCTTCAGGTGCTATAGAATTAGGAAAAATAGAATTAAATAAAACCAAAGAGAAATTAACCCTATCTGAAAACCAGGCAGCATCTGCAATAGGGCAGATTAAGTTAATTAACGCTTGGAAAGATGCCTTTGCAAAAAAAAATATCCTTACAGCACAAATATTAATAACTGCTGAGGATACTGAAAATAGAAAGAGATTTTTAAATGCAAGAACAACAATTGAGGAACTTTTAAAAGAAAATTTTATCCCTATCATTAACGAAAATGATACTGTAGCAACTTCAGAAATTAAATATGGAGATAATGATAGATTAGCCGCAAGAATTGCAGGAATGGTTTCTGCTGATTGCCTTCTTCTATTATCAAATGTAAATGGCCTACATGAGAAAGATCCTAATATTGAAGAAAGTAAAATTATACTGGAAGTAGAAAATATTGATCAAAAAATCATTGATATAGCTGGTGTAGCGAGCCATATGGGTACAGGTGGAATGAAAACAAAAATTGAAGCAGCTAAGATTGCAACGAAAACAGGTTGTTATATGATTATTTCATCGGGCACTAACAAAAGGCCAATTTCTGGAGTAAAAAAAGGGGAAGTAGGTACATGGTTTTCGCCGCAAAATAAAAATATAAATGCACTAAAAAGCTGGATATCTGGAAGCATAAATACAGCTGGGATTATTCATATTGATGAAGGTGCTAGTAAAGCATTAGATCTAGGAAATAGCTTGCTTTCCGTCGGGATTACTAGATGCGAAGGTAACTTTGATAAAGGTGATACTGTAATAATAAAATATGAAAATAATGAAATAGCTAGAGGGTTAACTAATTATAATTCTTTAGATTTGATTAAAATAATTGGCAAAAAGTCTGAGGAAATAGAAGAAATTTTAGGATATCTTGACAAAACTGAAGTCATACATAGAAATAACTTAGTTTATTCAGGTGATAATGAGGAAGATTGATGAGTAGTGAAATTAAATCACAATTAATTACAATTGGAGAAAATGCAAAGAATGCTTCTCAAATTCTAGCTATGTCTTCAGAGAATATTAAAAACAAAGCTTTAACTAATATGGCAAATCTAATTTTAAAACAATGTGATCATATCTTAGAGGCTAATGACCTTGATATGGAAAGTGCTAAAAAGAAAGGAATTTCTGAAGCATTTCTTGATAGATTATTATTAGACGCAAAAAGAGTAGAATCAATAAGTGAAGGCCTAAAATCAATAGTAGAATTAAGCGATCCTGTTGGTGAGGAAATAGGAAGATGGCAAAGACCTAACGGTTTAGATATATCAAGAGTGAGAACACCACTTGGTGTAATTGGTGTTATTTATGAGAGTAGACCAAATGTAACAGCTGATGCAGGGGCATTATGCCTTAAAGCTGGAAATGCTGTAATCCTTAGAGGAGGATCAGAAAGCTTTCACTCTTCTATGGCAATTCATAATTGTCTTGTAAAAAGTCTAGAAGATTCAAATCTTCCAAAAGAATCTATCCAAATTATTCCAACAACTGATAGAGATGCTGTCGGGTATCTTTTGGAGGGGTTAAATGGAAATATTGATGTTATTGTCCCACGTGGAGGTAAAAGCTTAGTAGAAAGAGTACAAAATGAAGCTAAGATTCCTGTATTTGGTCACCTAGAAGGAATATGTCACTTGTATGTGGATGAACATGCCGACCCAATTAAAGCTGAAGAAATAGTTATAAATGCAAAAATGAGAAGACCAGGAATATGTGGTGCTGCAGAAACTTTATTAGTTGATGAAAAGGTTGATAAAGATTTAATATTAAAATTAACAACATCATTAAAAGATAGCGGTTGTGAAGTAAGGGGATGTGAAAAATCACAACTCATTGTTGATAATTTGATACCTGCCAATACAGAAGATTGGTCAACGGAATATTTAGACTCAATAATAAGTTTAAAAATTGTTAATGGCATTAAAGGCGCAATTAGCCATATAAATGAATTTTCCACTAGTCATACGGATTCAATAATTACTGAGAATAAAGAAATTGCAGAAAAATTTATGAAAGAAATAGATAGTGCAATAGTAATGCATAATGCCTCTACTCAATTTGCAGATGGTGGTGAATTTGGGATGGGTGCTGAAATTGGAATAGCGACTGGTAGATTTCATGCTAGAGGCCCTGTAGGAGTAGAACAATTGACAAGTTTCAAATATGTTGTTCGAGGTTCAGGACAAACAAGACCGTAATGAAGATGTTGCAGTGAAAAATAAAGATTTACCCATAACTCCAGGTACAAAAATTGGTTTATTTGGAGGTTCATTTAATCCAGCACATGAGTGGCATTTTCAAATCTCTAAAAATGCACTTACTAGTTTAAAACTAGATAAAATAATCTGGCTTGTATCATCTGAAAACCCTTTAAAAAATAAAGACACACTTATGAAATTTGATGAGCGCTTTTTAAGCGCACAAAAGTTAGCTGAATCAAAATATTTCTTTGTAAGCAGCTATGAAAAGGAGAATAAAACAAAATATTCTATTGATACAGTTTCTAAAATTATAACTTCATATCCTGATACTAAATTTATTTGGATAATGGGTTCAGATTGCGCAGCTGATATTTCAAATTGGAAAGATTGGGAAAAATTTATAAATTTAATACCAATAGCAATATACCCTAGACCTTCATACGCAGTAGATTCAAAGAAATTAGATTTAATAAAAGAGAATACAAAACTTATTAATAATGATAGACAATCAAACTTTATTAATGAGAAGCCACCAGTAATTACATTTATACCAGGACCAATGAGTGATATCTCTTCGACTCAAATAAGAGAAAAAGAAAATGGATAATAATCTAAATTATATTCTATCTAAGTTAGAAGATAACAAAGCACTTGATATAGTTTCTATTGATCTTAAAGGAAAGTCTGACATAGCTGACTACTTAGTAATAGCTACAGGAACTTCAAATAGACATGTAGGATCTATATCTGAACATCTTATAAGTGAATTAAAAAAGGAAGGAATTAATGATTTAAAGGCTGAAGGAATCAATAAAAGTGATTGGGTTCTTATTGATAGTGGCGATGTTATTATTCATGTCTTTAGAAAAGAAGTAAGAGAATTTTATAATCTAGAAAAACTATGGCAATCACCTGTAAGTAAAAATGAGCATTATTAAATGTTTATTACTATAGCTTATATCGGTAACTCAAATAGCAAATTTAGTGAACTAGAAAGAGATTATATAAAAAAAATTAGAAGAATTGGAAATACATTAGGGTTAAAAGAAATAGTCTTAAAAAAAATAAGAAATTCATCAAAAAAAAATATCAATGAGAGAAAAGAAGAAGAATTTTCAAAATTATCTAATATAATAAATAAAGATTCTTTTAATATATTGCTTGATGGAAAAGGCATTCAATTAGATTCAATTAATTTCTCTAAAATCATATTGAAAGAAAGCCCAAATAATAAAAATATAATCTTCTTTATTGGTGGGTCTGATGGTATTGAGGAGAATAACCATAAATATTTTGATAAAATTTTATCTTTTGGGGACTTAACATGGCCACATAAGATGTTTAAAGTAATGTTATTAGAGCAAATTTATAGGTCTATAACAATTTTTAATAACCATCCTTATCATAAGTAAATGA
>CAZLAN010000038.1:0-10253 GCA_964557485.1 uncultured Rhodobiaceae bacterium | reverse complement strand
CAAAATGACCACCTTTTTTCAATTCATTCCAATAAACAATATTTGAATATATCTGCTCAGCCCAACTTCTTGGGGTTCTAGAAATTTCTTTAGGAAAAATACTGCACCCTATTGGAAGCTCAAGTTTTTCTTCAGGGTTACCGCCGAATGATCCAAAACTTTCCCAATAAAGTCTTGCAGAAGAGGCCGCGCTTTTTGTAAGCCAATAAAACATTACATTATCTATTAGCTCTTCTTTATTTAGAATATTTTCAGGATGTCCATTACAATCAGTCCATTCGTAAAATTTTTCAATAATCCAACTTGCCTGTCCAATTGGAGAATCGACAAGACCATAGCCTAATGTTTGAGGTCTTGTACTTTGTTGTTTAGAATAACCTGATCCCCACTCTTGATAATAACCAAGACCTTCAAATGCAATTTTATCTCTTTCAGATGGATTTTCTAATGCCTCTTTAGTAGGTGGAGCAAATGGCATATTAACATGAATACCTTGGCAACTTCCTTTGTTTTGTTTTCCTATTGCTATAGTTACTGCAGAGCCCCAATCACCACCTTGCGCAAAGTATTTACTGTATCCAATTTTATTCATTAATATGTCCCATAATTCTGCAATTCTCTCAACACCTGTTCCTGTTTGAGATGGTTTCCCAGAAAATCCGTAACCTGGTAGGGTTGGGCAGACCAAATGGAATGCATCTTTAGCTTTTCCACCGAAGGAAACTGGATCAATTAAAGGTTTAATAACTTTATGAAACTCTACTATAGAACCTGGCCAACCATGACTAATTATTAGAGGTTTAGCTTCTTCGTGAGGACTCTTTATATGTATAAAATGAATATCAAGTCCTTCAATATTAGTTATAAATTGAGGAAATGAATTGTAATATTCCTCTCTTGATCTCCAATCATATTCATTAAGCCAGTAATCACTAATTTCTTTTATATAAGAAAGGGGTATTCCTTGCGACCAATCTCCAACAGTTTCTTTTTCAGGCCATCTTGTTGATAATAATCTTCTTTTGAGATCCTCAAGATCATCATTGGAAATTTGAATCATATACGGATTTATTTCAGACATAACTTTTATCCTCACTTAATATTTAAATTATGGCAAAAATTATGCTTTAATAAAATAAGAAATTAAAGAAGGGGGTTAATTATGAACGATCAATATGTTGCAGATAGAATAGCTTTACAGGATGTAATGTTGAAATATGCTGCCGGAGTAGATGAAAGAGACTTTGACTTATATTCATCTTGCTTTCTTGAAGATGTTGAGATTCTTGATTTTGGAGATGCTCCAATTAACGGAAGAGATAATTGGGTTGAATATGTTAAAGGTGCGCTTTCAAATTATGGACCTACACAACACATGTTAGGCCCTCAATTTGCAACAATCAATGGTGATGACGCTCACTGTCGAACAGATGTACAGGCTTTGCATTATTTAAAGGAACCTGAAGGGGAAATCCTTACATTATGGGCAACATATGAGACTGATATGAAAAGAGTAAATGGTGAATGGAAGATTTCTTGTCATAGGTTAGTTTCTAGAGGAATTCGCCAACAATAATGTTTTTAAAAACTAAAATACCACCACCATTAGTTACTCTTATTTTTGCTTTAGCAATTTATTTCTCATCAAGATATTTTATGGTAATAGAAATTCCTATGAGAGGCATTCTTTCGTCTATTTTTATTATTTTAGGAATCTTTGTGACATTTTCTTCGGCAAGAATTTTTAAAAAGAAAGAAACTACTGTCAATCCAATGAAGCCTGATCAAGCAACAACTCTTGTTACTGATGGAATGTTTAAAATTACCAGAAATCCTATGTACCTAGGTATGCTTCTTCTTTTATTTGGTCTTTCCGTTTTTAAAGGTTTAATAGCTGGCTTTATTTTTCTTCCTTTATTCGTTTTATATATAACTATTTTTCAAATTATCCCTGAAGAAGAGGCTATGTTAAATCTTTTTGGGGAAGACTATAAAAGCTACTCTAATAAAGTTAGACGCTGGTTTTAGGGAGAATAAGTTATGACTGAGATTGTACATTTAGATTCTAACGCTTCCATTTCAGATATTCTAGAGGTTATTGACAGGGATGCTGGCGTAATACTGGACAATGTTCTAGATAAAAACTTCCTAGCCCAAATGAAAGAAGAGTTAGATCCTTATTTAAATAATTATATTAAAGGAGATTCGGATTTTACTGGATTTGAGACAAAAAGAGTTGGAGGTCTATTAGCAAGATCAGAAGCTTGTAGAGAGTTAGCTCTAAATCCAATGGCCAATGAACTAGCTAGTAACTTTTTAGGTCCTTTTGGTGATGGTTATCAACTGCATTTTACTTCTGCTATTAGTATTGGCCCAGGAGAGACAAAACAAATATTACATCGTGATAGAGGTCTGTGGGGGGGTTATATTCCTAGAAAAATAGAAACACAATTTAGTACTGTATGGGCATTAAGTGATTTTACTAAGGAAAATGGAGCTACACAAATTGTTCCTGGTTCACATAAATGGGAAAAAGGAAGAGAACCTGAAGAAGGTGAAATAGCTTATGCAGAAATGTCTTCGGGATCTGTTTTATTGTATACAGGAACAGTTCTTCATGGTGGAGGTGAGAATACAACCAAAAATGAGATCAGAACGGGTGTTTTTATACATTATGCTCTCAACTGGCTTAGACAAGAAGAAAACCAATACCTATCTTGCCCACCTGAAATAGCTAAAGATTTTAGTCCTGAGTTGAGATCATTAATTGGTTATTCAAAGGGAGGTTTTGTTCTTGGTTTTTATACAGATCCTAATGATCATGAAGGTACAATGGATTCAGTAAGTCCTGAAAAATTGTTTGGTGGAGATAAAGATGACTTTTCAAAACTTCCATCGCAAAAAAATCTAGTGAAGGATACTTCCTGATAAATTACTTTTTATAAATGAGGAAATTGTAATGAATAAACTTGAAGGGAAAGTAGCTATAATAACTGGTGGAGCTGGCGGAATAGGAAAAGAAATTGCTAAAGCTTTTTTGAATGAAGGAGCAGATGTTTTAATATTTGATTTAAATGAAGATGATCTTATTAAAGTCTGTAAAGAAATTGAGTCAAATCACCTAAGTTATTTTGCTGGAGATGTCACTAAACCAGAGGATAATTTAAAAGCAGTTGAAATAGCAAAAGAAAAATATGGTGGAGTTGACATTTTTATTGCTAATGCAGGAATTGAAGGTGAAGTTAATAATATTGAAGAGTACAGTATAGATAAATTTGATCAGGTTATGGCTGTAAATGTTAGAGGGCCTTTTTTAGGTTTAAAAGCTGCAATACCTGCAATGGATTTAAGGGATGGAGGAAGTTTTATTATAACTTCTAGTATTGCGGGACTTTCAGGAGCTGCTGGAATAGGTCCGTATGCAACAAGTAAACATGCTGTAATTGGACTTATGAAATCAGCTGCTAAAGAATGTGCTGAAAAAAATATAAGGGTTAATTCAGTCAATCCTTCTCCAGTTGAAACTAGAATGATGAGAAGTCTCGAAGAAGGTTTGATGCCTGGCGAAGCAAGTGATGCAAAAAGCATGATGGAGTCGAATATACCCCTTGGAAGATATGGTACACCAGAAGATGTAGCAAAATTGATGTTATTTCTAGCAAGCGATGACAGCAGCTTTATCACAGGATCTGTTTATACCGTTGATGGAGGAAGCACTGCTTAGGGTTTAAATGGCCCCATAGCGATATATTTGTCTATCGTTTGATGATAATGACGAAGTCTACTTTCTTGATAATTTGCGTATGTTAAAGCTCTTTTCTTTGATGCTCTCATTCCTGCCTCAACTTCGGGAATATTTGACATATCTTGATCAAAAATAACTCCAATACCAGTTAATTCTTCAGCATCATCCCATTTTTGTTCTTCATCAAGATAATGTATAGGAATTGGTTCGTATTTTTCTTGTTTTTCAGGATCAGCATGATTTCTTTGTAAAAAAATTGCTTCCATAATAGCAGAGTCAACTCTCGTACCATTAGGTCTAAACCTATATATTAAGTTCCTTGGAAACCCTCCCCATGGAGAAAAATTAGGAAATACATTATAAACTATTGCATCTAACATTTCAGCATCCGATTTATCTGAGTAGTCATGACCATCAGCTTCAGCAAAGGCATCTCTCATAGTTTGGGCAGCAACTTTTCTAGCTTCAGAGCCTTCTGGCACAATAACTTTACTATCATCAAATACTCTTCCAGATCCAAAAAATATAGTATCCAGAATTTCTTGTTCTTCTATTTCTGGGCAATTTGGACTTGGCTTACCAACAAGAGAAATATTCCTATTCATGTTGTCGCCATATATGTCATATCTTGCATTTTCATCGGCCTGAAAAGGCATTATTTCGGGGTGAATTTTTGTAGCATGAAAAGACTCCATAAATGCTTCTTGCACTGTTTTCCAATTTCCCGGCACTACCTTTGAAACATGAATAACTTTTTTACAGTTTTCTAAATTCCATCTCTTATGATGTTCAGGAAGCGGGTCTAGGAAATCATAAAGAGATTTTGCATTATCATCCATATTTATAAATACAAATCCTTCCCATAACTCAACTCTTACCTGAGGTAAATTCCACTCTTTGGCTTTAACATGAGGAAAATCCCAGTCTGCCGGTGTATGTTTTAAACTTCCATCTAAATTCCAACAAAAACCATGAAAAGGACACTCAAGATCTTCACTAAAAGAGCGTTCCGTTTTAATTTTTCTTCCTCTGTGTAGGCATGAATTGTAATAACCTTTTATTGTTTCTTTATCGGTTCTAACAATTAAAAATGAATAATCCAAAATATCATAAACTAAACTATCGCCAACTTCTGGTATATCCTCAACTCTACAAGCAAATTGCCAGACTCTTGTCCACATACATTCAGCTTCTTTTTGAAAAAATTCTTCAGATGTGTATCTATCCATAGGAATATCTTCTGAACCAAGAAATTCAAAATTTTCTTCCATCATAAATTCTGGAACCTCTTTAGCATCTTGTTCAAGATATTCTGTATAGCTGGTATCAGGTGTTCTTGCTACTTCAACTTTTTTATCTTTTATAGCTTCACTCATATTTCTTTGCCCCCAATATCTTTTTTTAAATGATAATATAATTTTAGTAAATAATTATAAATATTTAAATATTTTCTAGCTATGATTAGTTTGTTAAGTTATTTTTAATTTTTTTATGGGAAATAGGGGGTCTAATGAGTGATACAGAAGATAAATTAGCTATACGTGAGTTATTAGATAGGTATTGTGATGGCGTTAATCAGAGAAATCCTAAGATTTGGGGAAGTACTTGGTCTGAAGACGCACTTTGGGAAATTCCTCATTTAGAGATAAAGAACGAAGGTAGAGAGAACATTGTTAATATTTGGAATGAAGCAATGAAAGGGTTTCCCTTTGTTCATATGATGGCACAACCTGCATATATAAAAATTGATAGAAATAAAGCAACTATGAGAAGCTATACTCTCGAAACAGCTGTTCTTCCTGATGGAACAGAAATTCATCCATGCGGTCAATATGAAGATGAATGCATTAAAGAAGACGGTGAATGGAAATTTTCTAAAAGATCATTTAAATCTCTTCATGGTGAGTAGAAATGAATAAGATTATTCCCACTCCAAGAGATAAGCATCCTGACCCTAAATTAAGAGGTGATAAAATTTTTGGTGAAAGATACTACTCTAAAGATTTTATGCAAAAAGAATGGGATCACATGTGGACAAAAGTATGGCAGATAGCTGGAATAGCATCAGAAATTCCTGAGGCAGATAATTTTTTTGTTTATAAGATTGGATTAGAAGAAGTATTAGTTGTTAGACAAAAAGACAAATCCATTAAAGCCTTTTATAATGTTTGTCCTCACAGGGGTAATATCCTTGTTCATGTTGATAATGGTTGTTTAGATACCTTTAAATGTACTTATCATGGATGGGAATATAATACTGAAGGTGTTTTAACTTATCTACAAGATTCCGAGGATTTTAATGGCGGAAATCCTTGTGGAAAAATCAAATTAAAGGAAGTGCACTGTGAAGTCTCTTTAGGATTTGTTTGGGTTAACTTATCAGATAAACCTCAGAAATTTGAAGAAGCCTTGAGCCCTCTTTTAGAGCATATGAGACCTTATCAACCCGAAAGATATGTAAGGGTTTTAAATTTAACTTGTGAAGTAGACTGCAATTGGAAGATTATACATGATAATTTTAATGAATCTTATCATTTACCAACTCTTCATCCTGAACTTTCGGTGCATATTGAAAATGATTATAAATTTTCCCAATTTGATATGTATGATAATGGGCACAATAGGATGTTGATGCCTGGGCATAAACCTGCTTTAGGCGATGAGTCACCTAACGATGTTAATTTTCCTTTAGACGCTGCTTTAGAAGCATGGGATCTAGACCCAAAAGACTTTGAGGGAAAGGCGCAAGAAACAAGATTAGCTATTCAAGAACAGAAAAGAAAATTAGCGAAAGAAAGAGGTTTTTGGCATTATGAATTCTTAACTAATGAACAGTTAACAGATTATTATTTTTATAATTGTTTTCCTAATTATGATATAACAATGACACCAGACGGAATACAATTTCAAAGACCTCAACCGCATCCTACTGATCCTGAAAAATGCCTTTTTGAGCATTGGTGGCTTGTACCTGATATGGAAAGTTTGTCAGCGTCTGCAACATTTATGGGTTCTGATACTACAGAAACAACAGCGGGTGAAAAAATGACAGAAACTCCTCTTGGGCCAAGACCTTTAAGACCTGCAGAGCATGAATGGGTGGTATATCCAGAGGGTTCAATGGGTTTTGTTACTGACCAAGATATAAGTATGGCAATTGGCCAACAAAAAGGAGTTAAATCAAAAGGTTTCGATGATGCAATATTGACTAATCAAGAAAGAAGAGTAAGGCGATATCACGAAGTTTTGAACGATTATATTGAAGGAAGGAGATAGAAAATAGTCTTTTCAATTTTATTAAACTCCAAAATTTTATCTTCAAATAAATTTATTTTAATCATTATAATTCTTTTAATTACTTGTTCTGTTATTTTTCAGAATTTACCAAATAATATATATCAAAATATGTTGGACTTATCGTTTGGCTTTAATGTTTTAGATGTCCAAAAGACATTTGATACTTTAGGAGAGAGAGGAAGAATAAATTATATTTATTCGGCTTTAATTCTTGATACAGTTTTTCCAGTTCTTTATGTTTTGTTATTTCTTTCAATATTATTAAAGCTGAATGAAAATAGAATTTTTATCTTATATTTGCCAATTATAGCTGGTATTTTTGATTTAGCTGAAAATATTCTTATATCTATTATGATGTCTTCCGCATTTAGTGAAATCTCATCATCACATATATTTTTTGCTAGCCTATTTAATCAGTGCAAGTGGAGTTTATGTTTTTTTATTATAACTTTTATTCTCTATAAATTAATTTCCAAGACATTAAATTTTAATTAGTAAATTTCGATAAATGTGCCAGGTAAAACAGTATAAAAATTAATATCTTTTTCTTTAGCTATCTTATTAAGCCTAGCTCTTGGCTCTAAAACTGGCTCATCAGTAAGTATAAAGGTACCCCAATGCATTCCTACGCTTTCTTCAGCCTCTAAATCAATAGCAATATTTAAAGCTTCTTCAGGATTAACATGAGAGTAACCCATAAACCATTTTGGCGCATAAGCTCCTATAGGTATCATTGCAAAATCGACTGCACCAAGTCTTTTCCTAATTTTTTTAAAATCTTTTGAATAACCTGTATCACCAGCGTGGAAGATATTTTTTGTACCGTAATTCAAGAACCAACTTCCCCACAAACTTTTATTTCGATCATTTATTCCCCTCGCCGACCAATGTTGTGTAGGTGTAAATGTTAGAGTGCTATTACTAATCTTTGTTTCTTGCCACCAGATAAATTCTTCTCCGTTTTTTAAATTATATTTTTTTAACAATCTCTTATCGCCTTTTGGGATAAGAATCCTAACATTAGGAAATCTTTTCTGTACTTTCTTTAAACTAGATATATCGAAATGGTCATAGTGATTATGACTAATAGCTATTATATCAACTTTAGGTAACTCTGAAATTTTTAGAGCAGGTTTAATTAATCTTTTTGGTCCAGCAAATTTCAATGGAGAAGCCCTTTCAGAGAAAATTGGGTCAAAAAGCACAGTAATGTCTCCATTAAAAACTAAGAAGCTTGCATGCCCTATCCAAATTGCATAAGGCTTGTTTCTTTCTAGAAGGATAGGATCTTTTAACTGTTTTATTTCTAGATATTCAGGGCTAGGGTTTTTTTTATTAAAGCTCCATTTTATTATTTCACCAAAACTTCTTTCATTTGATGAGTTATCGGTATTAGAAAATCTCTCTTTAGAATATGAAGAAAAGTTAAATATCACTATTAAAGAAAATATTAATAGAAATCTCATATAATTTATATAGGCTAATTCTTATAAGAATTCAAATAAGGGGGAAAAATGGAAACGATAGCGAATTACAATGACTGGCGTGGAAAAGCAAGCTTAGATGACGGAGAATGGACTACCTTTGTTGATCCCGAAACATCGCCAGATTTTTTTAAGCACATGACCGATATTGTTAAAGTTAAGTTTATGGGTGAAAATTGGGAAAAAGGTCCTTGGGTAGTTCCTAATAAGTTTCCGCCAAATACAAAAGCCGATGTGCATTCACATGCAGCAGATACAATTTATATTATAATGCGAGGAACTATGACTTTTAATGATGGAACGGGTTGGTATAAAAAAGGAGATGTCAGGTGGGTAAGGGCAGACCATATGTACGGGCCAGAAGAATCTGGCGAAGAAGGATGCGAATTCATTCTTATTTCTATGGGTCCAATAGATGTTAAATGGGAGTCAGGCGACACTTATTTGCCTAAAACTGATTAAATTTATTGTAAGAAAATTATATTGGTCTAGATTAATTTTATGGATGTGAAGGAAAATAAAAAAATAATAGAAAAATGGTATATAGCTCTTGAAAAAGGCGATTTTGAAACCATTTTTGATATGCATCATGATGATGTAGTTTATAACATGCTTGGCTCTACACCTGTTTCAGGAAGAATTTATGGAAAAGATGCCTGCTGTAATGGGATGATTGCAGAAAAACTTCTTGAAAAATTAGTTCCAGAAAATATCCAATTTTCAAAATCATGGAAAATTATTGCTGCTGAAGGTGATAGAGTTGTCGGCATGATGCAGGGTGGAGGGCCTACAAAAAAAGGTGAAAATTATGAACAAACTTATTGTGAAATTTTTACACTTAAAGATGGAAAAATAAAAGAATTACATGCCTTTTTTGATACTGTCTTAATAGAAAAGTGCCTTTATGATAATCCTTTAACTAAAGGACAGGATGAAATTAGTGATCCTTTTCAAATAAGTTAAATACAAAATTTAAGGAGTAAATTATGGAAAAATCCTACGATATTATTATTTGGGGGGCTAGCGGTTTTACAGGAAGATTAGTTGTTGATTATATACAGAAAAATCAAAACAAAAGTAATCTAACTTGGGCTGTTGCCGGTAGAAATGAGTCCAAATTGAAAGAAATTCTTGGAGAAAGAGAAGCTCCAATTCTTATCGCTGACAGCCACGATAAAGAATCTTTAGTAAAATTAGTGAGACAAACAAAAGTTGTTCTTACCACTGTTGGCCCATATGCAAGATATGGATCCGAGTTAGTAGAGGCATGTGCAGAAAATGGCACACATTACTGTGATTTAACGGGGGAAGTCCATTGGATGAGAGATATGATATCAAAATATCAGGATTCCGCTAAAGAAAGCGGGGCGAGAATTGTTCATACTTGCGGATTTGATAGCATTCCATCAGATATAGGTGTTTATTTCTTACAAAAGAAGATGAATGAGATACATGGTGTCAATGCAAAACATATTAAGTACCGAACAAGAGGGTTTTCAGGAGGTGCAAGTGGCGGAACAGTGGATAGTTTAATGTCAATGATGGAACAAGCAAAGCAAAATTCCTCTATCCTAAAGATTATATCTAATCCTTATGCTCTTAATGATAAAAATAAAGGACAAGATGGACCAGATAAAATGGCACCTTTTTTTGATGACGATTTTGAAGCATGGGTAGGGCCATTTATTATGGCGGGAATAAATACAAGGGTTGTTCGAAGAACTAAT
>CAZLAN010000037.1:7052-10267 GCA_964557485.1 uncultured Rhodobiaceae bacterium | reverse complement strand
ACCTAAATCATTATGGCAATGTGTTGAAAAGGTGACTTTATCTGCAGAAGGGATATTGTTTATTAACGAACTAATAATATCATAATATTCATCTGGAGTGGTGTAACCTACTGTATCTGGTATATTAATTGTAGTCGCTCCCGATGAAATTGCCATATCAACACACTTAAATAAAAACTCTCTATCAGTCCTAGTTGCATCTTCAGCTGACCACTGAACATCATCTACAAGGTTTCTTGCTCTTGAAACAGAGAAATTAATAGCATCAAGAACCTCTGCTTCAGTCATTTGCAATTTGTATTCCATATGAACTGGGCTTGTAGATATAAAAGTATGTATTCTAGGGTTTTTAGCTAATTTTAGCGCCTCACCCGCTCTATCAATATCCTTCTGCCCTGCTCTTGATAGTCCACAAACTTGAACATTTTTTACTATTTTTGAAACTTCTCTAACTGCTTCAAAATCACCATTTGAAGCTATAGGAAAACCAGCCTCAATTATATCGATACCCATTTCATCATAAACTTCAGCTATTTGAAGTTTCTCTTCAAGAGACATAGATGCTCCGGGCGATTGCTCTCCATCACGAAGAGTTGTGTCAAAAATTTTAATATGGTTATCTTCTTTACTCATAACTTACTCCAATAATTATAATTGATGCGTTTTCCTCTGAGAATTGCATAAGATTTTATCTCAGAGGCTAATCAGGAGTAATGGTAGTAAATTCGAAGTAAGCAAAGATTTATTATTCAACAACAATGTGCTGTCAGCATTAAAATATTTTTTTACTTCTAAGCTTCTCATTTCATTACCTTAAAAAGATAAATGCATGAAAATCAGTCTTTATACAAGGAAATTAATTTTTTTCTTTATCTACTAGTGAATTTTCACCTATCCAAGGCATCATTCCTCTAAGATTAGAACCAACCTCTTCAATGGAGTGGGAATTTGATTTCTCTCTCAGAGAGTGAAATTCTTTGTTTGAACCCATTTTATTTTCATTCATCCAATCTTCAGTAAATTTTCCAGATTGAATATTTTTTAATATACTGCGCATTGCTTCTTTTGATTGATCACCAATAACTTTTGGACCGGATACATATTCACCATATTCGGCAGTATTAGAAATAGAGTAATTCATATTTTTAATTCCACCCTCATACATTAGATCAACTATAAGCTTCATTTCATGAAGGCATTCAAAATAAGCCATTTCTGGGGCATAACCAGCCTCAACAAGAGTATCAAAACCATTCCTTATTAACTCAACAACGCCGCCACAAAGAACAGCTTGTTCTCCAAATAAGTCTGTTTCACATTCTTCTCTAAATGTTGTTTCAATTATTGCAGCCCTTCCGCCTCCAATTAGAGAAGCGTAAGAAAGACCTATATCTAATGCGTTTCCGGTAGAATCTTGATCAACAGCAATAAGACAAGGTACTCCAGCACCTCTTTCGTATTCAGAACGAACAGTGTGGCCAGGTCCTTTTGGGGCAACCATAATTATATTCAAATCATCTCTAGCATTTATTAGATTGAAATGAATGTTCAGACCATGAGCGAAAAAAAGAGATCCGCCTTCTTTTAAGTTAGACTCAATATCATTCTTATAAATATCTGCCTGCAACTCATCAGGGGTAACCATCATCATTATATCTGCCCATTTAGAAGCTTCGGCAACATTCATAACTTTAAAACCTGCATTTTCTGCCTTTTTCTTAGATTTTGAATCTTCTCTTAAAGCAATACATACTTCATTAACCCCACTATCCTTCAAATTTAATGCATGTGCATGTCCTTGACTTCCATAACCGATGATAGCGATCTTACTGCTTTTAATAAGATCCTGATCTGTGTCACTATCATAATATACCTTCATAATTTTCTCCTATTTGAGTTACTCTTTCTTACCTCTTGAAATTGCTGCAAGACCTGTTCTTGATATATCTTCTAAACCAAGGGGATGTAACATTTCAATAAAGGAATTTATTTTATCACTTGCACCAGTTAATTCAAAAATAAAAGAATTCTTGGTGGTATCTACTATTTTAGCTCTATAGACCTCAGAAAGTCTTATAACCTCTTCACGATTATCGCCATCATATACAACTTTTATTAAAGCCATTTCTCTTTCTATAGAGGTTCCTTCAGTTGTTAAATCTTTAACAGAATGAACAGGGACTATTCGCTCTAATTGAGATTTAATCTGGTTTATAGTCATAGGACTTCCATTGGTTACTATAGTTATTCTTGATTTATGATGATCTTGATCAACCTCAGCAACAGCAAGACTTTCAATA
Source organism: uncultured Rhodobiaceae bacterium (assembly GCA_964557485.1). Lineage (GTDB taxonomy): Bacteria > Pseudomonadota > Alphaproteobacteria > MED-G09 > MED-G09 > AG-430-B22. The sequence goes on along the minus strand of CAZLAN010000037.1, from coordinate 7,967 downwards.
TTATAACCTCTGCCTGAAAAAAGACCTATAACTCTAGCCAAAACACCAGCTTCATTATCAACAAGTAATGAGATTGTATGAGATTCTATTTCTTCTTTTTTAATTTTAATCATATTAAATTAGAACCTTTCCTTCATCAGAGACTTCTTTGTTGTCATTATCTTTAGAAAGCAACATTTCATTATGAGCTGCACCAGAAGGAATCATTGGATAACAATTTTCATCCTGATCAACAACACAGTCAAAGATAACAGGACCGTCATAATTTAACATTTCTTCTATTTTTTTATCTAATTCATTAGGCGAAGATGCCCTTACCCCGAGACATCCATATGCTTCAGCTAATTTTACAAAATCTGGAAGTGAATCTGTATATGAATGAGAATATCTTCCTCCATGAAGTAATTCCTGCCATTGTCTAACCATACCCATATATTGATTATTAATAATAAATATCTTTATGGGTAATTTATGTTGAACAGCGGTAGACATTTCTTGCATATTCATTAGGACTGACGCTTCTCCGGCTATATCAATAACAAGACTTTCAGGGTGGGCAGCTTGTACACCTATAGCAGCAGGTAATCCATAACCCATAGTCCCTAAACCTCCAGAAGTCATCCATCTATTAGGTTTATTAAATTTATAGTGTTGTGCAGCCCACATTTGATGCTGCCCAACCTCAGTTGTTATAAAAGTATCTTTTTCTTTAGTAAGCTCATAAAGTCTTTCTATTGCAAATTGAGGCTTAATAGAGTCACTAGAATTTTTATAATTTAAAGAATCCTTTTTTCTCCAGTCATTAATTTTTTTATACCAACTATCTAGATTTACCTTGTGGCCTTTAGATTTCCACTTAAGTAGTAGCGCTTCGAGAACATATGCACAATCACCTAAGATTGGCACATCAATAGG
>CAZLAN010000037.1:0-6952 GCA_964557485.1 uncultured Rhodobiaceae bacterium | reverse complement strand
TATCTGGTTTTAGCTGAGGTTTATAATTTTCATTTTTAAATTCTATAGGAGGATAGTATTTTGCATCAGCGAACTGAATATCCTTAGGAATATCAACTACAACAGGACCAGGCCTTCCAGAAGTTGCCACATGAAACGCTTCATGTATTACCTTTGCTAAATCGTTTGGGTCTTTTACAAGCCAATTATGTTTTGTACATGCACGAGTAATGCCAACAGTATCTGCTTCTTGAAAGGCATCAGTACCAATCAAATGAGTTGGAACTTGGCCAGAAATACAAACAAGAGGAATTGAATCCATCATAGCATCAGTCAATCCAGTTACGGCATTAGTTGCTCCAGGGCCTGATGTAACAAGAAGAACTCCAGGTTTTCCAGTTGATCTAGCATAACCTTCAGCAGCATGTGCTGCACCCTGTTCATGCCTTACTAAAATATGTTTAGGAGCATCATTACTTTTAAATAATTCATCATACAAAGGCAAAACTGCACCACCTGGATAACCAAATATATGATCAACAGAATGGTCTTTTAAAGCCCTTAATATTACTTCTGCACCAGTTAATTCTGACATAATTAATCCTAATAAATTTTAAGCAGAAATTAAATTTTAATTTACATAAGGTCAAGAAGTATTATAATTTTTTAATAAAATTATCAACTATTTTGTCTGATAATTGCGTAGAAATGCTTTTCCATGTAATCATCTGATGTTTAGACCAAGTTGTTTGCCTTTTTGCGTATTGATGAGTTCGGTATTTCATTAGGTCTAATGTTTTAGTAAAATCAATATTATTATTTAAAAATTCAGTAATCTCGTTAACGCCTATTGCATTCATTATTGGGGCATTAATATTATATTCTTTCTTCAACAGTTCTTCGACCTCTTCAATAGCTCCGCACCTCATCATTTCTTCGCATCTTGCATCACATCTTTTATAAAGGTCCTCTCTAGGTAAAGTTATAGTAACTTTTTCAAATGGGTTATTAAAAAGCTTCACTCTTTTTATGTCCCAAAAATATGATATTTTCTTATTTGTTCCATTATAAACCTCTAGAGCCCTTAATATTCTTTGCTGATCGTTTTGATTTATTCTTTTTCCTGCTACAGGATCTATTTTATTTAATTCACTATAAAGTTTCTTAAGGCCATCTTTTTTTAAGTCAGCAATAAGCTCCTTTCTAATTTTAGGATCAATATCTGGAATAGGAGATAAACCATCTGTAATGGCTTTAAAATATAATCCTGTACCGCCAACAATAATTGGAATCATTTTTCTAGTTAATATTTCATCAGAAACTTTTTTTGCTTCCTTAACCCAATCCCCCACCGACCAAAGATCATCTCCATTTAAAAAACCATAAAGGTGATGGTTAGGGTCTTCTTTTTCAATATTTGGTCTAGCAGTTAAAACATTTAAATCTTTATAGATTTGAATAGAATCTGCATTAATAATTTCTCCGCCAATATTTTTTGCTATCTTAATAGCAAAATCAGATTTACCTGATGCTGTTGAGCCTGAGATTAGGATTATTTTGTTTTCCATGATTATTTTGATTTTATTTATATATATCTAAAAATATATAGAAAATTTAAACAAACAATTTTAATCAAATATGTTAATTAGATTTATATATTTATTTTAAAGAGATAGTTATGTCATTAATAAAACCATTCAAAGCTTTAAGACCGTCAGCAGAAATGGCTGAAAAAGTTATAGCTCCACCTTATGATGTTTTAAATTCAAAAGAAGCTAGAGATATGGCAAAAGATATGCCTTACAGCTTTTTACATATATCAAAACCAGAAATTGATCTTGATGAGATCATTAAATTCAATGACGAAAAAGTTTATGAAAAAGGTGCAGAAAATCTTGAAAAGTTCATTAACGAAAAAATATTGTTTCAAGATAAAGAAGATTGCTTATATTTATATGAAATTTCTTTAGATGGAATAACTCAAACAGGTTTTGGGTGCATTGCGTCTATAGACGCATACGATAAAAATATAATTAAAAAACATGAATATACTACTCCTATTAAGGAAGATGACAGAGTTTTAAATATCACAAAATTAAAAGCACAAACTGGCCCTGTTTTATTAACATATAAGAAAAATGATCAGTTACACCATATTCTTAAGGAAAGTAAGGAAGATCAACCTATTTACAATGTAAAGGCTCATGATTCCTCTATTCATAAAATTTGGCTTATTAATGAGAATAAGAAAATTGAAAAAATTGTTAATGAAGTCAATTCTATAGGCACATTATTTATAGCAGATGGGCATCACAGATCTGCAGCGGCATCTAGGGTTAGAAAAAAATTATTGGAAGATAAAAATAATACTGAAAAAGAAAATATTAATTACTTTTTAGCTGTTGCATTTCCTCATGATGAAATGAATATTCTTGATTACAATAGAGTTGTAAACGGGTTAAATGGATACTCAAAAGATAGTTTTATTAAGAAATTGTGTGAAAACTTTGTTGTTAAAGAAGTAAATGAAACTTTCAAACCTTCAGCAAGAAATCATTTTGGTATGTATCTTAAGGGATCCTGGTATCATCTTTCATTAAAGGAAGGTGAAGACCCTCTTCACCACCCAGTTAAATCTTTAGACGTTTCCATCCTTCACGATCTTATAATTGCCCCTCTTCTAGATATAAAAGATGAAAGAAGAGATAATAGAATAAACTTTATAGGAGGGGCAAGAGGTTTAAAAGAGCTAGAAAAAAAAGTAAATCAGGAAAAATATGATATTGCATTTTCCTTGTTTCCAACGCCTATTGAATCTTTGATTGCTGTTGCAGAAGCAAATAAAGTCATGCCTCCAAAGTCTACTTGGTTTGAGCCAAAATTACTTGATGGACTAATTTCTCATAAACTTTATTAATTTGATTTATCTTCAAATGATAATGCAACTAAAGAAGAAACCCTATATTTAGGCCTCCAAACTCTTAAAAGTATTCTCTCATCTCCAGCTTCTTTTCTTTCATTCAATAACTTATAGGCTTGTTCTGGAGAACTAACTTTAACCGTAGACTGATAAGTTAAATTACCTGTAACTTTTTGATATGTTATACTCATTAAAACACTTCCATCAGTTATTTTCTTTGAGAAAGCTTCAGAATCTTCATCAACATCTACTACTGCAACACCTATAATATTCGATGGAATGCTTTCTCTTCTTCTAATTTCTGGAGTTAACTCAACAAAACCAATACCCATGATCTTTTTCGCTTCACTTTCAGTTTGACCTTTAAGAAAAGATTCTTCGTTACCCTCTAACCTACCTAATTTAACAGAAAGAGTTTTCTTCTTTCCTAAACGTATTAATTCAACTTTTACTTTTTTTCCTATTTTAGTATTTGCAACATTAGTTGTTAAATCTCTCATCTTATTGATATCAGTTTTTCCAAATTTGACAATTACATCTCCTGTTTCTATACCTGCTTTATCAGCCGGGCCACCTTTAACAACATCCTGCACTAAAGCACCTTTTTCTTCCTTTAGATCCATATCTTTAGCTACTTCTTCAGTAACATCTTGAATCACCACACCCAACCAACCTCTTCTTGTTTCCCCAAATTCCTTAAGTTGATTAATAACAGGCTCTGCAAGATCTGATGGTATAGAAAAGCCAATACCAATTGAACCACCAGTTTGAGAAAAAATCATTGTATTAACACCGATAACTTCTCCATCAAGATTTATAAGAGGCCCGCCAGAATTTCCTTTATTAATTGGAGCGTCTGTTTGAATAAAACTATCATATGGTCCTGAGCGTATATCTCTTCCTACAGCTGAAATAATACCTGCAGTCACACTTCCTCCTAGCCCAAGAGGATTTCCAATAGCAATAACCCATTCTCCCACTTTAGAATTTTTGCTATCCCCAAAAGTTATAAAGGGAAGATCCTTTTTCGCGTCAATTTTTAAGAGAGCCAAATCCATCCTTGAATCAAGACCAACGACTTCTGCCACAAAAGTCTCATCATTGGTAAGCGTTACTTTTACCGTTGTGGCTTTTTCAACAACATGATTATTAGTTACGATATATCCATCTTTAGAAATGATAAAGCCTGAACCACCAGATCTTTGAGGTCTTTTATTTTTTGGATTAGGTCTTCTTTCAAAAAAATCTCTAAAAGGATCATCAAAAAAGAAGGGTGAGTTATCCCTTCTTCCATTTTCCTTTTCCTCATCTTCTTTGTATTCTTTTTCAGAAAGAATATTTACTACTGATGGTGAATACTTTTCTGCAAGCTCAGTAAAATCAGGTAATTCAACTGCTTTTAAGCTTGATACCAGAAATAAATCAAGAAACAAACCAATCAAAGTTATAGTCAGAAATTTCTTAGAAAGTAAACTCATAATATATCTTAATCTATACTAGCTAACTCAGAACAAAGTTTATCGCTTAAACGTCCACTACTTTGAATTATATTAATTAATGCCACATTTTCGGAACTTAAGTTTGTAGGTGGAGAATTTTTTTTCGATACTGCGTTAGGATCATTTAAAAACTTAAAAAATTCACTATCTGGGGATAAAACAATTGTTGTATCTGATCCGAGAGATTCTTCGTATGACTTCATGGATCGATAAAAGGCAAAGAAATTTGGATCTAATCCATAGGCAGATGCAAAAATTCTATTCCTACACGCATCTCCTGTACCTCTAATTATTTCTGAATCTCTTGTTGCCTCAGCCAATAAAACAGTTACCTTCTTTTCAGCCTCTGCACGAATACCTCTAGAAATTTCTTGTCCTTTTGCTCTAAATTCTGATGCCTCTTGCTGTCTTTCAGTTTGCATTCTTCTATAAATAGCTTGGCTATTAGCGTCAGGAAGGTCTGCCCTTTTAATCCTTACATCAATAATCTCTATTCCTAAATCTGAAGCTTGTTCGTTTACCTTTTCACTTATTCTAGTCATTAATGCATCTCTATCATCTCTAACTACAGTTACAAACTCTTCTCCCCCCAGAACTGATCTTAAACTCGAAGAAACAATAGCTTGTAATCTTGAACGAGCAATTCTCTCATCTCTAACGCTAATATAGAATTGCAAAGGGTTACTTATTTGCCATCTAGTAAAAGAATCAACAACCAAACGTTTCTGATCAGATGCTATCACTTCTTCAGCTGGAGAATCTAAATCAAGAATTCTTTTATCTAAAAAGTGAACTTGTTGAATAAATGGGATCTTGAATTTTAAACCAGCATTGGTAATAGGAGCTCCAACAGGTCTACCAAATTGGAGAACAATGGCCTGCTTAGTTTCATGTACAGAAAAGAAAGTATTAACTGAAACCATAAAGATTAACCCTAAAAGAATAATTACCGCTAACTGTTTACCTTTCATTTTAATTTTCACCCTTTTTTCTAATTTCAGTCAAAGGAAGGTAAGGTAACACTCCTTGCCCACCTACAGCTTCACTATCAATAATAACTTTATTCATATCATTAAAAACTTTTTCCATAGTTTCTAAGAACATTCTTTGTCTGGTTACATCTTTAGCCTCAATATATTCTGAATATATAGATACAAATCTTTTTGCCTGGCCTTCAGCTTCTGAAACAGTTTGAGATTGGTAGGCTTCAGCTTCTCTTTTTATTTTTTCGGATTCACCTTGTGCCTCAGGAACAACTTTATTGGCATAGGCATTTGCTTCATTTCTTGCTCTTTCTTGATCAGCCCTGGCTGCTTGAACATCTCTAAATGCATCAATAACTGCAGATGGAGGATCTACTTTTTGCATTTTTACTTCTCGTATCTGAATTCCAGCTCCATAAGAATCTAAAGTTGTTTGCATTAGTGATCTTACCCCTTCTTCTGTTCTTTGCCTCGCACCAGTTAAAATAGGTTGAATCTCTGAATTCCCAACAACTTCTCTCATAGCGCTTTCAGCAACAGCTTTAATCGTTCTTTCTGGAAACTGAATTCTAAATAGAAAAGCAGAAGCATCACTAATTACCCAAAAAACAGAAAAATCAATATCTACAATATTTTCATCACCTGTTAACATTAAGCTTTCTTCAGGTACATCTCTCATGGCTCTAGTGGTATTTGAAAAAGTAGAGCTTGGCCCTCTCATTCCAATATCAATTCTATTAACAATTGTAACTTTAGGTGTTTTAACTGTTTCTATAGGCCAAGGAAGATGGTAATGCAAACCAGGAGAAGTTTGACTTACAAATTTACCAAACCTCAGTACAACACCTTGCTCATCAGCATTAACTCTATAAAGACCGCTTAACCCCCAAAGGATAATAACAACAAAAAACAAAAGGAAAAAACCTCTCCAACCCTTTCCACCGCCTGGAATGAGTCTATTTAATCTTTTTTGCAGACCTTCAAAAGGATTATCAAAATTAGGTTGTCTTTGATTATTTGATGATCCACCCCAAGGATCCTTATTATCACCGTTCCAACCACTTGTATTTTTATTTACTGTAACCATAAAACCTACTAATTATACTTTAATGTATTTACCTATCGAAGTCTTATAAGACATAATTTATTAATTGGTAAATTAATTTTATTAATATTAACAAAGTTTAATGAAATGGATAACAAATGTCTAATATATCTAAAAAAGAAATATTAGGAATAATTAATGAAATCAAGATAGAAGACTCTGAAAGCTTCTTTTCGGATAAGTTAATTGAAGACATCATAATAAAGGATGGCCATGTACAAATATCAATATTAGCGAATATTGATAACTTTCAAAAACTTGAAAGTGTAAGTAAGAAAATTGAAAATCATCTAAAAAAAGATGAAAGATTTCTAAGTGTCACTTGTGTTTTAACAAATGAAACAGAAGATATAAAGAAATCAGAAGAAAATAAAAATAAAATAGAAGGAGTAAAAAGTATTATTGCTATAGCAAGTGGGAAAGGCGGTGTAGGTAAATCTACCCTTGCAGTTAATTTAGCTCATTC
>CAZLAN010000036.1:0-10428 GCA_964557485.1 uncultured Rhodobiaceae bacterium | reverse complement strand
TCTTGTAGCAGGCCAGTAATCAGCAGTTGCATAGTGTTGACAAGCTCTATTATCCCAAAAGGCTATAGAATTTTCTTCCCATTTAAAACGACATTGATGTTCAGGAATTGAAGCTTGATTATATAAATAATTAAGCATCATTTTTGAGTCCTCATCTGAAAATCCTTCAATTTGAGTTGTAAATGCTACATTTACATAAATTGATTTTTTTCCTGTATCTGGATGCGTTCGTATAACTGGATGGGTCGGTTTAGGAAATTTCTTATTTAATTCTTCTATTTCTTCAGAAGGTTTTCCCTGCTTAATAAGTGCATTTCTAAAAACAGCAAAATCATGGATTGCAAAAGCTCCATCAAGTTTTTCTTTAATTTCATCAGGAAGATTCTCATATGCTGCTTCCATATTAGCAAACAGAGTATCTCCACCAACAGGAGGTGTTTCGATCATTCTTAAAATGGAGCCTAATGAAGGTTCTAGGCGCCATGTTACATCAGAATGCCAAGCATTTTCTCTTGGTTTATTTTTTTTATTGTGAGTAATACGTAGAACTTCTGGGTGTTCCTCTCTATTTGCTCCAAGAGGGGCAAATGGATGGATTTCTAATTCTCCAAAATATCCACCAAATCTTAAATGCTCTTCAGTGGTTATATCTTGATTACGAAAAAAAATAACCTTGTAAGTCAAAAGGGCGTTATAAATATGATCCTTTTCTTCTTGGGATAAATCTTTTTTTAAATCGATATCATGTAGTTCAGCACCAATAGTTGGTGAAAGCCTTTTAATAGTAAAGGGATGTTTTTGAGATTCAAACTCTTCAGGTGTATAGCTTGTTAATTTTTTTAACATAATGTTCTCCCAACATCTTTTATATTATATACATATCAGAAATAGTACCAGTCTGCGCGCCTGAAGAATTCAAAATATCATAAATCCCAAACACTTCAGCAAATTCTGCAAAAGTTAGATCAGTGCCTTTTGTTCCATCCCCAACATTTCCACCTACATTGTAAGAAAATTTATCCGCACTATTAATGGTAATTTCTCTGCCATCTTCTAAAGTGAGTCGAGCGGCATTTTTTGTAAATAAAGATTTATCAACATAAGTATTGGTCGGCACTTGAATAATATTTACACCATCTGTGTCCGTAATTGATAGTTTTGTATTTTTTGGAATAAGTTGAGAAACAAAGTAAGTGTCATCTCCACTTAAGCCTCGGTAATTTTTTCCTTGCCCATCAAGAATAATAATATTGTCACCAGCATTGAAATTGAGAGTTCCAGAAAGAGTATTTTCACTATGTGCAGAAAGTATATTTTTTGAAGCATTAGCAGTTTCAGAGAGTTCATATTTTAAAGATGTTTTGGAGAGTATTTTATCGGAAAATTGCATTTTCTCAATACTTGTTAAGGTATCTGTTCCTTCATCCGTTACTCCCTCAGAAGGAGAAGAATGAACAACGCTCACGGTACCATCGTCATTAGCTGTTAGTGTATAAGCGGATGATGTATCTTTAAAAATGGCAGTATCAATACCTGCACCACCATCAATTGCATCATTACCAGCGCCGCCTTCAATGGTATCTTTTCCAGCATATCCATAAGCGATTTCATCGCCTTCGCGTAAAACAATATTATCATTACCGGAATACCCATGAACTTTTGTAAAAGGTGCGAAGGTCTTTAAACCCGCCTCTTTTCCTTCTCCTAAATAATGGGCAAGACCGGTTTCATATGTTCCAGCTGTAACAGCGTCTTGAGCAGATGTATTTTCATTTAAATAATATCTTTCATTAAATCCCGGAGCGTCGGATTCTGCTCCAGAGACATAATCCGGTCCGGTACCTATAGTGGCTGACATTTCCAATAAGTAAAAACTACTTGTTGATGCTTCAGCTAAATCATTGGTCCATTTGGTTCTAAAAATGACAATTTCCATAATATTATCTTGATCAAAATCTCCATAACCCAATATTGTACCATTCGAACTGTCGTGCGAGCTGTCTAACGCTATTTCTTTTATTTCAAATCTTCCCTCACCATCATTTAGGTACATCAAAGGTACAGTTCCGGTACTTCTAGATCCTGCAATATCCATATGTCCATCGTTATTCATATCTATTAATTGCCATGGCTCCCTCCACTCCAGACGAGATCCGTATGCATCTTGTAAGGAATTAGATGGGATAAGATTAGTGACATCGTTGAAATTACCTTGTCCATCATTGAGTAAGATTTGGATATAATTTCCACCATAATACGGTTCGGCTCTCGACCAATGAATGGCAAGATCTATGTCTCCATCATGGTCAAAATCAGACGGCATAGTTTTCATGTGGTATTGGTTGTCTACTCCATAGACAGAATCAGGGAGAGAAATTTTTGAATCTTCTGAGAATTGACCATTATCATTTATAAAAATGAGACTTGATGCACTTCCACTCCCAAACCCGGCAATCAAATCATTAAATCCATCGTTGTCTATATCAACAAGAGCTGCATCAAGTAGACTATTTGAACTTGTTACTTCATTAGTCAAAGGCCAGTTAAGCAATTTTACATAAAGAGGTTGTAGATTGTATAAGAAAGTTCCATCGTTTTGTTGGATTAACTCGTATGGTCCATCATTAACTGAATGACCGATAAAAATATCATCGAGACCATCTCCGTTTATGTCTCCAACGGCCATAGAATGCGCATCTACAGCAAAAGGATATGAATCTTCAAATAAAGAAGAATTAGCATTTGTTGGAAATGGAAGCTTAGGAAATATTGATGTGCGATCATTATTTGAAACTGAGGATTGGATTAGAATTAGTTCGGATGGTGGCACAGTAGAATCACTATTACGTTTAGACTCTTCTTCCGTTGAGTGACTGACTGTAACAGCGCTGATAGGGTTAGTAGTTCCTATTTGTATTAAATCAGACCGTCTTCCTCCTGTTGTAATTGGCATAGTCGCATTAATTTCTGCATCATAGGTAAGTGTCCCATCTTTTGTGGTCAAAGCTATAAAAGGTGTAGAAGTATCAATACCCGTACCATAGCCCTTCCACATAGGAGCTATTACATCTTTTATACCATCCTGATTAATATCGAGGAAAATAATTGCCTGAGAAAACCAACTAATCAGTTTTGCTTCATGAGATACACCAGCATAGGTATAAGCCGGGGCAATTGTGTCGTCAGTAAATGTATGAATTGTTTCCTTTATTTCTGCTTTCAATGTTTCGAGGAAAAAATCGATATTAATAGTTTTATTATCACCTGAAAAAACTATCTCTTTTACACCCGTTATAACATCCAGTGTATTTAAGGAAGAATTGGTAACATGAATTTCATCGCCAACACTACTGATCACATAATCCGTAGAATTGAGTTCGTGGTAAGTGATTCTATCGTCTCCACCTCCCATCTTAAAAGTGTTATTTCCACCAAAAAGAAAAACATGTTCATAAGCAGAAGTCCCGGTGATCGTCATACCCAAACTTGTGCCGTGTATAGTTGTTATTCCTGAAATCGTATCTCTGTACCCGAAACCATCATCTGCCCAGCCCTCCAAGAGATTTATGGTTGGAGATTCAGTTGCATTCCAAAATGCATACTGGACATTGGTCCCCGAAATGGAATCATCTCCGGGGCTCGAGACTACTGTTTGACCATTGAGGTTGGTTAATTGATCGTTACCTTTTTTAGGATAAATGTTTGAAATGTCCGAGGGTAATTCAGAACCATCAATTATATCATCTTCATCTGTTCCATTATAATCTGCCATAAGTAAATGGTAGTTTTATAAAATAATATTACAAGTAATTTAATCTATATTAAACTAATGAAAGATTTTTTCTGTTAAGAAATTTAATTAGATTATTTAAATTTTTATTCCGTTTGATGATTTCTCCCGACATTGAAACAGCTTTCCATTTTTCATCTGCTCTTTTCGTCTTTTGATCTTTAACGATTTTTAAAAAAGGCATTTCGCTTGAACGCCTAAAAATAGAAAAAGAAGTAATAGAATTCCTTGAGTCGATAGCATAATCTTTCCATTCACCAGAAGACACGCCTCTAGCATAAAGAGATAAAATTTGATTTAATTCTTCTTTGCTAAAGAATTTAATATTTTTTTTATTCCTCTCATCTAAAAGATATGCATTTCCAGATATGATTTTTGTATTTCTCAACTGTACCTCACAAAGAAATTAAATCTAAATTTCGTCATAATTTCAACAAGATATTGCCAGAATAATAATTAAAATTAACACTTGAGTAGTGCCATCAAGTTTGATTTCCCTCATAACTTGATAGGCGTGATGAGTTTCCCCCTCGGAACTCTCACTTTTAAAGCGGTTCCTAAGCCCTTCTGGAACCGCTTTTTTATGCAATTTTATTAAGAACATATTGAAGAATTAAGTCTTAAAAATGGGTTGCGCTTAGACTCTCAGATGGCGGTGCAAATTTAGTTAGATCGATTCCTTCAACAGCATCTTTATATTCTTCTATCGAAGGAGTCCTACCAAGAATAGTAGAGAGAACCACAACCGGAGTTGATGCCAACAGTGATTCACCTTTTTTGTCTTCTGCATCCGCAACTACTCTTCCTTTAAAAAGGCGAGTAGATGTTGCCATTACAGTATCCCCCTTCCCAGCTTTTTCCTGATTCCCCATACAGAGGTTACAACCTGGTCTCTCAAGATACAAAATGTTTTCGTACTCAACCCGAGCCGAACTTTTGGGAGCATCATCATCGAATTCAAAACTGGCATATTTTTGCAGAACACCCCAGTCGCCTTCCTCTTTCAACTCATCAACGATATTATAAGTTGGAGGTGCAACTACAAGCGGAGCCTTGAAATTTACAGTTCCATGCTTAGTCTCCATATTTTTCAGTATACGAGCCAGGATTTTCATATCTCCCTTGTGTACCATACATGATCCAACAAATCCCAGGTCTATCTTTTTCTCTGAGGAATAATATGAAATAGGTCTGATGGTGTCATGAGTGTAACGTTTTGATATATCAGTATTGTGTACATCGGGATCGGCTATCATAGGTTCGTCTATCTTATCCAGATCGACTACAACCTCAGCATAATATTTCGCATTTTCATCTGGAGTCAAAGCCGGTTTCTTTCCAGAGTTAATTTGCTTGATTCTATTATTAGCGATATCGATTAAGCCCCTCAAAGTATTCTCTTCATTATCCATTCCTTTATCGACCATGGTTTGAATACGGGACTTTGCAATTTCCAAAGATTCAATAAGGGTAATATCCTGCGAAATACAAATTGATGCCTTAGACTTCATTTCGGCGGTCCAATCAGTAAATGTGAAAGCCTGATCGGCAAGCAAAGTTCCAATATGTACTTCAATAATTCGTCCCTGAAAAACGTTTTCATTACATTGTTCCAACATTTGCGCTTGCGTCGCATGGACCACATCTCTGAAGTCCATGTGATTTTTCATACTACCTTTGAAGGTTACTTTAACAGACTCTGGTATTGGCATTGTCACCTCTCCTGTCGCTAAGGCTAATGCCACGGTCCCTGAATCTGCACCAAAGGCAACACCTTTTGACATACGTGTATGGGAATCTCCCCCAATGATAATTGCCCAATCATCAACAGTAATATCATTCAGCACCTTATGGATCACATCAGTCATTGGGTGATACACATCCTTCGGGTCTCTTGCTGTTATAAGCCCAAATCTGTTCATAAATTTCATTAGTTTCGGTATATTGGCTTTAGCCTTAGAGTCCCAAACCGAAGCCGTGTGACAGCCAGATTGATAGGCCCCATCAAGAGTCGGAGAAATCAGCGTGGCTGCCATAGCCTCAAGTTCTTGGGCGGTCATTACCCCTGTTGTATCTTGCGAGCCTACAATATTCACCTTAACCCTAACATCAGAACCACTATGCAAAATAGTTTCAGTTGGTATATCCACAGCATTTTTATTAAAGATCTTCTCAACAGCGGTGAGGCCTTGACCTTCATGGGAAATTTGTTTGGACGGAGCATAGACAGACTCTAACTTGATACCCAGTATGTTACATGCGAAGCCTTGAAGTTTCTTTCCAAAAACAATTGTGTAGGATCCTCCAGCTTTTATGAACTCTAGCTTTTGAGGCGTAAAAGAGGAAGAGATATCAGTTAACTCCTCTCCCTGTTCATCATATAGTTTTTTATGCTCTGTGTTTATTGTTAGCACAGTACCAGTTTCAATAGAGTAAGCTTGCTCTAAGACAGGGTTACCGTCCCCATCTAGAATCGAATTTCCGTTAGAATCTAACTTTCTTACCCAATTTTTTAAATCGATACCGATTCCACCAGTAACATCTAGTGTTGTCATAAAGATCGGAGAGATTCCGTTCGTAGCCGCTACTATCGGCGCGATATTAACAAAAGGTACATAAGGGCTACTAGGTTTTCCTGTCCATAATGCAATGTTATTTACTCCTGACATTCTAGAGGAACCAACGCCCATAGTCCCCCTCTCAGCTATTAACATTATTCTTTTGTCTGGGTGGTGCTTCTGCATTTCCTGAATTTCATATTGTGCTTCTGCCGACATCATACTCTTACCATGTAATTCCCTATCAGCCCTCGAATGAGCTTCCCCGCCCGGCGATAGCAAATCCGTCGAGATATCTCCCTCAGCAGCTATATATGCAATAACCTTAATTTCCTTTTCTACATCAGGCAATTTAGTGAAGAATTCAGCCTTCGAGTAGCTTTCGAGTATATTCTTCGCGACCTTGTTGCCAGAAGTGAAGGCTTTTTTTAATCGTTCAGTGTCAGCCTCGTATAAAAATACTTGAGTTTTAAGGACCTCACCCGCCTTTTGTGCGATTGAATCCTCGCCATCCAAAATAAGATCGAGTAGAACTTCTACCGATCGGCCACCTTTCATGTGGGACAATAATTCTAGGGCGAAATCTGACGAAATTTCTTCTAGAGTAATTTTCTCCAGAATGATCTCTTTCAAAAATTCCGCTTTTACACCGGCTGCACCAGTCGTGCCTGGTAGTACATTGTAAATTAAATACTTAAGAGAGTCTTCTCTATGTTCGTTCTTAATATCTTTAATCTGAGAAATTATCTCAGTGGCGAGCGTTTCATCATCAATAGGCTTTGGATTTAAGCCCATAGCTTTTCTTTCTTTTATCTCTTCTAAATAAGATTTGAAGAAACTCATAATAGGAACTTTCTTTTGTTAAATATAACAATTATATACTATCCTTTATTCTAGAAAGTCAAACTAGACATAAATTTGTTAAGAATGGGTGAATAATGAGGCGTTTTTTACCACTAATAATTTTACTTATTATAATTACTTTATTTTTGTTTGGAATTTTCAAAAAAAATACACGAGTTATACCCACGCCATTAATAGGACAAGAAGTGCCATTGGTAGAATTGGAAACAATATTTTTCGAAGAATTTGAAAATAAAGATTTAGGAAATATCTTAAAAAGTAAAAAAATTAAGATTTTAAACTTTTGGGCATCATGGTGTTTGCCGTGTGAAGTTGAGCATCCAATTTTAATGGGCCTAAGCAAGAAATCAGACTTTGTAATTATTGGAATAAATTATAAGGATACAGAAAAAGGCTCTGCTCGATTCTTAAATGAAAAGGGTAACCCTTATGATGTAATACTAATTGATGATGAAGGTATATTGGGGATAGAAATGGGCTTAACCGGTGTTCCTGAGACTTTTGTAGTTAATCAGGAAGGAATAATTATTTATAGAATTGTTGGTCCAATTAATAACGAGAGTCGTTTTTAATTAAATTGCTAAAGCGTAAGCGCATTCTTTATCAGCATCAACGATTAAGGCATCGACTGTTTGTCCGTGTTTAATTTCTTCTTCAATAAATTTAACAGGAGCAAATTGGTTAGTGTGTCCTCTATTTTGTTTTTCCATAAAAACTTTAACCTTACTTCCTACTAAGTTGGATAAATGAATTTCTTTCCTTTTAAGAGCCGCCTCTCTTAAAGTCTTAGAGCGTTCCTTTATAATATGATGTTCTATTTGAGGCATTCTTGCTGCCGGTGTTCCTGGTCTAGGTGAGAAAGGAAAAGCATGAATCCAATCGAGATCGCAATCATCAACAATTTTTAATGTATTCTGAAACATTTCATCTGTTTCAGTTGGAAAACCAACTATTAGATCAGCACCGAAGCTAATTTCCGGTCTAGATAATTTTAATTTTTTGCATAAGGATATTGCATCTTCTCTTGAATGGCGTCTTTTCATTCTTTTTAAAATCATATTATCACCTGATTGGAGTGATAGATGTATATGTGGCATTATTTTTTGGTTTTCAGCGATAAGATTTATAAGAGATTCATCAAATCCTATAACATCCATTGATGATAATCGGAGTCTTTCTAATTTTGGGATTTGATTAAGAATTTTTTCCAATAAGATGCTTAAACTTAATTCATCATTTATATCATTTCCCCAAGAGGCAATATCAACACCAGTTAATATTACTTCTTTATGGCCATCATTAATTAACTTATGAATTTCATTGATAATAGCCTTAATGCTTTTTGATCTAAGATTTCCTCTTCCAAAAGGAATTATGCAAAATGTACAACGATGATTACATCCATTTTGAATTTCAACAAAAGCTCTAGTTCTATTTTTATAACCAGATGTTAAAGAATTTAGAGGTTCTTTATTTATCATAATATCTGAAACGACTTCTACATTATTATTTCTCAGACTTGATGTAATATCTCTTTTTTCTGAGTTACCAACAACTTGATCGACTTCATCCATTTCTAAAAAAGATGCCGGTTCAATTTGAGCAGCACATCCAGTAACAATAATTCTCATTTCTGGGTTTTCTTTTTTCTTTTTTTTAATTGCTTTTTTTATTTGTTTAATTGATTCTTGAGTAACAGCGCAACTGTTGAATACTGCAAAACCTTTAGAAAGACTGCTGTCTAAATTTTGTTTCATGATTTCAGACTCATAAATATTGAGTCTGCATCCAAATGTTATTACTTCAGATTCTTTAAGCATCTATAATTCCAATAAATCAATTTCTATTTCTTGTTCAATATCAAATGGTCCAGTCATTATAATATTATTATCTTCTTTCCAATCAATTTTTAAATCACCGCCTATAAAACTTATTCTGACATCCCTATCAGTAAGGCCTAAATTAGATCCTGCAACTGCTGTTGCACATGCAGCAGATCCACAGGCTTTGGTTATTCCTGTTCCTCTTTCCCAAACAG
The DNA here is from genome assembly GCA_964557485.1 of uncultured Rhodobiaceae bacterium. Classification (GTDB taxonomy): domain Bacteria; phylum Pseudomonadota; class Alphaproteobacteria; order MED-G09; family MED-G09; genus AG-430-B22. The sequence continues at coordinate 1,178 of CAZLAN010000036.1, read as the reverse complement.
TAACACTTATGTGATCTCTACTTTCTACTTTTGCAAAAGAAACATTAATTTTGTCCGGAAACATTTCATGATTTTCTATTATGTTTCCTACCTCTTCTAATTTTGGTTGATCATTGTCAAAAAAGAATATTGCATGAGGATTGCCTACATTTATAGCGCTGAAATTTGGTAGTTTGCAAGGCGCAGGATCAAGCTTAATAGATCTTGTATCTTCAATTTTTTGTGATAAAGGAATTTTAGCATAATCTAGTTCTGGACTACCAATATTTATTGAAATTTCATCATTTTGTTTCCAGCATTCAATATCTTTATCTACCGTTTCTAATATAACTTTATCCTTATTTCTTTCTTCTTGAATAATATGACCAACACATCTTAAGGCATTACCACACATACCAGACTTGCTTCCGTCAGCATTCCAAAAATTGACATGAATATCTCCATTTCTTTTTGGACTAACAATTTGTATAAATTGATCAAATGCATATTTATCTAAAAAAATACCCAATTTATTTATCAGTTGCTTATCCACATTAAGAAATTCTTTTCTAGAATCATGGAGTAGAAAAGTATTACCTGCACCATTCATTTTAATAAAGGTTTCCATATTATTATATTCATTGTTCATATTGTTCTTATAGAGCCGAATTAATAATTTTTCTACTTAATTGATTAACTTGACTTATTAGTTTGGGAAGTTCTATATAACTCCACTTTTTATGAAAAAGTAGAAATAACGGTTCAAAAAGAATCGCCATCCGTCAACGAGGGTTCGTCCACGGATGCTTTTATTGCTGAACTATAATTTTAAGAAGGTAAAATAAATGTCGGTAAAAATTAGACTTGCTAGAGGTGGATCAAAAAAAAGACCATATTTTAGAATTGTGGTCGCTGATATAAGAGCCCCTAGGGACGGTAGATATATTGAAAGAGTTGGTTCTTATAATCCATTACTTCCTAAAGATCATGAAGATAGAGTTACCTTAGAAATAGATAGAATTAAAGAATGGTTATCAAAGGGTGCTAAGCCTACCGATAGAGTTTCTCGATTTCTTGATTCAGCAGGTTTACTGAAAAGAGAACCAAGAAATAATCCTATAAAAGCTATTCCTAAAAAAGATCCTGAAGAAGAAGCTCCAGCAGAGGAAGCTAAAGAAGAAGCTCCAGCAGAGGAAGCT
>CAZLAN010000035.1:0-10457 GCA_964557485.1 uncultured Rhodobiaceae bacterium | reverse complement strand
TTTTGGGCCTAATAAGGAGGCGTCAAAATTAGAAGGATCAAAATCATTCACTAAAAATTTATGTAAGAATTATAAGATTCCGACTGCTGCATATGAAAAATTTACCAATAAAGATAATGCAATTAAATTTATAAAAAAGAATTCCTACCCTTTAGTAATAAAGGTTGATGGGCTTGCTGCAGGAAAAGGTGTTATAATAGCTGAAAATCAAGAAGAAGCTGAAGAATCAATAAGAGACATCTTTTCAGGAAAATTTGGTTCTGCAGGAAATGAAGTTGTTATTGAAGAATTTTTAAAAGGAGAGGAAGCTAGTTTTTTTGTCCTTTCTGATGGAATTTCATTTTTACCCTTAACATCGGCCCAAGATCATAAAAGAATTGGTGAAGGTGATACCGGACTGAATACAGGTGGTATGGGAGCTTACTCTCCTGCTCCAATTATGACAGAAGAATTAATTAGTGAAACAATAAGTAATATAATTGAACCAACTTTGAAAGCCATGAAAGATTCTGGAACGCCATTTGTAGGTATTTTATATGCTGGTCTAATGATAAAGGATAATAAACCTAAATTGATAGAGTATAATGTTAGATTTGGAGATCCTGAATGCCAAGTAATTCTACCTAGATTAAATAATGACTTGGTTGATTTATTAATTAATGTAAAAAATAAAAACCTTAAAAATTATACATTAGAATGGAAAAATAACTATTCAATTACTTTTGTTTTATCTTCAGAGGGGTATCCTGAGGATTACAAAACAGGCATAAAAATAGAAGGTCTGGATAAAATAAATGATAATGAAGATTTTGAAGTATATCATGCGGGAACAAAAAGAGAGGGAGAGGATATTTTGACCTCAGGTGGAAGAGTTATTAATATTAACGGATATGGTCAAACATTAAAAAACGCAAAAGATAATGCAACAAAAATAATAAATCTTATAAGTTGGCCTGGATGTTATTATAGGAAAGATATTGGTTGGAGAGCTTTAAAGGATGAAAATGAATAACGAAGAAAAAACATCAACAGAAAAATTTACTGGTACTATGCCAGTTCAAGAAAAATTAAAATTTCCTGAAAAAGAATTAGAAGGCTATCTAAATGACAAAATTTCTGATTTTGAAGGTCCTTTAGAAGTTAGAGAATTTAAAGGAGGTCAATCAAACCCAACCTATCAATTAGTCACGCCAAATAGGAAATATGTCTTAAGAAGAAAACCACCAGGAAAATTATTACCTTCTGCACATGCTGTAGATAGAGAATATAAAGTTATTACAGCCCTTAATGCAGTTCATTATCCAGTACCAAAAACATTTTGCCTCTGCTTGGATGAAAGTATTATAGGAACAATATTTTATGTGATGGAAATGGTGGATGGGAATATTTATTGGGAGCCAACATTACCAGAATGTGATAATAAAATGCGGTCAGAAATCTTTAAAGAAAAGAATAAAACTTTGGCTCAACTTCATAATACTGATTACAAGAATATTGGTCTTGAAGATTTTGGTAAGCCCGGAAACTATTTTGCTAGACAAATATCAAGATGGACCAAACAATATATTGCTTCAGAAACTGAGGGAATTAAAGAAATGAATTCTCTAATTGATTGGTTGCCAAATAATATTCCTGAAGGCGATGAAACATCAATTGTACATGGAGATTATAGGTTAGATAATATGGTTATAGCTAAAAATAGTTCAAAAGTACTTGCAGTGCTTGACTGGGAATTATCTACTCTTGGGCATCCTTTGGGAGATTTCACATATCATCTTATGCAATGGTATATGCCAGGAGATGGAAGTGCAGTAGGCACCCAAACACTCACAAATTCTGACTTGAAATCTCTTGGTATACCTTCTGCTGAAGATTATATTAAGATGTATTGCGAAAATACAAATAGATCAGATATTGAAAATATAGATTTTTATCTCTCATATAATTTTTTTAGATTAGCGGGAATCTTACAAGGTATTGTTGGAAGAGTAAGAGATGGCACGGCAGCAAGTGAACACGCTGAAGATAGAGCAGATAGGGTAAGACCTTTAGCTGAAGCAGGTTGGCTCTACGCAAAAAAAGCTGGTGCAATTTAACTATCGTTTGATTACTTCAATATCGCCTTTCTTGCCTAATATGACCACATCAGCCATATCAACAAACAAACCATTTTCTATAACACCTGGTATAGAATTAACTATCTGGTTAACCATATAAGGCTCTTCAATGGATCCGATTGAGAAATCATAAATAAAATTTCCTCCATCTGTAATAAAATTTTTACTATTTTTTTTTCTAATAAAGCTTTCCCCAAAGTACCCAATTTCTTCAAGTTTTAGTAGAATTTTATCGTTAATTGTGGAATGCTCAAACTTACTAATTTCAATAGGAAGCTTAAAATCACCAAGTTTTTTTACCTTTTTTGAATCATCTGCAATAATTATTAAAGATTTTGAATTATAAGCTATTATTTTCTCTCTTAATAAAGCTCCTCCCCCACCTTTTATCAAAGACAAATTACTATCAACCTCATCAGTGCCATCAACAGTTAAATCTAAAGAGCCTAACTCACTTAATGTTGTAAGCGGAATACCAAGCTCGATTGCTAATTTTTCTGTTTTCTTTGATGTTGGGACACAAATTACATCAAGCCCTTCTAGGATTCTTTTGGATAGTATTTTTGTAAATTCATCTGCGGTACTTCCAGTACCTAAACCTATTTTCATGTCGTTTTTGACATATTCGATTGCTTTCTCTGCTGCTATTATTTTTTTATCTACTGACATTATGTTTCTTCAGAACCTGCTTTCATCTTATGAGCCTTTACTATTCTATCATATGCACTATTTATAATTGCTAATTTCTCATTTGCCATACCTAATAACTCAGTAGGCACACCGTTGGCAATTAATTTATCTGGATGATTTTGTGCAGCTAATACCTTCCAAGCTTTTTGTGCTACTTGAAGGCTAGAACCAGAATCAATGCCTAGTATCAGCCAAGGATCGTCTATGTCCGTCGTCATGTGACTTGCTTTAATTCTAGAAAATTCTGCAGATGAAAAACCAAATATACCGGCAACTTTTTCTAAGAAAACAACTTCACTTTTATTGACTGGTCCATCAGATTTAGCAATATGAAATAATCCGTCTAATACATTTTCTAAAACATCAAATTTATTTTGAAAAATTACTGATATCTGTTCTGCATATGCTTCATAACCCGCAATATCTTGTTGAGCTAAATTATATATTTTTAAAACATTATTAAGCTCTTCTTCTGGAACCTCACTTAATATCTCATTAAATGCAATTAATTCTTTCTCTGAAATATCACCGTCAGCTTTGGACATTTTTGCTGATAAAGCTATTAAAGCTATTGCAAATGCAACATCTTCATCATCTTTATCAATAACATAATGACCCGCAACAGCACCAACAACAGCTCCAAAAATTCCACCGACTAGATACCCGGCAGTTACTCCAGCAAGTTTACCCCAAGTAGACATTTGATTAATTTATCCTGAGTCGCAATAAATTATCGGATATCAATAATGAAATTTTTTAGAGTCCAAGAACAGCTTTAGAAATGATATTCCTTTGAATTTCATTTGAACCTGCGTAAATAGTAGTTTTTCTACCATTAAAATAACTTGGTGCAATCGTAGTAACATAATTGGGTCCTATATTTGGCTCATTAACATTAGCAAATGTATCTTCAACAAATGGATAAGACCAATAACCAATAGCTTCTAAAGCAAGTTCTTGTAAATATTGACCTATTTCTGTTCCCCTAGTCTTTAATATTGAGGATTCTGGACCTACTCTTTGACCTGCAGATAAAGCAGAAAATATCCTTAACTCAACAAATTCCATAGCTTTAATCTGTATTTCACAATCATTAATTTTATTCAAAAAATCATTATCCTCACTTAAGGATTTTCCATCTCCAATAGGTGTATCCTTAGCTATTTCTCTAAGACTCTTAATTGATCTATAAAGTGAAGGAGAGTATGAGTTACCTCTTTCAAATTCGAGAAGATATTTTGCATAAGTCCATCCTTTATTTTCTTCTCCAATTAAATTCTCAATAGGAACTTTAACATCTTCAAAAAAAACTTCATTCACCTCTTGATGTGGTTCTGGACTTTGATCAAGAGTAATTAGAGGCCTTACCTCTATTCCGGGAGTTTTCATATCAATCAAAAGGAATGAAATTCCTTCTTGAGGTTTTTCTGTTTTAGACGTTCTTACAAGACAAAATATCCAATCAGAATATTGAGCCATTGTGGTCCATATTTTTGTACCATTTACAAGAAAATGATCTTCTTTTTTCTCAGCTTTACATTGTAAAGATGCTAAATCAGATCCTGATCCTGGTTCAGAATAACCCTGACACCACCACACATTACTTTCTAATATATCTGGTAAGAACTTATCTTTTTGTTCTTGAGATCCAAACTCCATAATAACAGGAGCAACCATTGCTAAACCAAATGGTATTGTTCTAGGCGCTCCTTCTTTAGCCATTTCTGATTCAAAAATATATTTCTGAGTAGGGGTAAAACCTGGACCTCCATATTCTTCTGGCCAATTAGGAGCCATCCAACCTCTTTCATAAAGAGCTTTTTGCCACTTAATATGAAGTTCTTTGTCTGCATGACCATTTTTAGATAAAGCAAGAGCTTCTCTCATATCAGTTGTATAAGCTTCACTGATAAATTTACTTACTTCTTCTCTGAATTTTATATCTTCATCATTAAAATTTAGTTCCACAGCTTTCTCCTATTTATTTACCTTTGTAATTAGCATCTCTTTTTTCAAAAAATGCTGATAAAGCTTCTTGATGGTCTTCAGTTAAATGCATTAAAGCTTGCATATTAGCTGACATTTCAAGGATGGTATCAAAACTAGTAGTCATCCCTTCTCTTAGAAGTTTTTTTGCCATCCTAAGGGCATCTGGAGGTTGCTTAGTAATTTCTTCAGCAATATTATTTGCCTCCTCTATAAGTTCTTCAGGAGGATAAATGTAGCTAATAAGACCACATTCTTTTGCTACATCAGGTTTAATTAATTTTCCAGTATAAAGTAATTCGGCAGCTTTAGATAAACCTATAATTTTTGGTAACAACCAAGCGCCTCCATCACCAGGAATAAGGCCAATTTTTAAAAAAGTAACTCCGAATAAAGCATTTTCTGAAGCTATTCTAATATCTGCCAAACAAGCAACATCATTTCCTAAACCAACAGCAGGACCGTTAATAGCTGCTATTACTGGTACTTCAATATTCCAAACAGCTTTAATAATTCTATGAATTCCATAACGATATCTCTCTCTTAAAGCCACTGATGATCCAGAAAAATTTCCAGATCTTTCTTTCATATTTTTTATATTACCCCCAGCAGAAAAGGCGGAACCTTCGCCAGTAAGAATAACACACCTAATACCCCTATCATTATTTATAAGATTTTTTGCTTCTTCAAAATTATCAACATCCTCAGGCTCACCTAAAGGATTTCTTATTTCTGGACGATTCATGGTCAACTTAGCAATTGACCCATTTTTTTCAAACTTTAGCCATTCATTCATTGATCTTAATCCGCTAATGAATATTGTTTTAGATGATGATCAATATTACCAAATACATTTTCAATCATTGATAATCTTTTAAAATAATGACCTACATTTAATTCATCTGTCATACCCATGCCACCATGCAACTGTACAGCACTTTGGCCAATAAATTTAGCTGCCTTCGCAATCTGAACTTTTGCTCCTGAAGCTGCTTTTCTTCTTTCATTATAATCTTCTTCAAGCTTAAGATTAACCATATAAGTCATTGAAACAGATTGTTCATACTGCATAAACATATCAACCATTCTATGTTGTAAAACCTGAAACTTACCTATAGGTTGCCCAAATTGTTTTCTTGTTTTGCAATACTCAACAGTTGCATCATTTAAAACCGCCATAGCTCCTACAGCTTCAGAACAAACAGCAGCTATTGTTTCATCAACAACTAACTCGAGCAAGTCTGCAGATTTTCCTTCTTCTCCGATTAAATTATCCTTTGAAACTTTAACACTTTCGAAAGTAATTTCTGATGCCCTGCTTCCATCTACCGTAGGATAGTCCCTTAAAGATATTCCATCAGTATCTTTTTCAATTATCAACAGGGATATACCTTCCTTATCTCTTTGATCTCCTGAAGTTCTTACAGATACGATTAATTTATTTGCCCAAGGAGCTCCGGAAACAACGCATTTGTAACCGTTAACAATATATTCATCTCCATCTAATGTTGCTGTTGTTGTTAAATCATTAAGATTATATCTTCCTTGAGGTTCCGCATAAGCAAAAGCCCAAATATCTTGTCCAGAAATAATTCCAGGAATATACTTCTCTCTTTGAGAAGAATTTGATCTCTTTAAAAAGCCTCCACATGTTACAACAGTTTGAATAAATGGCTCTACTACAAGACCTTTACCAAATTCTTCTGCAACTATCATTGTTTCCACTGAACCAAAACCCATTCCGCCATCTTCTTCTGAAAAAGTTGCCCCTAAAAGACCTAGTTCAGCAAATTGTAGCCAATTCTCTTTCTTCATTCCATCTTCTGATTGAATAATTTCACGTCTTTTATCAAAATCATAATTATCCTGTATGAAGGATTGAATTGTATTTCTTAATAAAGTTTGTTCCTCACTAAAAGAAAAATCCATTTTTTATCTCCTATAAACCTAAAACCATTTTGGCTATTATATTTTTTTGAATCTCATTTGAACCACCATAGATAGATGTTTTTCTTGTACTAAAATAATTTTGAGCAGCTCCATGACTATAATCAGGGCCTATTGTAAGGTAATTGGAACCTTGCCTTTCGAAAGCTGGTACTAAATAAGGGTTAGAATAATGTCCAATAGCTTCAACTGTAAGCTCAGTGATCCTCTGTTGAATCTCTGTTCCTTTGATTTTCAGTATAGATGATTCAGCTCCAGCTCCCTCGCCCCTGCTTTCTTTAGCTAAAGTTCTTAATTCAGTATATTCTAAAGCTGTTAAATCAACCTCTAATTCTGAAATCTTTCTTATAAAATCACTGTCATTAATTAAATTTTTGCCGTCAATATACTCTGATCCAGCAATTTCTTTTAAACGCTCTATTGCTTTTTTTGAACGCGCTACGCCTGCTATACCTGTTCTTTCATTTCCTAAAAGATATTTAGCTATAGTCCAACCCAAATTTTCTTCTCCGACAAGATTTTCAATTGGAACCTTAACATCCTCCAAGAAAACCTCGTTTACTTCATGCCCACCATCCATAGTTATTATAGGCTTAACTTCTATACCTTCACTTTTCATATCTATTAATAAGAATGAAATCCCTTCTTGAGGCTTTCCATCACTATTTGTTCTAACTAAACAAAACATCCAATCTGCAAATTGAGCTAAAGTTGTCCAAATCTTATGGCCATTAACAACATAATGATCTCCAATTCTTTCAGCTTTAGTTCTTAAACTTGCTAGATCTGATCCAGCGCCTGGTTCAGAATAACCCTGACACCACCAATCATCTCCGGATAAGATACCTTTTAACACCCAATCTTTCTGGTTATCATCACCAAAACCTATAATAACTGGCCCTAACATTGTTAATCCAAATGGAATTAAAGGAGTTGTTCCAGCATTTGCACATTCCTGATCCCAGATATATCTCTGAGTTATATTCCACCCAGTTCCACCATATTCTTTAGGCCAGTGTGGAGCTATCCAACCTTTATTATAGAGAACCTTATGCCACGATAGTATGTCTTCTCTAGTTAAATCAGTTCTTTTATCTATATCTTTAATTTTTTGAGGAAAATTCTTATCAATAAAATCTCTTACTTCTAATCGAAAATTTTCATCTTCTTTTGTAAACTCTATATCCATAATATTACAAATTCCTATAATAATCAGTTAGTTAAAAAATTTAATTATTATTGCTTTTTTACTAATATATTCTTAACAGAGGTTAATACTTAAATCCAATACCTTTTTGGAGCTTATAAGTTAATTATAAAAAATATTTAACTTTTTTTAATATACAATGTAATTGTATATAAAGAATATTAATAATTGAAAGCTTACATAAATGGATAGAAAAGAAGAATACAATAAAATTGCTGAAAGAGTGGTTGGTCATGTCCAAAATAAAACTACTGATCAAGCCAATAATATATTTTCAATTCCTACTTCTGTTTATACTTGCAAGAAAAGATGGGAATCTGAAATGAGCAAGATCTTCAAGGAGTTACCTTTAATGCTCGCTTTATCTATCGAAATTCCAAACAATGGTGATTACAAAAGTTTAGAAGTTGCAGGAATACCAGTACTTATAACAAGAGATAAAGATTCTAAAGTTCATGCATTTAGAAATGTCTGCTCACATCGTGGAGCTCTTTTAACGAATGAAGAAATTGGAAATAAAAATAAATTCACTTGCCCTTATCATGGATGGACATATTCAAATAAAGGTGAATTAATTGGAATATTAGAAAACTCTAAATTTGGTGAACTAGATAAAAGCTGCAATGGACTCCAAGTCTTACCTTGCGAAGAGTTTGGTGGAATGATTTTTGTTATTTTGACTCCTAACCTAGAATTAAATTTAGATGAATTTCTTGGAGGTATGAAATCTGAGATAGAACACTTCAAACTAGAAAATTGGCACTATCATGGCTTTAAAGTAATCCATGGCGCTAATTGGAAGATAGCTTATGATGGTTATTTAGAAGGTTACCATTTTTCAACTGCTCATAAAGATACAATTTTACCAATGACAATGCAGGGTATAATGGATTTCTCTTCATTTGGCCCCCATTTAAGAATTGCTTTTGCATCAACTAATATTGAAGAAATATTAGATTTACCAAAAAATGAATGGTGGAAAAAAGAAGGTAATGGAGTAGATTTTGTTCGAACATTATTTCCCAATATTTCTATTTCTTTAGGATTAGGAATTGGTCAAATTGCTCAGATTTTCCCAGGAAAAACTGCAGATAGCAATACTACAATTCTACATTATCTTGCTCCAGAAACCCCAAAAAATAAAGAAGAAATAGCAGAGTTAGATCACTTCATGAACTTTTTAAGAGATGTTGTTAATGATGAAGATTATGCATTAGGTCTTGAAATTCAAAAAGGTTTAAGCTCCCAATCTAAAGAAAATGTTATGTTTGGAAAAAATGAGAGAGGTAACCAATTTTTCCATAAATATGTTGATTTTTATATTGATGAAAAAATTAAGAAACCACCAATCCTTTAAATGACAAAAATTGATATCAATAATGAATATTGGGTTATGGATAGTATGCCTAAGGATAATAATTTCTCAGAATGTTTTAAATTATTAAAAGAGAAAAGTATTGAACTACCTGAAGGTTTTATTCTAACTAAAAACATCTTTCTTTCCATGGATGCAGGGACAAGAATGATTATGACAGATCGAGAAGACTCTTATTTACCTCCGACACCTATAGGAGAAAAAATTACAGGGACTGTTCTTAGTGAAGTTGTAGTAAGCAAAAACCCTAACTTTTTACCTGGACAAAAACTTAGGTCATGGGGTCAATGGGCTGATTACTCTCTTATTGATCCTGAAAGCATGTTCCCAAGTCTTGTTGATGATAGTGAGATTGATTTAATTAATTATGTTGGAATTCTAGGTGCAAATGGTTGGACTGCTTATGTAGGAGTAGTCGAAACAGGTAGAGCAAAAAAAGGTGAAACTTTTGTCGTATCTGCTGCTGCGGGTTGTACAGGTTTATTAGTAGGCCAAATAGCAAAAATCATTGGCTGTAAAGTGATTGGTATAGCTGGAACAGATGAAAAATGTAAATTAATATGTGATAGCTATGGTTTTGATGGTGCTATAAATTACAAAAAAGAAAATGTTTCAGAACAACTTAAGGAGCTTTGTTCAGAGGGTATAAATGTATATATCGACCATGTTGGCGGGCCTATTGCTGAGGCAGTTTATGAAAATATGGCCCTTTTTGGAACTATAGCAATTTCAGGTCTACTTGATTATTACAGTTCATCAAAAAGATCGCCTGGCCCAAAAAATTATGATCTTATTCTTATGAAAAGACTAAGGGTGGAAGGTTTCTTTTCCCCTGATTTTTATCATAGAGAAAATGAACTTAATCCATTACTTAAAAACTGGATTGACGAAAAAAAAATAAAGTTACCTTTCCAAACTACTAAAGGTCTTGAAAATTTGCCGGAAGCATATTTAAAGCTTTTTGAAGGCGGTAATATTGGTAAAGTTGTAGTTGAGGTGTAAAACCCCCTTTTTTATTAAAAATAACTAGCAAATAAACCAAAAATATATAGTCTGATTTGGTCATTTAATTTCTTACTGGCCAATGGACACAATAAAAGAAAATAAAAAAAATAATGTACGAAATTATGTTCTT
>CAZLAN010000034.1:0-11180 GCA_964557485.1 uncultured Rhodobiaceae bacterium | reverse complement strand
AGTTCTTTGGTAAGTTCTGAAGGATTCCCATCGAAGACTATTTTTCCTTCTGATAGCCCTATTATTCTTTCACAGTATTCTTTGGCTATTTCTAATGAATGAAGGTTACAAATAGCCATGATTCCTTCTTCCTTATTAATTTTTCTAATATCATCCATTACTACTTTTGAGTTTTTAGGGTCTAAAGAAGAGATTGGTTCGTCAGCTAATAGTATCTTGGGTTTTTGCATCATTGCTCGTGCAATTGCCACTCTTTGTTGTTGGCCACCTGACAATGTCTCTACTCTTTGAAGTGCTTTATCTGATAAATCAAGATTATGAAGATGCCTTAGTGCATCTATTTTTTCATTATTACTATAAATCTTTAATAATTTCAGTATATTAAAACTATTTCCTAAAGTACCACTTAGAACATTAGTTAAGACATCCAATCTGTCTATTAAGTTAAATTGTTGAAAAATCATGGCACACTTGGAACGCCAATTTTTTAATTTTTTACCCTTTAAATTACTAATATCAATTCCATTATATTGGATAGATCCACTTGTGGGCTCTATCAGTCTATTAATAAGCCTTAAAAGAGTTGATTTTCCTGCTCCTGATTTCCCTATAATACCAACCATTTCACCATCGTGTATTTCTAAAGTAAGTTGATCTAGAGCTTTTGTGTTATCAAATTCCTTAACTAAAGATTTAATTATAAGAGAACCCATGTTTATCCTTAAAAATTTATTAAAAAGTTTGTATTTAGATATTTAACAAATAATATCCTAATTAATCTATAGGATTAGTTATTTTTATGAAAAGAAATATATTAAAAAAATTTTTAATCTTTTTGGCATTTTTGAACCCTTCTATTTTATATGCCGGAATTGATGAAAATATTAACAATCTACTAGCCCCTATATCAGAAAGTGTTTCGTCTATCGTCTTCTATAGTCTTCCCTTGGGTTCAACAAATGTAGAGCTCATAGTAATCTGGCTAATCTTAGGGGGACTTTTCTGCACCTTTTATTTTAAATTTGTTAATTTTTCGGCTTTTTCTCATTCAATTGCACTTGTTAGAGGTAAATTTTCTTCTCAAGATTCTTCAGGTGAAGTTTCACATTTTCGTGCTCTTGCTACTGCTTTATCTGGAACAGTAGGTCTTGGTAATATTGGGGGAGTCGCAGTTGCTATTTCTCTTGGAGGTCCTGGAGCAACCTTTTGGATGATCTTATCAGGGCTATTAGGAATGTCTTTAAAATTTTGCGAATGCACATTGGGCGTTAAATATAGAAACTTTAACCCTGATGGAACTGTTTCTGGCGGTGCGATGTATTATCTTTCAAAAGGTCTTAGCGAAAAAGGTATGCCATTATTTGGAAAATTCTTAGCCTATATGTTTGCTGTATTTTGTGTTTTTGCCTCTTTAGGTGGAGGAAATATGTTTCAAGTTAATCAGTCCCTTGATTTAGTGATATATGTTTCTGGTGGAGAAGGAGGATTTCTCGATATTAATTCGTGGGTTTATGGAGCAGTCTTCGCTGTTCTTTTAGGGGTAGTCATAATAGGGGGAATTCAGAGGATAGCTGCAGTAACTTCTAGACTTGTGCCTGGTATGGCAATAATTTATATAATTTCTGCAATTATCATATTGATAGTTAATGCTCAATATCTTCCAGATGCAATAAGATCTATTTTTGTAGGTGCTTTTTCACCTGAAGGTGTCACAGGTGGCTTCCTGGGGGTTTTGATACTAGGCTTTAGAAGGGCTGTTTTCTCTAATGAAGCAGGAATTGGTTCGGCACCTATTGCTCACTCTGCAGTTAAGACAAAAGAGCCTATTACAGAAGGTATTGTTTCAGTTTTAGAGCCATTTATTGATACAGTTGTTATATGTACTATTACTGCTTTGGTTATAGTTACAACTGGTGTCTTTTCTGCTGGTGAGGGAATTGAAGGAGCTCGTATGACTTCAGAGGCATTCGGATCAGTTCTACCTTGGTTTCCTTATATACTTGCGTTAGTGGCAATATTATTTGCTTTTTCAACTGCTATTTCTTGGTCATATTATGGAGTTAAAGCGATAACATTTATATTTGGTGAAAGAAAATTTATTGAATTAACTTATAAGTTGATTTTTTGTTTATTTGCTATAGTTGGCGCTTCTTTAGATCTAACAAAGGTTATTGATTTATCAGATTCCTCTCTTTTTCTGATGGCAATACCAAATCTAATAGGTGTTTATCTACTTGCTGGTGTTGTTAAAAAAGAATTCTCAAAATATAAAGAAAATTATATGAATTAAGATTATTTTTTAATCCTTTAAATATAATGACTTAAGAAGTATATTATGTATTAGAGTTTGATTATGTATGATTATGTAATAAGAAATGGTTTGGTTTATGACGGCAAAGGAGGGGATCCTTACGAGGCCGATATAGCTGTTTCAGGAAACAAGATTTCCGATATTGGACAGATAAAAGATGTTGGAAAAGAAGAAATTAACGCTAAAGATAAAATTGTTACTCCAGGGTTTGTTGATATACATACCCATTTTGATGGTCAAGTTACTTGGGATCCGTTTTTAAGCCCATCACATTATCACGGCATTACTACGGCAGTTATGGGAAATTGCGGTGTAGGTTTTGCTCCCTGTAAGCCGGAAAGACATGATTGGTTGATAGGCTTAATGGAGGGTGTAGAAGATATACCGGGAACTGTCCTAGCAGAAGGAATTAAATGGAATTGGGAAACTTTTCCAGAATTTATGGATGCAGTTGATCAAATGGATCTTTCTATAGATGTTGGTCTTCAAATTCCTCACGGAGCTCTTAGGGCTTATGTGATGGATGAAAGAGCAGCACAATTAGAACCAGCAAATGATCAAGATATTGCTCTAATGTCAGAGCATGTAAAAGAATCTTTAAATACTGGAGCGCTTGGTTTCTCAACATCAAGAACGGAAAAACACAGAGACAAAGACGGTAATAACACTCCTACATTTAAGGCGCAAGACAAAGAACTTCACGGCATAGCAAAAGGAATGAGAGAGGTCGATAAGGGGGTAATTCAATTAATTGCTGATTTTTGGGATTTTGATTATGAATTTAATATGATTAAAGAAATGGCAAGAATTTCTGGAAGGCCCTTATCTTTAACTATTGAACAAGATTACAGATATCCAGATTTATGGAAAAAAACTCTTGATGGCATTACTCTGGCTAATGATGAAGGTATAAATATGAAAGGTCAGGTTCCTCCAAGACCAACAGGAGTGCTACAAGGCTTGTCAGCTACCCTTAATCCATTTATTTTTTATCCAAGTTATCAAAAAATAAAAGACCTGAGTGTTGAAGAAAAGGTATCTGCCTTAAAAGACAAAGAATTCAGGAAAGGACTTCTGTCTGAAGATGTTGATTTGGATCCTGACAATATCCTGTCATTAATTTTGACTCACTTTGATAAAATTTTTATTTTCGGTGAATCTCCTAATTACGAACCAACTCACAAGGAATCAGTTGAATATCTTTCGAAAAAAAGCGGCTTAACACCTTTAGAATTTATTCTAGATTACATGCTAGAAGATGAAGGGTATAACTTACTTTATATGCCTATAATGAACTATGTTAAAGGAAATCTCGATGATGTTCACTATATGCTAAATCATAAATATACGGCCTTTGGATTAGGCGATGGAGGCGCCCATTGCGGAATAATGACTGATTATAGCTTTCCTTCGACTTTACTTACGCATTGGGCAAGAGACAGAGAAAGAGGGCCAAAAATTCCTTTGGAGTTTATCATCAAAAAACAAACCAGAGATAATGCCTTATATGTTGGGTTATATGATAGGGGGGTATTAGATAAGAATATGAAAGCAGATATAAATATTATTGATTTTGATAATTTTAAATTACTTAAACCCAGAATTGCATATGATCTTCCTCTAGGAGGAAAAAGATTTATTCAAAAAACTGAAGGCATGTCATATTCATTCGTTTCCGGAAATATAGTTACTAAAGATGGAATTCCTCAAGGTGTAAAAGAAGGTAAATTAATAAGGGGAATTCAAGGTAAAGAAGACCTTAATTTTTCCAATGTTGCTGCAGAGTAAGTTAAGTTTTGGAACTTCCGGATAATTTTAATTCTATAAAAGGTTTCATTGACGATGAAGAGGGTGAGTGCCTTTACCGTACGGCTCTTAAATCTGCAGAAAGAGGACCTATTATGGAAATAGGCTCTTATTGCGGAAAATCAACAGTTTATATAGGAATTGCTGCAAAGAAATTAAATTCATGCGTTTATTCTGTAGATCATCATACAGGATCTGAAGAAAATCAAGTAGGGTGGGAATATCATGATAAAGATCTTTATGATAAAGAAACCGGTAGAATAAATTCCTTCCCAGAATTTATTAAAAATATTAGAAAAGCAGAATTACTAGATACAATTATTCCAATTGTTTCTGATTCATCTTTAGTTTCCAAATATTGGACTATTCCTCTTTCAATGATTTTTATAGATGGAGGTCATACAATGGAGGCTGCATTAGATGATTTTAATAATTGGAATGAAAAAGTTATGAATGATGGAGGAATACTTGCTATTCATGATGTTTTTCCTGACCCTAAAGATGGCGGTAGGCCTCCTTATGAAATTTATAAATTAGCTTTAGCAGGTAAGAAATTTAAGGAAATTGACCATGTCAAATCTTTAAGAATTTTAAAAAGATTAAATTAAATCATCCTTAAGAAATATTTCTGATCCATTGCTAAATTTATAAATTGAATCAGCTGCAAGAATTACCGCCGCTGATGTCCAGCCTGGTTTTTCGGCAGGCCAAAAAGTATTTTCACTATATTGTTTTCCCATCCAATAAGCCCCATTTTTGTCTCTGTAATTCTCTAGCCATCTTAGTAAATCGGAAGCTTTATCAATTTCATTAATTTTTACAAGAGAGATAGAAAGCTCAGCAGTTTCCGCTATAGTTACCCAAGGTTGATCTGAAACGCATAAGCAACCTAATTCCTCAACAACAAAAGTATTCCAATTTTCTGTTATTCTATTTTCTGCTTGATTTCCAGAAATAATTCCACAAAGAACAGGGTAATACCAATCCATTGAAAACCTTTTTTTTGATTCCCATGTTTTATCAAAACTCTTAGGTTTATTAATGATTGCGTTTTTAAGTTTATTAAGAGATGTTTCCCATTCTGGTCTTTCAATTCCTAGTATTTTTGAAGAATTAATTGCACAAATTAAACTTTTATAGATAGAACAACAACCTGTAAGAAGTGAATCTTCTTTAGGTGCTTCAGGGCTTTCAGCTGCCCATCTTATACTGCCACTGTCAAGTTGATTACTTAATGTAAAGCTAATTGCAGAATCTAACATTTCCCACTTATCTTTAAGATTATTTGTAGATTTATTTATTAAATAATCATGCCAGCAAGCCGTAGCAATATAAGCTGAAAAATTTGTATCTTTAAATTGGATTTTGAATTCCTCTTTTTTACTGATAAATTTTCCTGTTTCTTCATCTATTTCAAGAGTGCTTCCTAATTCTCCAAGCCATGAACCATCTTTTTGCTGGTTATTTTTTAGAAATGTAAATCCCAAATCAACTTTTTCACTAAACCCTAAGGCGTTTAAGGCCATTAAGCTTTCAAGGTGATTCCATGTATCAAAAACACCATTTTTAAACCATGGAATTGATCCATCATTATTTTGTAATTCTATTATTCTCTCTGAAGAGCCTTTAAAGTATTTCTGGAACTTTTCTGTTAATTTTTTTGAGCCCATTATTTTCTTTCCAAATAAAGAACTACTGACTTTCCCATTATTGGATCAAATATCTTTTCTAGTATTCTTGTGAGTAATGGTCTTTTTAAGATATCCCACTCAAGAAATTTTCTATATAAATTTACAAAAAAATTATCCTCTTTCTTCACGCCAACAAAGCATTTAAGCCACCAATAGGGTGAATGAAGTCCGTGCTTATAATCTCTTCCAAGATATGAATAACCATTTAACAGGAAAGATTTTTTTAAGTCTTTAAATCGGAAAATTCTTATATGACCGCCAGGCTCATTATGATAATCATCTGATAAAGCCCAACAAATTTTTTCAGGCAACCAACGAGGAACTGATATTCCTACTTTAGCACCTGGTTTAGATATTCTATATATCTCTTTAATAACTCTTTCAAAGTCTTCAATATGTTCTAAAACTTCAGAACAGATTATGCTATCAAAGGTATTATCTTTAAAGGGAAGTTTTGTTGCATTTCCTGCCATTAAACTAAATTTTCTATCTAAATTTCCACTTGTATCAGGATACCGTTTAAATCCATTATATGTTTCGTTTAATTCTTCAATTGATAGATCTAAACCTACAACATAACATTTGCTGTAATAGTAAAGTTTATGTAAATGACGTCCTTTACCACAACCCAAGTCTAGAATGACCGATCCATCTGAAATAGATAGCTTTTCTAAGTTAATTGTTAACACTTGTTATTGCCTCTTTATATACACCAACTAATTCTTCAGCGGCACGTTTCCAAGTGAATTTTTTCAAAACTCTTTCTCTTCCTCTTTGTCCGTACTCAAATCTCTTTTCTTCGTTGTTTAATAATTCTTTTATACCTTGATATAGGGCTTTTGGATTAGAGTGTTCAACAATTATACCTGCATCACCAACTACTTCAGGTAATGAACCTCCATTTGAAGAGACAATAGGTATTCCACATGACATAGCTTCTCCTGCCGGGAAACCAAATCCTTCATAAACTGAGGGGGAAACAGCCAAAGTTGATTCTGCATATAATTCAGCTATTTCGTTACTAGTAAGATCGGTAATAAATTTTACCCTGTCTTTTATCCCTCTTTTTTCTAATTCGTTTGATGTTGGGCCTTCTCTCAATTTCCCTATAACTATAAGTTTTAAATCAGGGAATTCTTCTAATAAATAATCATAAGCTCTTATTAGATATATTAATCCTTTTAAAGGAACATCAGCGCTAGCAGTTGTAATGAGTTGATTTTTCTTTCTTTTAATGCTTTCGATTGGTCTAAAGGTTTTATGATCTATCCCATGAAGCACTTTTCTAGTTTTACTTGGATCAATTTTGAAATCCTTAACCAAATCTTTTCTGGTATTTTCAGAAACAACTATTATTGGATTTAATTGTCTAGCGACTTTAATTTGCATTTTTAAAAAATTATACCATCGCCATTTTAATATTTTTAAAGAGATAGTTTCTGCATGCTCTATATCAATCCTTTTATCCATTGTTATAGGATGATGAATTGTTCCTACTACAGGCATTCCTAAATTCCTTAGTTTAAGGAGTCCCCAAGCTAGAGTCTGATTATCATGAACTACATCATACTTAGAGTGATTTTCTTTACCCCACCTTGCCATCCTTTCTCCAAAAGTATATGGCTCTGAAAAGCCTCCAGAGAGATGGCTTAGCCATTCATACATATCTATTCTATCTTTGAATAAATCTATGTTAAAAGCTTTTAAAGGGCTGTCATAAGAATATAAATCCAATGATGGTAATTTTGTAAGTTTTACACCTTTGTCAAGTATAGGATACGGTTGTCCAGATAGAACTTCTACTTGATGTCCGAGATCTATCATAGCTTTTGTAACAAGCCTCATATAGATTCCTTGCCCTCCAGTATAGGGATGACTTCTATAACTCGGCATAAGTATTCTTAAAGAACGATCATCTAGGTTGTTAAGCTTTTCATTCATATTTTATTTCTTTTATAAGTAAAATTGTGTATGTCAGATTTGTAATAAGTTAAATAACCCTTGTAAATAGATAGATTTATCCTTTAGAAGATATAGTAAAGAAATTAGGGTAAGAGGTAAATTTATAAATGACAAAAATAACATTTATTGAATTTGATAAAACTGAGCATTGTCTAGATGTTGAAAATGATATCACCCTTATGGAGGCAGCTATACAAAATAGTGTTCCAGGTATAGACGCAGATTGCGGAGGAGCTTGTGCTTGCGCAACATGTCATGTTTTTATTCATTCAGATTGGGGTAGGAAAACTGGGAAAGCAGAGCAAATGGAACAAGATATGCTTGATTTTGCTTTTGATGTTACTGAAGAAAGTAGACTTTCTTGTCAGATAAAGGTTTCTGATGAATTAGATGGCTTAATAGTGAATTTACCAGAAAAACAATTTTAAAAATGAATTCAAATCTCGTTGAAACAGATTGCTTAATTATTGGCGCAGGCCCTGTAGGTTTATTTTCTGTTTTTGAGTTGGGTTTACTTGATATCAATTGTCATATTATTGATATTTTGAATAAGCCAGGAGGGCAATGTGCAGAGCTTTACCCCGATAAACCTATTTATGATATTCCTGGAATTCCTAAAATTTTAGGGAATGATTTAGTTGAATCATTAATGAAACAAATTAAACCATTTAATCCAACATTTCATTTATCTAGAATTGTTACAGAATTAAAAAAAACAAATGATAATTCCTGGGAGGTCAAAACTGATTTAAATGAAACTTTTATAGCCAAGGTAGTCGTTATTGCTGCCGGCGGAGGAAGTTTCCAGGCAAAAAAACCACCAATTGAAAATATTGAGGACTATGAAGATGTTTCAGTTTTCTATTCTATAAGAGACAAAAAGAAATTTTCTGAGAAAAACATAGTAATAGTTGGAGGAGGAGATTCAGCCCTTGATTGGGCTTTAAATTTATATGAAGATGCCAAGTCATTAACATTAATTCATCGGAGAGAAGAATTTAGAGCCGCTCCTGATACTGTAAAAAAGATATCTAATTTAATAGATAAAAATCATATTGATTTTCAAATAGGGCAGGTCAAAGAATTAAAAGGAAATGGAGAAATTCTAGATAGTGTTGTTTGCAGAAACAAAGAAGAAGAAAAAGATATTAACTGCGACATATTATTACCTTTTTTTGGGCTAACAATGAAGCTTGGACCTGTTTCTGATTGGGGTTTAAATTTAGATGAAAATCTTATTGTAGTAGATACAGAAAAATTTGAAACAGATCAGAAGGGAATCTTTGCAATTGGTGATATAAATACTTATCCAGGTAAATTGAAACTTATACTTTGCGGTTTTCATGAGGCGGCTCTTATGTCACAAAAAGCTCATGAGTATATATTTCCTGGTAAAAAGATAATTTTTCAGTACACGACATCTAGTAGTAGTTTAAAGAAAAAGCTTGGTATTTCTTAACTACCAGCAATACCATCTATTACAAAACCTATTATTATCCATGCTATTCCTTTTAATGGCTTGAGTTGTTTTATTTTGGGCTCTAATTGATTTTAAGGTAAGCCTACACCCGCCATAAGCTTCTGTACCCTCTTTAAAGCCAAGACTTATACATTCTTCGTGATCAATTTTTGTTTCGATAACTAATCTTTCTTCATTTGTAAGGTTTGCACAACCAACAAGAAATGAGAATATAAATATTATAAGAAGTTTTTTCATTTTTTTACCTTTTCATGCTCAATTCTTTCATAGCTTTATCAATTCCGTCAAGAGTAAGTGAAAACATTCTACCAGAGAATATTTCATTAATTATTTGTGATGAAGGTGTAAATTCCCAATGTTTTTTTTCAACAGGGTTTAGCCATATAGCATTTGCATAAATATTATTAATTCTTTCAAGCCATAAACCTCCAGGCTCCTCATTCCAATGTTCAACACTTCCACCAGAATAAGTAATTTCATAAGGACTCATTGATGCGTCTCCTACAAAAATTACCTTGTAATCAGAAGGATATTTATGAAGTATATCCCATGTATTTAACCTTTCTGCATGGCGCCTTCTATTATCTTTCCAAACATATTCATATAAGCAATTATGAAAATAAAAGTTTTCCATATTCTTAAACTCCGTTCTAGCTGCAGAAAATAATTCTTCACATAACTTTACATGCGGATCCATTGAACCGCCTATATCAAAAAATAAAAGAACTTTTACTTTATTTCTTCTTTCTGGAACTAAAGAAATATCTAAGTAACCCTTATCAGCAGTATTTTTTATTGTTCCTGGTAAATCAAGAGTATCCGCTGCACCTTCTCTCGCAAATTTCCTTAATCTACGCAGAGCAAGTTTTATATTTCTTATTCCAATTTCAACATCATCATCGAGGTTTTTAAATTCTCTTTTATCCCAAACCTTAACAGCTTTAAAATTCTTATTATTTTTTTGACCAATTCTTATACCTTCTGGGTTATAACCATCAGCGCCATAAGGAGATGTGCCTGCTGTCCCAATCCATTTTGAACCACCTTCATGCCTTTTTTCTTGCTCTTCAAGGCGCTTTTTTAATTCTTCCATTAGTTTTTCCCATCCGCCCATTGATTCAATTTGTTTTTTTTCTTCTTCGGTTAGGAATTTTTCATTCAGAGATTTCAACCATTCTTCAGGTATTTCAGCAACTTCAGTACCTTCTGTGCTTTCTAAACCTTTAAATACTTGACCAAAAACTCTATCAAATTTATCAAGGTTTCTTTCGTCTTTAATTAATGTTGACCGAGATAAATAATAGAAATCTTCAATTTTTCTTTGAGGAATATCCGCTTTTAGTGCTTCAATTAGAGTTAAGTATTCTCTTAAAGTTACCGGTATTTCTGCTTTCTTAAGTTCCTGAAAAAAATTAATAAACATTTTTAATTCTGGTTATTCTCCCTTCTTGCTAAAAAAGCTAGTCTTTCAAAAAGATGAACATCCTGTTCGTTTTTTAATAATGCCCCGTGTAAGGGGGGAATAATATTATTTGAATTATTCTCTCTTAGCATTTCAGGCGTTATATCTTCATTCATTAATAATTTTAGCCAGTCAAGAAGTTCAGAAGTAGAAGGCTTTTTCTTAAGACCAGGAATTTCTCTAAGTTCATAAAATACCTTTAGTGATGCAGATACTAGTTTCGATTTAATATCCGGGTGATGGACATCAACAATTTTTTGCATCGTTTCATTATCCGGGAAACTAATATAATGAAAGAAGCATCTTCTCAAGAAAGCATCAGGAAGTTCTTTTTCATTATTAGAAGTAATGATAACAACAGGACGTTTTTCAGCAGCAATTGTTTCCCCTGTTTCATAAACATAAAATTCCATTCTGTCTAATTCTTGTAGTAAATCATTTGGAAATTCGATGTCCGCCTTATCAATC